>JAJBWD010000292.1:0-2584 GCA_032907345.1 Bacillota bacterium | reverse complement strand
TGTCTGCAAAACAAAACCTCTGCATATTTTGATACAAGAGATTTATATCTGGTAATAAGGACACTCCTGGATCATGGCTTCAAGCTGAGTTTTACAGTGTCTGACATTTATGAAAGCAATAAAGCAGGTTCTGTAAAATCAGTTACAGATTATATAAGCATGGATATAATCAAAGTTCTGCTTCCGAACATGTTTGGTTCCATCAGGCTTCTGGGATCAGGACAGTCAAGAATAAATATAAACAGCCAGGTATTCCTATTTGAAGATGATCTGCTTAAAGAGGATGGTTTTAATATAGATGTGAGATTTGAAGACATAGATAAGCTGTCTCTTACTATAGGGAGCTCCTGTTTCCTGATTACCATCAATAAATCCGGTTTCCATAAAATACTGGGTCAGGTTCCTGATACAAGGGCAAAACTTGAAAAAGAAGAAAATGAAAGAGCTGAGCTTTATGAGCAGATGAATAAGGAGATGGAAAGCTTTTTAAGTGATTTTGATGGTGATAGCCTGCAGAGCATACTGCATTATCTGGATGAAGATTAGGGCACCGGTTTTTCGCCTATGTGCCTCTGTTCATAAATATATTGATAACTATATTGAAATTGGACATGCTGTGAAGGTGGTGCAAAGGATCATTTAATTTCCCCTTAAGCCTTATTTTTGATATAATATAATAAATAAGTAATTTGCAGGGAGAGATTAGAATGGATAAAATAGCAAGTTTTACAATTAATCATTTAAAACTATGTCCGGGTATATATGTTTCAAGAAAAGACTTTATTGGAGATAATGTTATTACAACTTTTGATATCAGAATGATAAGACCTAATTTTGAACCGGTTATGAACACAGCTGAAGTTCACGCCATAGAGCATTTAGGAGCAACCTTTTTAAGAAATGATAAAAATTATGGACCAAAAACTGTTTATTTCGGACCTATGGGCTGCAGAACAGGATTTTATCTGTTATTAAACGGAGATTATAAATCAGAGGATATCGTTGATCTTATGATTGATATGTGTAAATTTATTATAGATTACCAGGGGGTAATTCCAGGTGCTGCTGCCAGAGACTGTGGAAACTTCCTGGACATAAACCTGCCCATGGCAAAATATTATGCAGATAGGTTTCTAAACCAGGTTCTTTTAAATATATCAGAAGAAAATCTGAATTACCCGGAATAATTAAGGACAAGCACTTTTTTAATGCTTGTCCTATTAAATCATAAATATCATGAGTAATTTCAGCTTCAGCTATTTAAATTCTTCCTTTACCTTTTCCAGAACATTTTCCAAATCTTTTGAGGTCTTTGAATTTACTGCCATCCTGCTCATATAATTATCATTAAAAATGCTTAAGTCAAATTCTTTATCCTGATAATCCAAATCAAAGCTTTCTAATATATTTGAATTTGCAGCGGAAAAAAATCCTGCATTATATTCATTAAAAATGTCACTAAGATTTTCAATCTTTTTCCTATCCAGGATAAGGCCAAATATATAATCATATTCCTTTTCCCTGTCGCCTATTTTCACCTTTGTTCCAAACATTCCTTTAGCTTCTTTTTTAGTCTTAATAACCTTATTTTCAATAGAATACTTGGTACATAATTCATATAGGCTTTCAGATAATTTCTCATTGCCTTCTCTGCTGGTGCTGTACATTAAACCTGTATCTATTACACCCAGGATTAAGCCATCCTGAAATATGTCCGTTATAAGCTTTATGGCAAATTCCTTTTTATTTTTCAGCCTGCTGTAATCCACAAAGTATTTAATACAATCCGCTTTTTTATCTGTTTTTATGATTATTTTTTCCCTATTAAAAAACATATTTTTCACCTGCTGTTTTTTTCTTATTATAACATAAAAAATTCAGTTATACTTTAACTTTACTTATTTTTTTTCGTATATTATATACAGGGAAATATGGGTAAACTAATAAGGATAATTCAATATTTATTTAACTTAATTAAAAGGAGGGAGAGTATGAAAAAAAGATTCTTTTCCATTCTTCTGGTTATGGTATTCATCTTACTGTCAGGATGCAGCAGCAAATCCAATACTGAAAAGCCTGATAATAATCAAAAGCCAAATGTTACTGATAATACAGAAACTAAAACAGAGAAGATTGAAGCTTTCTATCCCTTTCTTTCAAATGTGAAGTATAGTTATCAGGGTGAAGGAAATGAATATGCCGCTTATATACAATATACAGATTATATACAAGGAAATAAAATTCAGCTCAGAACAGATAATGGAGGTACTGAAACTGTTAATGTTCTGGAAATGAAGAATGGTCAGCTCACCTTGGTATATTCGTTAAATGAATGCTACTATAGAGAAAACTTCATTAATAAAGCTGCAAATAAAAATGAAGTATTATTAAAGGAGCCATTAAAAAAAGGAAATTCCTGGACACTTTCTGACGGTACTAAGAGGTCAATTACGAATATGGAAGCAGAAATAGCAGCAGCTGCCGGAACTTACAAGTGCATTGAGGTTACAACGGAATATAAGGACAGTACAAGAAAAGACTATTATGCAGAGAATATAGGCCTGGTTAAAACAGTTAACCAGTC
>JAJBWD010000291.1:0-7733 GCA_032907345.1 Bacillota bacterium | reverse complement strand
ATATATGTTTGTCGATAGTACTGATTTATAGCCAGCTCCCCTGTGGACAGAGGAATACCAGAGAGCAAATCTATTAATTTCTTCAATAACTGATAAAAATGGGGGAGTGGTAGCTGCATTATCTAAATTGATAGCTCTTCTATATAATCCGTTTGATAGCGGAATTTTGGCATCTGCTCCCACTACCAGTTTTCTATAAGGATTAAAACTGCTTATAGTTTGCATTTTATAACTCCTATATAATCTATATTATATTTATATTCATTTTTATTGTATTTGGTTTCAAATGCTTTTCAGGTTTAGACCTGTCCCCAACCTTAAATAAAATAAAAAAAGACTTAATACTAAGTCTTTTAAAATAATCTTGCTATAATCTTTCCATAGCTTTTTTTGCCCATTTAGAGTCGTTCAATATTGCCCGGGCAACTCCGATTAAATCTGCTTTGTCATTTGATAAAATTTCTTCTGCAGCTTGAACCTCTGTTATTCCACCGGCCACTATAACAGGAATTGATACTGCTTCCTTTATTGCTTTAGATAAAGGTGCGAAATATCCCTGCTCCTTGTGACCTGGAAGAGAGTATCTGCAAAATCCTCCTGAAATATCAAGCATATCAAGGCCGGCCTTTTCAAATTCTTTTGCAGCTAATATACTGTCCTCAATGGTGGTACCGCCTTCCATATAATCTGAAGCCCCAAGGCGAAGAAGTATTGGGAAGTCTTTTCCCACTGCCGTCCTGACTTCTTTAATAATATCTAAATGAAGTTTAATTCGCCCAGGCAAATTTCCGCCATATTCATCAGATCTTTTATTAGTAAGAGGTGACATAAATTGATTTAAAAGATATCCATGGGCTCCATGGATCTCAACTCCATCAAAGCCGGCCTCCATAACTCTAAGTGCTGCATTTTTAAACTGAATTATTATATCTTTAATTTCCTCTATACTGAGCTCTTTTGGGACAGTATCGCTTTTAAACGGGTTTGATACAGGGGATGGGCCTACTACATCTAAACCTGTAACAGATCTGCTGGCTGCGCTTCCTGCATGGTTAATCTGCATAACGGCCTTTGAACCGTTTTTGTGAATTATATCTGCTAATTCCTTTAATTTATCCACATCACTATCTTTGGATATTGAAAGCTGCCTGGCACTTGCTTTTCCCTGTTTAGATACGAAGCTGTGCTCAATTATAATAAGGCCAATGTATCCGCCCTCTGATTTTTCATTATAATAGTCTAAAATATCTTTAGTTATACTTCCGTCTTCATTAGACTTAGCTGTTGCCATAGGCGGCATAACCAGTCTGTTTTTTAATTTTAATTTGCCATTTATGATTGGCTTATTTAAATATGACATAGTACTCCTCCTAATTTTTCTATATAATTAATTTTATAATAAAAGCTAAAACAAAAGTATAGAAATTAAGCTTTTTTATCATCGTACATCAATTTATCAGCTGTTTTATATAATTCCATAAAGCTTGTTCCGTCTGTTGGGAATAATGCACAACCTAAGCTTATGCCGGTACTTTTATTCGGATTTATTTCGCAAATCTGTTTTTTAATGCGGGATATCATACCGTTCAGCTCAGTTTTTTCTATATAATCAAGAATTATAACAAATTCATCTCCGCCAATTCGTGCCAGGTGCCCCTTAGATCCAGTTGTACTGCTGATTATTTTTGCAGCTTTGCTTATATAATTATCTCCTTCTATATGTCCGAATGAATCATTAATCCTTTTAGTTCCGTCAAGATCACATACGATAACATAAAATGGCTTTTTAACTTTCAAAGCAGCATCAGAGATTATATCTAAACCGTTTCTGTTCAAAACACCGGTCATTGAATCCATAAGAGCCATCATTTCAAGTTTATTCATAATTTCCCAGGTAAAATCAGTCCACTTAATAAGTCCCATTGCGAAAATGACTCCTCCAAGTGTAAAAAATACTTTTATTGCTGCATATATAAATTGGTACTGTATGTATATTGTAATCATATCTAAAAAAGTAGCTATTAATAAAAAACCCAGGCCCCCGTTTAACATAAGTAAAGTGTAAAAATATCTTTTGTTATTCCACTTCTTTTTTGCAGAGTAGGATGTTCTGATCATGTAAATGAAAAGAATTAAAACAAATAAAAAGATAATTACTTTTCTAAATTGAATCATAAATTTTTCTCCTAAGTTCAATTAATTATTATATAAAGCTTTATAATAAGCAGCTGATTTAATTTTCTATATAAATTTATGGTATACCTATTTATATTAAAAATAAATAGTTGTTTATAAGTAAGTACAGTTACATTAATATTTTTTGACATGATTTGAGAAAAACATTAAACTTAAGATAA
The DNA here is from genome assembly GCA_032907345.1 of Bacillota bacterium. Classification (GTDB taxonomy): domain Bacteria; phylum Bacillota; class Clostridia; order Clostridiales; family Clostridiaceae; genus JAJBWD01. The sequence goes on along the minus strand of JAJBWD010000291.1, from coordinate 5,376 downwards.
ATACAGTGTCATGTTTGAGTGGTATGTCAGGATTAAACCCTGGAAGTTATTAAAACATTAAGAGGACAAGTAAATGAAAATACTAGGAATTTCCTTTAGTTCCAGACAGAATGGTAATTGTGAAAAATTTACTGAGTATTGTTTAGAAGAATTTCAAAATAAAAATTATGAAACAGAGGCAATAAACCTATATAACTATAACATAAGTCCATGCAGAGACTGCGGTTATGCTTGTTTCTTCAGTAAATGTCCTAAACAGGATGATATGGATAAATTAATTAGCAGATGTATTAAATCAGATATTATTATACTATCTTTACCTACATATAGGGGGCATTTGTCATCAGCATACTTTACTTTTTCTGAAAGACTTCAGGGGTATTTCAAAACGGATAAAAACTATGAGGATGACTTCTTAAAGAAAATAAATCTTATAGTAACCGGTAATCTTTCTTCAGGGGGAGATATGGCACTGCACGAAGCGCTTTATGAATTTTCAAACAGAACCTTTTATCCTGAAACGATTTTATTTTCATCAAGGGATTATGACAGAAAATCAATAAATGGAGACCTGATAGAAGATGAATTAGTAAAAGGAAGGCTGGATAAATTTATTGAGAAAATCAGTAAAAAGTCGAGAATTTAAGATGTTTGAAACGCTTTGTTAATATAAAATGATTTAGAAAGTGGAAGATAAGGAGTACTTGAAGCAGTATCCTGATTCATAGCTTTATAAATATATTTGCCTGATGACTTATTAAGTAGGCATTAAAATATGTATACACAGCAGAAAGGAATGAAATTTATGATATCAAGAAGTAAAATTACGGTAAGATATGCAGAAACAGATAAGATGGGAATTGCTCATCATGCAAATTATCCTATTTGGTATGAGGTAGCCCGGACAGATCTTATAAAAAAGATTGGTTTGACTTATACGGAAATGGAAAGCATGGGGGTTGGAGTTCCCCTTGTAGAGCTGCAGTGCAGATATATGGGTGCAGCTTACTATGAAGACGAATTAACTGTAGAGGCCAAGGTTTCAAAGGTTTCCCCTGTAAAACTGGAATTTGAATATAAAATATATAAAGATGGGAACGAGAAACCCATAAATACCGGGCGAACACTTCATGCTTTGGTAAATAAAGACTTAAGGCCGGTAAATGTGAAAAAGAATTACCCGGATTTATATCAAAAGCTGGAAGCGGCTTTGGAATAACCTGCCAAAGAATAAAAGCATTTCTTTTAATAATTGCCTGAAATAGGCGATTTTTATTGAATTATATGCATAGAGAGTATAATATTGTAAGTAGGATTGCTAGTTAATATAAGGGGGAGATTGAATGGGAATTCACAAAAGAAGATTTGGTGACAGAAATGACGGCAGACTTATAAGAACATTAGATCCTTTTTTTAAAATAATACCCTACATTATGAGGACAAGAATTGATGCACAAACCTATTATGATGATAAAATAGAATTTGATAATATTGAAGAATACATCAGAACAAAAAGAAACGCAGGTATTAAGAATATAGGGTTTCTTCATGTAATAATAGCCGTGCTGGTAAGAACACTATCCCAAAAACCCGGTCTGAACAGATTTATAGCAGGCCAGAGGGTTTATGCCAGAAATGAAATTTTAATTTCATTGGCTATAAAAAAGAAGCTTCATCCGGACAGCCCTGAGACTACTATAAAATTAAAATTTAACCCAGAGGATACAATATTTGATGTGGTTGAAAAGCTCAATGCCGCAATAGCTGAGAATAAAAAAATTGATAATTCTAATGATACGGACAAGATTGCTAAGCTTATTATGTACTGTCCCGGATTTATAGTTAAATTTCTTTTATGGATAATAAGGGTGCTTGATTATCACAGATTACTGCCAATGTCTCTTATTGAGTTAAGTCCCTTTCATACCAGCGCCTTTGTTACTGATTTAGGATCAATTGGCATACAGCCTGTATTTCACCATCTGTATGAGTTTGGAACTACCTCCATATTTGTAGCTTTTGGTGCAAAAATAAAGGAAAAGGTTATAGATAAAGAAAATAATGTAGTTGAGAAAAAATATATTAACATCAAGGCAGTTACAGATGAGCGAATAGCAGACGGTCATTACTTTGCCAGTTCTTTTAGGTTTATCAGAAATTTGATGCAGCATCCTGAAATCCTTGAACTGCCTCCGGAAAAGGTATATGAGGACATAATTTAACTTATTTTACTTCTGGAAAAATAAAAGCCATATTGTGGCTTTTATTTTTTGCTGATTTTACTGTATATTATATTAGTAAAGTGTAATAATCTTAATATCAGGAAATTTACCTTATATTAATAATTGACTAAATATGGAGGCAGGATTATGGAAACATCTACCCAGGTTCTTAAAAAATATTTTGGCTATGACTCCTTCAGGGAAGGTCAGCAGAAAATAATAGACAGCATACTAGGAGGATCCGATACCTTTGCAGTTATGCCAACAGGAGCAGGAAAGTCAATCTGCTATCAGGTTCCTGCCATGCTTTTTCCGGGAATTACTATTGTAATCTCACCTCTGATTTCACTGATGAAGGATCAGGTAGATTCCCTGGAAAGCATAGGGATTCCTGCCTCATTTATAAATAGTTCATTAAGTAATATGGAAGTTCAAAACAGGATTGAGAAAGCGTACAGAGGAGATTATAAATTATTATATGTGGCTCCGGAAAGGCTTGAAGCAGGCAGCTTTATAGAACTGACAAGGAGCCTTAGCATATCATTTATTGCTATAGACGAGGCTCACTGCGTCTCTCAGTGGGGGCATGACTTCAGGCCGGGATACAGGAACATACCCGGCTTTATAGAAAGTATAAAATCAAACCCTGTTGTAGGAGCATTTACAGCTACTGCAACTGAAAATGTAAGAAATGACGTAATAAACCTTCTAAAGCTTAAAACTCCCAAAGTATTTGTAACCGGGTTTAACAGAGAAAATCTGACTTTCTCTGTAATCAGAGATGAAAATAAAACAGATTTTCTGCTGAAGTACATAAATAATAATCGGGAAAAATCCGGAATAATATATGCTGCCACAAGAAAAGAAGTGGATAACCTTCATTCTATTCTTAATAAAAAAGGATTTTCAGCTGGGAAATATCATGCGGGAATGAATGAACAGGACAGAATAGAGAATCAGGAGGATTTCATATACGACAATAAACATATAATAATTGCTACAAATGCCTTTGGAATGGGCATTGACAAATCAAATGTAAGGTATGTAATTCATTATAATATGCCTAAAAATATAGAGAGCTATTATCAGGAGGCAGGCCGTGCGGGAAGAGACGGAGAAGCCTCAGAATGTATTCTTCTTTTCTCTGCCCAGGATGTAATCATTCAGAAATTTCTTATAGAGCAGACACTCTTAAATCCTGACAGAAAAAATAACGAATATAAAAAGCTGCAGAACATGGTTGATTACTGCCATACGGACAGATGCTTAAGACAGTACATTCTGCAGTATTTTGGTGAAGAGAACGTGCCTGATAACTGCGGAAACTGCAGCAGCTGCAATAATGATACGGATTTAACAGATGTTACACAAGAAGCTAAGATGGTATTTTCCTGCATACTCAGAATGAAGCAAAGATTTGGCATTGTGCTGGTAGGAGAAGTACTTAAGGGTTCTAAGAATAAAAAGGTATTAGAACTTGGACTAAACAGCATATCCACCTATGGCCTTTTAAAAACCTATAATTTAAAGCAGATAAAGGATTTAATAAATGTTTTTGTGGCAGAAAATTACCTTTCTCTTACAGAAGGAGAATTCCCTGTGGTCAGGTTAACACAAAAGGGTGTTTCTGTTTTAAAATCAGAAGAAAAGGTATTTCAAAGAATTACAAAGCAAAAACTAAAAGTGAAGGATGACAATGGACTTTTTGAAATATTAAGGTCTCTCAGAAAAGAAATAGCTGAAAAAGAAAAGGTGCCTCCATACATAGTATTTGCAGATTCGGCTATAAATGAAATGTGTAAGTATCTCCCTAAGGATGAGGAACAATTAAGTAAAATTAAAGGAGTAGGAGAGATAAAACTAAAAAAGTATGGAAAAGTATTCATAGATGCAATAAAAGAATATACAGGAAGCAGCAGCATTTCTGTACCGGCAGTAACAGATGAACCTGAGGAAGTAAAGAGCCATATAGAAACATACAATATGCTTAAAGAAGGTATATCTCTGGAGCAGATATCAAAGGAAAGAAAACTTAAAATGCTTACAATTCAGGATCATATAATAAGGTGTGCTGCAGAAGGTTATAAGGTGGACTGGAGCATGTTTATTAAACCTGAGCATGAGGAAATAATATTAAATGCAGTAAATGAAGTGGGCTCCTCTAAATTAAAACCCATAAAGGAAGCCCTTCCTCCCCAAATTGACTATATGGAAATAAAATCTGTTATATGCAAATATAAATTATAAATTAATTATGTGGTAAGGGGGACTTTTTCAGGTTCCCCCTAAAAAATGATAATATCATTTAACTTGCGGTTGGTGATATCTTAATGATTGACAATATCCCAGATTTCATCCGGGCTTTTTAATATATATTTTGCAGCAGTAATACCCTCTGCTGATTTAGCGCCCCATAAAGCTAAAGCAAAATCAATGACCGCACCATTGGCGCATTTCATGTCATATATAGTATCGCCAATGTATAAAGAAGAAGAGGCATCAATACCGCTGGTTTCAAGAAACTTAAGAAGGGGATCCGGTTCCGGCTTATGCTTTTTTGTATCATCAGCTGAAATTATTGTTCCCATATACTTTTGAAGACCTAATGGAAAAAAGTCATTATTCAGTTCCTGTACAGTTCTTGATGTAACAATTCCTGTATAAAATCCTGCACTACTGAGTTTAATCAGATTTTTCTCAATTCCATCATATATTTTAATAAGATGAGAGTAGTCTTCTATATATTTGATCCAATTCTGACTAGCTCTAGTTATATTACTTATTCCCAGTTTAATTAATGCTGAATCTCCTGTGATGCCAAGAGCAAATCTAAGTTTGTCCAAATCAATAACCTGATTTAATTCTTCTTTAACCACCCTCTGCAGGGAAGATAGTATTCCTTCTTCCGTATCAATAAGAGTTCCATCAACATCAAATATTATACATTTGTACATAAAATAACATCTCCAATATATTAATATAAAAATTGCAGCTAAATTACTTTGGCTGCAATTTAAATTATAGAAAGCCTTAAGTAACGCCAGTCTAAGCTATAACGCCTCAAGAGCTTACATAACATTAAGTGCTGACAAGCTTAATATTTGAATTCATAAGCTTAATTGTTAAATATGCAATCCCAGTTAAAAAATCTTTT
>JAJBWD010000290.1:0-4523 GCA_032907345.1 Bacillota bacterium | reverse complement strand
ACATCCAGCGGAAATTTATAAGTGACCAGCCATTTTGTGATCATTTCTTCCTGAGGCTTCATTACCTCCGTCCCCTGAATCCCTAAGTAGGTCAGAACCTTTCTTATATTAATCCATTTATCCTCGTGGAACTTGATATAACTTTGTGCATCCTCCAGGGATTTAATATTGCTGTCATTCCAGGACATGGCTATCTTTTCAATATACCTGGAATCATTCTTGCCTTTTGATATACAGTAATCTACTAATAAAACTATTACTTCCGGGGAAAATCCAAAGTCCTTCATAAATGAAAGATAAAGACTTACCTCTTTAGGAGAAAGCATTCGGCCAAGAAGCTTTTCAATACTTTTCAGTAAATCTTTTACTTTGTTGTCTGACAGCTCTTCAACTATATCAACTTTTGATTTGCTTTCAGCTTCCGGAGTTAATTCCAAAAACTCTATATCATAGTTGCCCATGTTATCTAGTTTTTTGAAATTAATAATTCCTTCTTCAGCCCAGTAGCTCCATGCATTAAGCACATCTGTTTCCAGCAGGTTCAGGTTAGAGGCAATTATTTCTGAAGATATGCCCAGTTCCCCGGAGCTCATAAATCTAAGGCCCAGGATATAAACTTTTACGAATTCTCCTCTGGCCTTTGACATATAACTATCTATAAAAACATTATTAAGCATGGTATAACTTGTGCTGAAATTTTTAAATCTATATGTACTCATTTAATCATCCTCTTTTTTTATTGTACACTAATTATATCAGATAAAAAATAAGCTAACAAATCAAAGTTCATTAAAATTGCGGCTGGTTGATAATTTTTAATTAATAGGTTAAACTATAAGGGTATGCAAGGAGTGTGATAAATTTGAACCTCTTAAAGTATAAAAAAGAGATGGCTGCAATAGTAATAGCAGCAACAGTTTCTTATTGTACTTTAAATTACCGGGTTATAAGACCAAATGCCCTGGCCATTATGAAAGATGGCAAGACAATAGGTTATGTAGGAAGCACAGCAGACTATCGGGAAGCAAAATATAATTTGGAAAACTATATTCAGGATACATATAAGACTTATGATTTAGCTGATGAATTTCAGCTTAAAAAAGTAAAAGTATCAGAGGATATGATTTTAACTAAAACTGAGGCAGAAAAAGTTCTGCTTCAAAGCTCAGATGTTAAGGTAGAGGCTGCAGCGCTGGTTATTGACGGTAAAGAGATAGCAATTGTAGAAAATGAAAAAGAAGGCAATAAGATAATTCAGGGAGTATCAGAATATTATACAGAAAAGAGCGGTCTTAAGGATATTAAGGAAATAAAGGTTTTAAGTCAGATTACATATAATAAAATTATGCATCCCTTATCTGAAATAAGGGAAGATAACCTGGTAATTAAAGATATAATTAAAGGAAACAATAATAATGACATAATAAAGATAAGCTTCAGGGGAACTAAAACAAATACCGTGAAGATTAGCCCATCAACCAGAACTATATGGACAAATGATTACGTTATCGGCACTGTAGTTACTAAGCAAAATGGGAAAGCAGGGCTTAACGAAGTAGATAAACTTATAAATATGGAGAATGAAGCTGTAAAGTCGTCAAATACTTCAGAAACCAGGGTGATAAATAAATCTATTGATAAAATAGTGGCAGTAGGGACGAAAAATCCTATTCTGGCAGGAATAGCTTTCCTTACAAAACCATCAAGAGGGGGTATATCCTCCTACTTTGGGTATAGATGGGGAAAACTTCACAAGGGATTAGATATAGGAGCCAGTATAGGCACTCCCATATATGCAGCAGCAGATGGTACTGTGGAGAGTGCATCCTGGGACAGCGGTGGATACGGCAATCTTGTTAAATTAAGCCATGGCAGCGGAATTGAAACACTTTACGGCCATACCAGCAGGATGGTAGTCAAAGCTGGACAGAAGATTAAAAGAGGACAGCTGATAGCATATGTTGGCTCTACAGGCCATAGCACAGGACCTCATGTTCATTTTGAAGTCAGGCTAAATGGCACTGCTGTTAACCCATTAAAATATTTAAAATAAATTTTAACGTAAAATGTCATTAATGAGACCTTCACCTTGAAGGTATTTAGGTAAATTGATTATTTTACAGGAAGCCTTTAGCAGAGATTTTATATCATCTGGCTGAAGGCTTTTATTTTTTTCAAGAAGAAGTGCTGCCAGGGCTGCTGCATATGCTGATGATAAGGATATACCGGAAAATGAGGAGTAACCTTCTTTTAACGGTTCAGGAAACAATCTTTTTCCGTTTCTCTCCGGTATATATCTTATGCTGCTGTTTAAAGAGGACAGCCCGGTACAGGGAGATATAAAATCAGGCTTTTTTAATCTGGAATTCCCTCCAGAAGAATCTTTATAAATATCATTATTTAAAGTATCAAAACCGCCTACGGTTATACAGTTTTCCAATAAAGAAAATCCTGTTATGGAGTCTTTATATGTGCCATTTTCTCCGGATGAAGCTATTATTGAAATTCCCATATGGCAGGCCATATTAAATAGTGAACTAAAGGCTGCAGTTATAGAGCTGTTGCTGATTTGAAAGGGCAATAAAATTATTTTTATGCCATATTCCTCTGAATTTTTAATAAGATATTCAATAGAGTTTAAGATGCATGAAATAAAGGATTTATTATTGCTGCTGAAAGCTTTTATCATAAATATATCTGCACCTGGTGCAATACCTTTAAATTTTTCTTTGGAGGAATAGCCTGAGGAACTTATTATTCCTGAGATTAAGGTTCCATGACCTGAGTCATCATAAGGAAACTTATAATCATTTACAATATCCAGAAATCCTGTAATTTTATTTTTAGGGAAGGATAAATCTTTATGGGGAAATACACCGCTGTCTATTATACCAATGGTTACACCCTTACCTGTTAAATCAGACTCAATATTTACGGAAGATATCATTCCTTTGTACTTAAAATATGTGGGCAGATTTACGCTTTCATCCAGCATTATATAACTTACAGAGGGGTACTCTATTAATCTAAGCAGAGAATTTTTGTTAAGCTTAGCACATATTATATTAGAATAAGTAAGCTTGTATATGATCTGTCCCTTTAGTATAAGTACTCTGTCTGCTGTCTTATCAATCAATGAATTACAGGATATAAGTACTCTGTACTTTTCGTAATAATCCTGCTTAATAAGCCATTTTATGTTTTTATCCAGTTTATTGCTAATTCTAAACATATAAATACCCAAAAATTGTTACATTATATTATATTACTTAATTTGTTTATTGTTTCGGATTTTTTAATAAAAATTTATTTATCCTTTCCACTTGAAAATTACAATTCCGGCTATCATGACGATAACTCCGATAACTTTTGTTAAACTAAAGGGAGTATACTTAGCTCCAAATAATGCAAAGGCATCTATAATGGCAGCTGAGGACAGCTGAGCTATAAGAATGGTGGATATGGCAAGGGTAGTTCCCATTTTTTCTATGCCTATCATAACTGCATATATAATGATTACTCCCAGGATACCTCCTAACAGATATATTCTATTTATGGTTTCCAGTTTCTTTAAATTACCCCTGCTGAAGAAAATAAAAATTAATATGGTTAGTGTGAGTCCTGAAAGCTGAACCAGCATATTTGTTTCGGTAAGACCTATTTTTTCTGAGGCCCTGGTGTTTAAAACTCCCTGAAGACTCATACAGACGCCGGCTATAATGGAAAAAATTAAACCAAACATTTTATCACACTCCTATGCTTAGTTTAACCCAAAATACTAAATATATAATTTCATGAAAATTTACTTAAAATGAGTAAATTGCATAATTAATGAGTTTAATTTTCAGCTTAAAAAAACGTTAATAATTCGTTATTTTTAACCTGAAAAACCAGCCGAAAGGTAATTATGCAATTTACTGAAAATAAAAAAGCTGCATATGCAGCTTTAGTTAGAGTATTGTCCTATATAATTGCTTTTTATTATGTTGTCATCCAGTCCCAATGACCTACCTAGACAAAGAAAGTCTTCAAGCAGTGTTATGTAATTATCTTTTGAGGAACAAACAATCAAATCATTAGTGTCGATAAAAAGATTTAAAAATTGCTCGGTGATTTCCAAATCTAATTCTTTATCTTCTGTTGTAAGCTCTGAAAAATTCTTTTCTATCCCAATGGACACTAAAGATCTTAAAGATTTAATGTACTTAGTAAGTATTAAATCTTTATCAGTTTTCTTGCTTTCACTCCAGAAATTATAGCAGTTAGTTTCAGCAGCCAGTTCTCCGATAGAGACTTGAAAAGCCAGTATTTTCTTTGTCAGCAGGGATTGACCTTCCAAATGCTGTGTTTTTAAAATACGTTTGTCTCTTTCTCTTTGAAACAATATTAAATTATCAACATCCATATCTTTCCGCCTCTCTTCTGTTTGTGTAAAGAATATGTAAATATATTGTATCGGATTTTAACAAAACAATAAAGATGTGGAAACCTTTACAAAAAAATATTTTTTTTATTTGATTATT
>JAJBWD010000289.1:0-3925 GCA_032907345.1 Bacillota bacterium | reverse complement strand
GAATTACTTTTGTAAATGTTACTTATTGAGGTTATTGGTGTAGTTTTTTCCTGTAAAGTTGACCCAACAAATTAATTTAAAATAAATATTATGTTGCTATTATTTGTAACCTTCTCGTTTTAAAATTTCTAATGATTTTTCTGTATCCTCATCACTTACTAAAATTACCGGTCCGGTACAGCCCATACCGGTCTCAGAATAAATATTGTTTTTCCAAAGTACCTTGCAGGCATCATCAAGTTCAAGTATATCAATTCCAACAATACCATAAGTTACAACCTTCTTAGGTGGAATACTTACTTTTTCTTCACCCTTGGGCGCGGCCTTAATCAATATTTTGTCAATAATATCTTTAAGTCCTGCATTCTTAGCAGCCTTAAATTCTTCATTAGCTTTCATTATTACATCATTCTGAGCACAAGATGCACAATATCTTAGTGCTTCTGCAATAAGCGGTGCACCAGATGCTCTTGAAACTATATTGACAAGTTTATCATAGCCTTCTCCTATTCCTGGTCCATAGCCATAACCTACAGTTTCGTAGTCCCCGCCAGTAGTGTAAGCTGCAAATATCTTAATTAGTAAATTACCTGTAAGAGAATCACAAACCATAACATCAGGAGTACCTGCAAGAAGGTCATTACCCCTCATAACAGCCCCGCCGTCTGCTCTAAGAGAATCTGCAAATTTAATACCATATCCATTTTCCTGAAGTTCTACTAATGCTCTTTCTACTCCTCTTGCTCCATCAACATTAAGTATACCGACCTTGGGCTCTTTTACGCCTATAGCTTTTGCAGCTGCAATGCCGGATATTGTATTTTTAATCATTGCTTCACTTCTATTTGTGGATGTAGTACCAGTAGTGGTTGCAATGATCATTTCTCTTCCTCTTCCAGGAGTCATAAGTCTTCCTACGGTGGACACACCAATTGGAAAATCAAAATGCTGAGTTACACATCCATCTATCACTTTACTATCTAATAACTCTACCATTTTTTTATGTCCATCTTCAGCGTCTTTAACTTCTACTATCTGAAAATTACAATCAACTTTTGGTCCTATAAGAACTATTTCGAAATCATCATATTTTGCCTTTGCCAGCTCTGCTGCTTTTAACATTTCATCTACTCCATGCTCGGAGCCAAATGCGGTAAGCCCTATCTTGACCTTTTTCTTGAAGCTGCCTGATTTTATTCCTTCAGCTATCTCGCCGAAGACTTCTGCTATCATCTTTTTCGTTTGCTCCACGTATATCACCCCTTATAATCGTATAGAGTTGCTACTGCTATTTCATAAGACTTTCTGCAAAGTCTTTCATTGCATCTGCTATCATTGATTTTATTTCTTCCTTGGATACCTGTGGTGCATCATCTGTCTCTCCTGAATTCTTTTCTATAAGCATGGAAACACCATCAAACAGGTTAGTCATTCTTCCAAGAAACAAGCTTCCTTTTCCTATAATCATTAAATTATTAAGATTTCCATTAAGCATTGCTTCCCTTGCATGACCAATAGCTGGCACACCTGATGGGATATGACCCTGAGTTGGTGCAAATCCTGGATAACCATGTTCGGTTACAAAAGCAGGCATTTCTTTTCTGTCAAGCTGTCCGTTCTTAACAGCTAATGCTGCTATCATCTTATAGTTCTGCATTGGAACATCGCCTGCTCCTGCTGGTTCAGTTATATCTGGTATCTGAAGTTCAGGTGCAAATTTATTTACATCTGTAATTTTAAGATTGTTCTTTGTAAGAGGGTTGAGTACAAGTGCTTCAAGAACTGCCTGTGGTGATGCTCCATTTGATATAGTATGTCTTCCTATGATATCAGTTCTGAAAACTGGGTTTATTCCATCATTTTCAGAAATCAGCACTGCAAAACCTCCAAGACAGTCTTCTAGTATTGGAAGTCCTTTCTTAACATGGTCTCTTCCATTCATCCCAAGCTTTGCTGTACATCCACCAGCAAATACTATTACATTTTTATACATACCGCTCTTTACAAGTGAAGCTGCTGCTATAAGAGCATGACTTGGTCCTGCACAAAAGCCTCTCATATCGGTTCCTGTAGCACCAGATATACCGGCTATTTCACCGCAAGCTTTTGCGAGATTACCGCCGCCTCTCTGATTCATATCTCCCACTGCTTCTTCAGAACATTCTATTAAATATTCAACTTCACTTGGATCAATTCCTGTATCCTTCATAATATGCATCAAGGCAAGCACTCCTGATGCCTTAACTGCAAGGTTTTCAAGCATTACATGTGATGAAAGGTTCTTATCAAATTCATGAGCCCTTTTAACACAGCCAACAAGAACATCATTCTCATAAAGTCCTTCTGCTATTCCATTATCAACTAAATTCTTTATACTTGCTAATTCTTCTCCTGTTCCCAGGTTTTCTGCTTTTGTATTTAATACTGGATGAGCAGTAAACTTTTCTTTAACTCTTGCTGTAAAATTACTTTCAAGCATTACAAGATCAAATACATCTGAAACTTTAAGAATTCCATAGAACTCATCCTCAGGCATTATTTCTCCAAATTTTCCGAATCTATCTGCATTTTCTAAATTTTCATTAAACCAAGGTCTTTTCCTTTCGCTTAATTCTTCAGGTGTCATATTTCCTATATAGGTCTGATTTGGAGCATAATTAACAACATCACTAAAGCTTCTTAAATGATTTTTTATTTCTTTAAGATATTCTGAATCCGGGTTTTTTTCTCTTTCCAGAGTCTGGGTTGTACCATTGTGAATAACCATATCCTGAACATTTGCCAATATATAAGATGCTTTTTTTATTACTGGAAAGCTCATATAAATACCTCCTATATGCTTTAATAATAGCATGCAGTTATGCATGCTATTATTAAATTAATATTATTTATTATATTTTGAATACTGATCTCTTATAGATTTTACCTCTCCTATGATAGCATCTACATCAAGAACCATTTCCATCATGCCACACTGTTCATCGTAAACAGCTGCATCAAATTCTTCCTTAACTTCAGGTTCTACCACATGGTAAACTCCAAGTCCCAGATCAACTCCTGCAAGTGGACCCGCAAAGGTTGGATCTCCGGCAGATACAGTTTCTGCTGAAAGTCCTGAAGCTTCTGCTTCAGCTCCTCCTAGTATTACAATAACATTTTCCGGGCCAAATTTTTCAGTAAAGTCTTTTACTCTCTGTTGGATCTCTAGATCCATAGCTCCTGCAGCTGTTCAAACAAAGCATTCTGTTGAAGCAAATATTACCTCTGCTCCAGCACTCTTAGCACACTCTTCAATGGCCTGACCTGGAATGCCATCTCTATCTCCAATAGCAATGACTTTTTTACCTTTTAACATATTATCTCTTCCTTTTATTATTTATTTTAAATTATATCATAAGTAGTTTTTATGAAGTTTTCTACATCATTTAAACTAGTTATCTTGTCTGCAGTTATAGTATCTGCTTTTTCGCCATTTTTATATATTATCATTGTTGGCAGTCCCAAAACCCTTTGGGCAATTGCAAGTCTTCTTGCACTGCTTATATTAAGACTAGCAAATTTAATTTTATCACCATATTTTTCTTCAAGGCCATGCACTCCCGGCATAAGCTCTTTACATATTTCACATTTGTCACCCCAGAAGTCAACAAATACGGGTTTTTCAGAATATTTTACAACTTCTGCATCGAAATTTTCTTTATTAAGTTCTATCATTTTAGACCCTCCTCATTTTTTTATTATTTGTAACATTGTCACAATAATTATTTGTTGTTTTCAATATAAGCTTCAGCAGTTGTAGCTGCTATAGCACCATCTGCAGCTGCTGTTATCACCTGTTTTAATGATTTCTTTCTAATATCACCTGCGGCAAATACACCTGGCACACTGGTATTCATATCCTCATCAGTTAAGATATATCCAGCCT
>JAJBWD010000288.1:0-3400 GCA_032907345.1 Bacillota bacterium | reverse complement strand
CGGGAAGCCATTGTGGTTTTCCCTGTCTTCGGCTTCCCGTATAATAACAAATATTTACCTTTCAAATCTCTTGAAATTACCGTAGGCTCAATGGATAAAATATCAATCATTGAAGCCTACCTCCTTAAAATCCAAGGTCTGCAAATCCATTCTTTGCTGCCTTTGGCGGTGTCTGCTTGGATGCCGCCCTAGACATATCCTTATCTTTCTGCTTTTCAAGTCTCAGTTTTCTTTCAGCAAGAGCTTCCTGGATTTCTGCATTATCATATGCAAAATCACCTTCAAGTGCTGTTTGTGAACCACCAGTTATGATGAGGTCACTTCTATTAACAGTTCTTGTCTTCTCAATTGGCTCACCAAAGTCAACTTCTTCAATAATTGTTTCAGTTGTAGCTGAGAAATCAAGTCTTCCATTAGCTTTTACTGTATCACCAATTTCCCAATATTCAGAAACCGCGCTAATAACTCCTGGACTCTGTGCATACATAGGAACAACATCAACTTTTCCACCATACTGTGGGATAATCGCATCAATTCTATATCTGCCTGTAGGCTCACCATTTCTGTCAATTTCTTCTGACTTATTTGCAACCACAAACTCAGTAGTATAAGTAGCTTCTGGCTTGCAATCGCCTTTGTTAATTTTCTGAACGAATGAAGCATTAACGCGTGGGAAAGATACGAGTCTTCCATCCTGACTATAATACTCATTCATACGAATATTTCCGCTTGTGATACGAATTCTATCAGCACCATCTTCACCATTCTCTGATGCGGCGATGCTTGTATACTCGTCCATAATCTTCTTAATGGAGTCATATGCTGGGTTAGGTGTGCCCTTATTTGTCAGCTTTGAAGCAAACATATGAACTGGAATAGCCAGTTCCTTTTCTTCTCCACTAATCTTCTGGACTACCTTCACGATAATCGAACCTCCGATTGACTCAACCATCTGTCCATTCTTATTAAATGAACCTGGCTTAATATCAACCTCTGCGAGAACTCCTTCAATTTTACATCTATTTTCTGCTTGTCTTAACATTTAATTTTCTCCTGTTTGTTTAGTTCTGTTTGTTCAGTTTGTTTAAAAAGAATAAATAATGGAGGGTTTCATCAACCCTCCTATTTAATTACTCCTCGTCCTCGCTTGGAACAAATGTCTTGCCTTCTTCTGTCAGAACTACATAAGTGATTGGCTTCTCGGCGCCTTCAACCTCAACCTTCTCTCTAGCAGCGAGACCCTTCTTTGTGAGGTCAGTTACATTAGCGCCTACTGAACGCTCTGTTCTGTCAAGTGCCTGTGCAAGCTCAGGAATGGAAACGCGACCGCCGTTGTTCTTTACATACTCAAATACTTCGTTACTCTTTTCCGTCAGTTTCATATTAATTTTTCTCCTTGTTAAATAAAATTTTGTTTAAATAATTTATATATTAATTATATAGTATTTATTAACAAAAATCAAATTATAAATCTGTCTGTTAATAAATCATCTATAACTAATGACGATAATTTATTATATGGTATTCTAATTAATGAATATCCATGTTCTTTAGCATAATTATTTTTAATATTATCTATTATTTGTAGTTCTGTTAAAGACCTATTAAAATAATTATCAGCCTTGCTTGATTGATGCTGTAAACCATCAAATTCAATTAATCTATTTAATTGTGGTAAGAAAAAATCATATCTATAAGGAGTTCTTCCATCTTTAATACTTAATAAATCTGAAAAATTTTTTTCTTTTTCATAAATAATATTATTTTCTTTTAATAGAATTTCAATCGCATTTTCTCCTGCTGAACCCCTCATACAACCACAAGATTTAATGGTTCCACTTTTTAAATAATCTGCTCTTGCAATAATAACATTACCACAATCGCACTTACATCTATAAGCTACTTTATTGTTGATATTATTAATTCTTTCTAATATGGTTAATTTACCAAACTTTTGTCCTATAAGAGTCCGAAAGTTCTCTTTACCTGTTTCTTTCATCCTACAACCACAAGAAACAGTGCAACCATTTCTTAGTTTAGAACCAGCAACAACAGTTTCATTTCCACAATCACACTTGCATTTCCATAATGCTATTCCGCCAGATGTGGAACCGGCGCGTTCTATAACGGTTAAACGACCGTATTTATTCCCTATTTCATTTTTAACCCTACTCATTTGTGTTCTCCTCCACACATAATAAGTCAGTGACATAGGCTGGCGGAGTTCCTTATCTCAAAAGTTAGCTACACTTTTGCTCCCCTATCTCACTTTCTAAATAAAGTATAACATAATTTTTAATAAAACTCAAATTTTAACTCTCTGACTACACAACTAATAGTCCAATTACTTTTGCATTAGACAGTTTCATTGATTTAGTTCCTTGAGCACCCTTTGAAAGTAGATTTACTTCATTTAAATTGATTTTAATTTGTGCATTTGAGGATACTACAATCGTTTCCTGTTCATTAGTAATTGGAGCAAATGAGATTAGTTTATCGTCTGCATCTTTGAGTGAGTGGATTTTGCTTCCTTTAGTTGCCCTTCCGGTAACTGTGAAATCTTTTGCGGTTGTTCGTTTTATATATCCTTTTTCACTTACGCTTAAATATTCTTTTGTATCAGCTGGAATAACCTTTGCAGATACAAGAGAATCACCATTATTAAGGGTTATACCCTTAACTCCCCTTGCTGCGCGGCCGATTGGTCGCACATCCTTTGTTTCACACACTACGA
Source organism: Bacillota bacterium (assembly GCA_032907345.1). Taxonomy (GTDB): domain Bacteria; phylum Bacillota; class Clostridia; order Clostridiales; family Clostridiaceae; genus JAJBWD01. Next base: position 666 of record JAJBWD010000288.1, on the reverse strand, counting down.
ACTGGCCGCGCGCAGTCATCATACCGACTCGTTCTTCATTCACAAAAAGAATTGACACAATTTCATCATCGTTATCTAGATTTAGAGCCTTAACACCAACTTTACGTTTGATGTTATACTCTGAAAGCCTACTTTTCTTTAAAATACCTTTTTTTGTGAAAAAGATTATGTGTTCTTTTTGTTTCTTTTTGTTGAGGAAAACGAGTTCTTCAATTTTTTCTTGCGCTTGGATTTCAACTATGCTTTCGATTGGAACAACCTGTTCAAAAGGTAGTTCGGAAGGAGTTATGTGGTAGCAGTTTCCACGATTGGAGAATAGAAGAACTGTATCGAGGTTTGTTCCCGATGCAGTTGCTATTACATATTCTCCCTTACTCATTTTGAACTTATTACCTACACCGCCGCGCCTCTGCGTATAGAGAGTTGAGGTGGTTGTTATGTAGATATTGTTCTGATTGGATAGGTTGATAAGGAGCTCTTGCTTTTCAGTAGGTTCTTCATCATCCTTTGAGATGTTTAGAATTTGAGTGCGGCGAGCATCACCGAACTTATCTGCGACTTCTCGCCACCCTTTAATGAGTTGAGCATTAAACTCACTTTCATTGTTAATTATATTATAAATGAATTCTCTTTCTTTTTCAAGTTTTGTCTTTTCAGATTTTAGTT
>JAJBWD010000287.1:0-4767 GCA_032907345.1 Bacillota bacterium | reverse complement strand
ATATTTTTATCATTTTCATCACATAAAACAAAGCCATCCTGATTTCGATAACTATTTAAATAAGGACTGGTTATCGAATCTTTTATATTTTTAATAGGCTCAAGCTGCTTGTCCATATCCGATATTTTAATAAAGCAGGCCTTTTCCAGAGATTCTGCAGCCATAAAAGCTTCCTCATATGTCTTTCCATAGCAGAGAGCGCCATGGTTTTTCATAATAACTGCATTCCCTTTTGATTTAACCAGGGCTTCATGTACATTTTTCATTAGTTTTTTTGTTCCGGGAAGAGCATACCTGGCACAGATAACTTCATCTCCCAGCATAGGAAATTCACTTCCGACTTTTATTGAGTCTAAACAGGAGGCACCTATTACAGAAGCATTTTCCTGATGGGTGTGTATCACAAAATTAATCTCAGGGTGAAGGGCATATACCTCTGCATGAACTCCTTTCTCTGAGGAAGGTTTTATATCGCCGCTGTAGCTTAAGTCTTTAATATTTACAGCAACTATCTGATCAGGAGTCAGCGACATATAATCACGGCCGCTGGGTGTAATTACAAAGTTGGATTCACTTATGCGGCAGCTTACATTTCCCCAGGTACGGGCGATGAGTCCGGATTCAACCAGCCTTATTCCAGCTTGTACAACTAATTTTTTTGCCTCGGTAACTATCATAATAACCTCCAATATATTACGTATAAAATCATATTTTATATTAAATAGAAAAATTTACATTTATTATATTATATCATTTTTAGATGAAAATAAATTTTAATTTGTACTCTTTATTTATGTATTTTATACTATGTTTATGAATTTTGACATTTATTAAAGTATCAGATTTTACTAAAATGTAATTAGAAAACGATATCATATCAAGGGGAGGAATTAACTATGAAAAAAGTAATTGCGCTTGTAACTGCAGTAGTTTTAAGTTTTACTGCACTGGTTGGCTGCGGAGGGGCAAAAACAGCTGAAACCAAAACAGAATCCAAGAAACTGGTTGTTTATTCTCCAAACAGTGAGGCTATAATAAACACAATTATTCCAATGTTTGAAAAGGAAACAGGAATTAAGGTTGAACTTGTAAGTGCAGGAACAGGAGAACTTTTAAAGAGATTACAGTCAGAAAAAGAAAATCCATATGCTGATGTTATGTTCGGAGGTTCCAGATCTCAGTTTGTTCAGCTGCCGGATCTATTCGAGAAATACACATCTCCAAATGACAAGGATTTAATGGACGGACATCAGAATACAACAGGGTATATTACATCCTATGTAGCAGACGGAAGTGTACTTCTTGTAAATACAAATCTTGTTGGAGATATAAAGATTGAAGGTTATGCTGATCTTCTGAATCCTGCTTTAAAGGGCAAAATAGCTACAGCAGATCCATCCAGCTCCAGCTCAGCTTTTGCACAGCTTACAAATATGCTTCTTGCAATGGGCGGAGATTATACTTCACAAAAAGGCTGGGATTATGTAAAACAGTTATTTACAAACATTGACGGAAAAATTGCCAGTGGTTCAGGAGCTTGTCATAAGAGCGTAGCAAACGGTGAATATGTAGTTGCATTAACTTATGAAGACCCAGCTGCCAGCTATGTAAAGAGTGGAGCACCTGTTAAAATTGTTTATCCAAAAGAAGGAACAGTTTTCTTAGATGGTGCTGCCGGAATAGTTAAGGGTGCTAAAAACATGGACAATGCTAAGAAATTCATAGACTTCATAATTTCAAAGAATGCACAGGATGCTTTCGGATCACAGTTAACAAACAGACCACTTAGAAAAGATGCAGCTCTAGGAACTTATATGACACCAATGGATAAAATAAAGCTGATAACAGAAGATACAGCTTATGTTGACAAGAATAAGAGCGCAATAGTACAGAAATATACAGACATATTTACAAGCATTAAGAAATAGTTTATAGATTACATGGTTAGAGGGTGAATTGCTTGAGTATATCAATTACTTGTGAAAATGTTCTTAAAAAATACGGAGACAATGTAATAATTCCTGATCTGAATTTAAAGGTTAAAAACGGAGAGTTCTTTACACTGCTTGGACCATCTGGCTGCGGCAAGACCACACTGCTTAGGATGATTGCCGGTTTTAATACTATTGAAGGCGGGAAAATAAGCTTTAATGATACTGTAATTAATGATATGGCACCGGGTAAAAGGAATATTGGCATGGTTTTTCAAAACTATGCCATATTCCCTCACCTTACAGTAAAAGAAAATGTAGCTTTTGGTCTTCAGAATCGTAAGGTGCCAAAGGGAGAAATTTCTGAAAGAGTAGATAAAATGATCCGCCTTGTAAAGATAGATGAATATAAGGACAGACTGCCGGAAAACTTATCCGGAGGACAGCAGCAGCGTGTAGCTTTAGCCCGTGCTATTGTAATAAATCCGGATGTGCTGCTTATGGATGAACCTCTTTCAAATCTTGATGCCAAGCTTAGAATTGAAATGCGTAATGTAATTAAAGAGATACAAAACAGTATAGGAATTACAACAATTTACGTAACTCATGACCAGGAAGAGGCAATGGCAGTATCTGATAGAATTGCTGTTATGAATAAGGGAGAAATCCAGCAGGTAGGTACTCCGAAAGATGTCTATCAAAGGCCCGGCAATATATTCGTAGCTTCCTTTATCGGAGGCACCAATGTTCTGGAATGCAGTGCAGAGATCAGAAATGGAAAGAGCGTTGTAATTTTCAGAAAAACTTATGAAGAAGAAATGAGTAACCTGACTTTGCCGGAAAATAATGAAGTAAAAGTTAAGGTTTCCGTACGACCTGAAGAATTCATAATAGAAAAGGACGGAAAAGGAATAGAAGCCAGTATTATCTCCAGTATATTCTTAGGCATAAATACTCATTATTTTGCTAAGCTTGCTTCAGGGCAGCATGTAGAGATTATTCAAGAGTCCACCACAGAAGAAATACTTAAACCTGGAACTAAGATAGGTTTAACTGTAAAAAAGAATAAGATTAATGTATTTGATGAAAAAGGGGAAAGTAATTACACAAAGGGTGGTATGAATGAAGCTTAATAAGAATAGAAAATACGATATTTGGACTTCCGTAACACTGTTTGTATTCATATTCTATATATTCACTCTGGTCTTTCCCCTGTTTACCCTATTAACCAAAAGTGTAATAAATGGTAATACAGGCAAGTTTTCCATGGAATATTTTCTGAAGTTCTTTGGTAAGAAATATTATTATGGAGCACTTTTTAACAGCTTTAAGGTTACGACCTGCGTAACTTTATTATGTATTATAATCGGTACTCCGCTTGCCTATATTATGACAAGATTCAAGATAAAAGGAAAAACTTTTATCCAGATATTAATTTTGATATCCTCAATGAACCCGCCTTCCATAGGTGCATATTCATGGATATTACTTCTTGGAAGAAACGGAGTTGTCACAAAGGGATTAAAGCAGGCACTTGGAATAACAGTTCCAAATATTTATGGCTTTACAGGCATACTGCTTGTTTTAACACTGGAGCTTGTTCCTCTTATATATATGTATGTATCAGGAGCTTTAAAGAGCATTGATAATTCACTTCTTGAAGCTGCAGAGAGCATGAATTGTACAGGTCTTAAGAAGATGATGAAGGTAACAATTCCTCTTATACTTCCAACAATACTGGCAGGATCTCTTCTTGTATTTATGAGAGCCTTAGCTGACTTTGGTACACCAATGCTGATTGGTGAAGGGTATAAGACTATCCCGGTTCTGATTTTCAATGAATTTATAAATGAAGTTGGAGGGGATGATGGTTTTGCAGCCGCCATAAGTGTAATAGTTATAATATTTGCAATTATCATATTCCTGATTCAGAAGTATATATCAAACAAGAAATCTTTCACCATGAATTCTCTTCATCCTATACAGGCAGAAAAGCTTCATGGAATAAAGAACGTTTTAGCTCACGCTTTTGTTTACATCTTTGTATTTACAGCGCTGCTGCCTCAGATGACAGTAATATATACTTCTTTCTTAAATACTTCAGGGCTTATATTTACAAAGGGATTTTCTCTCAACAGTTACAGAACAGCTTTTAACAGGGTAGGAGATTCAATAACTAACACATTTTTGATTGCTGTAATATCAATAATAATAATTGTACTTCTGGCAATACTGATAGCCTATGTAACAGTAAGAAGACGAAGTTCTGCTACGAACCTTCTTGATATAGTTACTATGCTGCCATATATAGTTCCGGGTTCAATTTTAGGTATAGCATTACTGGTGTGCTTTAATAAAAAGCCAATTCTGCTCAGTGGAACCTTTGCAATTCTGATTATTGCCTTTGTTATAAGAAGGCTGCCGTACACCATAAGGTCCAGTGCGGCCATCATGCATCAGATAAGCATAAGCATAGAAGAGGCTGCAATAAGTCTTGGTGCATCTAATATAAAAACATTTTTCAAGATAACACTGCCAATGATGCTGCCGGGAGTAATTTCAGGAGCAATACTTAGCTGGATTACCATAATCAGTGAGCTGAGTACTTCAATCATACTGTATACAGCAAGAACTAAAACAATGACAATTGCAGTATACACAGAGGTAGTCAGAGGTAACTATGGGGTAGCCGCAGCTCTTGGAGCTATACTATCATTTACAACTATAATATCACTCTTGATATTCTTTAAAGTATCAGGACAAAAAGATGTAACATTATAAATAATAAGCTGTCTTAATGATAAATAAATCTTTAAGACAGCTTTTTGTACATTAT
>JAJBWD010000286.1:0-2503 GCA_032907345.1 Bacillota bacterium | reverse complement strand
CTATTATTCCGGCATAAATAATAAGCTGAATACCGCTTGAAATTCCAACTCTGGCCTCTCCTATTACATTATTGTTTTTGTCTACCAGCTGTTTTGTAACTTTTATTCCTTTAAATTTATCTGCTTTTATGGCTGGAAGCACATCCTGAACTTTTGGCAGGTTATTTCCTTGAAAGTTATTATAAAAATCTTCAGGATTTCTGTTAAATACTACCTGATTATTAATAACAACTCTTATACTGAATATAGGTACAACACCGCCTATTTTCTCTGTTTCCTTTTGAAACATATCATCATCGCTTAGTTCTTTGCTTCTTGTATAATTATCCTGTATTCTGTCTGCGTAGAAGCTGGATGTAGCTTTACCAGCTCCGGATATTATTCTGTTTACAATAATTAAAATCATTATGCTCATAATCAGCACTGTTAAAAATGTTGATATGTTAACAATAATTTTAATTCTGTTTTTTATGCTTTTGTATTTATTTGGACATTTCAATTTCTTCATATGTACTCCTGTAAAAACTTAATCTCTTGTTTATTCATATAATTTTATCATATCATTATGGCATTTTAAATATAAGCTGCAACTTAAATATCCTTTTATAAAACAAAAAGAAGCATCATACCTAATGCTTCTATTAGTTTTACTGTTTTTCATATTTTTTCTTAGCAGAACAGGATATATTATTTAAACTGTCCCTATTTAATTAACACTTTAAAATTATTTTTGTCAGGAATTATCACTGCGCCAATAGGTGAATTTTCAATTTTCCCATCATTTGTCTCTATTTTTTCTGAACCTATTCCCCTGAGCACAACTTTAAATTCTTTATCTGTATCACATTTAAATTCAATATATGATTTATTATCACTGTGCAAAACAGCTTCAATTTTAGCTGTTGCTTTTCCTTCTTTATCTCTGATTTTTGCTTCTGCCCTATCCTTTAAGCTAAATACATGGAAGTACACTCCATCATTATAGTCATAATCAGGTTTATCAGAAACTGCACCTATTGGAATTATACTGTTTTCACAGGCAAAGAGGGGCAGGCTGAAGTAGTCATATCGGCTGCTCACCCATCTTCCTCCTGATATTTCTTCATTTGATAAAAGATGTGTCCATTTTCCTTTAGGAAGGTAGAAATCTGATCTCCCGTCATCTCTGAAAATCGGTGAAACCAGCAGCTTATCTCCAAACATGTATTGTCTTTCCAGATATTCACAGGAATGATCCTCTGGAAATTCCAGATACATGGGTCTCATCAGGGGAACTCCTGTTTCATTTACTTCCCATGCTCTATCATATATATAGGGCATAAGAGAACATTTTAATTTTACAAAGAACCTTAAAACATCACAGGCTTCTTCATCATAATTCCAGGGTACCCGGTAGGAAGTTGATCCATGGAGCCTGCTGTGTGAAGATAAAAGTCCAAATGCAATCCATCTTTTATATATATCCGGTGAAGATTGAGATTCAAAACCTCCTATATCATGGCTCCAGAATCCAAAACCGGAGGAAGCAAGGGATAACCCCCCTCTTAATGATTCTGCCATGGAAACATATTTAGCTGTACAGTCTCCTCCCCAGTGAACGGGAAACTTCTGGCTTCCGGCAGAAGCGCTTCTTGCAAAGACTACAGCTTCCCTCTTACCTTTTTTCCTGATTAAAAGGTCATATACACAGCTGTTATACAGGTAAGTATAATAGTTATGCATTTTTTCCGGATTGCTGTTATTAAAGTATTTAACATCTACAGGAATTCTTTCACCAAAGTCAGTTTTAAAGCAGTCAACTCCCATGTCTAAAAGCTTTTCCAGCTTTGACTGGAACCAGGTACAGGCCTTTGGATTTGTAAAGTCAACTATTGCCATTCCCGCCTGCCATCTGTCCCATTGAAATACATTTCCTTTATTATCCATTAGCAGGAAGCCATTTTCTTTTCCTTCATTAAATAGTGGTGATTTCTGAGCAATGTAAGGATTAATCCATACACATATTTTAAGTTCCTTATCCTTAAGCCTTTTAAGCATTCCTTCAGGATCGGGGAACATATTCTCATCCCACTGAAAATTACACCACTCATATTCCTTCATCCAGAAGCAGTCAAAATGGAATACGGAGAGGGGAATCCCTCTGGCAGCCATTCCATCTATAAAACTGTTTATGGTTTTTTCATCATAACTGGTAGTAAATGATGTGGAAAGCCAAAGCCCAAAGGACCAGGCCGGGGGAACTGCAGGTCTTCCTGTAAGATATGTGTATTTCCTTAATATATCTTTAGGATCAGGACCATAAATTACATAAAACTCTAATTCTTCATCTGATACAGAAAACTGTACCTGTTCCACTTTTTCACTGGCTGCTTCAAAGGAAACCTTTCCCGGGTTATTGACGAAAACGCCATAGCCTTTGTTTGTCATATAAAATGGAATGTTTTTGTATGAAATCTCACTGGAGGTTCCGCCGTCTTCATTCCATATATCAATAACCTGACCG
>JAJBWD010000285.1:0-5310 GCA_032907345.1 Bacillota bacterium | reverse complement strand
TCCTTTAGATTATAAAATTCTTTTAAATAAAACTCGGGAGATGCTGATATTAAATATATAAGACAGCCTTCCTTCTTTCTTTCCCGTATAGTATTATAAGCTTCTTCATAAATAATACTGCTTAATTTTTCTTTATAAAATTTTCTGACAAGTTCATCCATATCCTTTTCTTTTATTCCATTAATAAAAGATATAAATATAACTTTAGCTTTTTCAGCATCTAATATTTTTAGTCCATACAAAATTCCGGCAAACAATATCCTGGGTAAATATATTAAATATTTCACATTACTTTTCACCATAAATTTATAAAATTCTAATAATGTTTCCTTTTTTGTTATAGTAAAGTCTACATCAAATATTGCTAATTTCTCCACTATATCCTCTCCTTAAAATAAACTTACAGCAAAATATAAAGAGCTGCAGTGCAGCTCCTTAATTATTCTTGTGCTAATGACTCTAAATAGGATGAAACCTCTTCAAACTCTTCTTCTGTAGGTATCTCAAGTTCTTCAGGATCCTCACTGTTTGCCTTTAAGATATATACACTGTTGTCTTCTGGATTCTGAACTAAAACATATTCATTTCCATTGTATTCTAATTCATCAACGATTTCGTAAGAAACAATATTTCCTTCTTCATCTTCAAAATCCACATATCTCTGCTCTTCATCTTCGCAGCCACAGTCACAACCACAACCACAAGATTCATCGTGGCAATTGCAGCTCTCTTCTTCTGAGCAATCATGTAATTTTTCTTTATCCATATATTTACCTCCTTTAAATGGGTTATGGTATTATTTTACCCTTATTTCCTAATTTTTTAAACACTTTTTTGAAAAAAATATTAGGGTGAATACCACCCTAATGCTAAACCTTATCTTTAACTCCCTTTACCAGCTTCTTAACGCCCTTTTCTATTCCATATGCCACACTGTTTACCCTTTTCTTTATGTCTGTTTTACCCATTTTCTTTGCCATAGCAACATCTCCTTCAATTATAGTTTTTCACATATAAATATTTTTATGCAGGTTTTTAATTGAATTTTTTCATAAAAAAAGGAGGTTACCCTCCTTTTTAATTAATTCCCTGCAAGTTTCTTGTAGTTATCAAGTCTTTCTTTAGCATCTTTTTCTACCTTCTCATAAAGCTGCTCAGCAACTTCCGGGAAGAATTTTGAAAGTGATGCGAATCTGACTTCACCCATTAAGAAATCTCTGAAATTAGCTTTTGGCTCTTTTGAATCTAAGCTAAATCCATTCTTACCTGCTTCTTTTAATGCTGGATTGAATCTATAAAGAGCCCAGTATCCGCAGTCAACAGCCTTTTTCTCTTCTAACTGGCTGCAGCCCATTCCAGCTTTTAATCCATGATTTATGCATGGTGCATACGCAATTATAAGTGATGGTCCATGATATGCTTCTGCTTCTGCTATAGCCTTTATTGTCTGATTCTTATCAGCACCCATTGCTATCTGAGCCACATATACATAACCATAGCTCATAGCCATCATGCCAAGATCTTTCTTCTTTGTTCTCTTACCGGCAGCTGCAAATTTAGCAATTGCTGATGTTGGAGTTGATTTTGAAGACTGTCCGCCTGTATTTGAGTAAACTTCTGTATCTACTACAAGTACATTTACGTCTTCACCGGAAGCTAATACGTGGTCTAATCCGCCGTATCCGATATCATAAGCCCAGCCGTCTCCACCGAATATCCATTGAGATTTCTTTATTAAGTAATCTTTCTTTTCATATACTGCTTCTAAGTTTTCATTTCCGGTCTTTTCTTTTTCAAGTATTGGAAGAAGTTTAGCTGCAGCTGCTTTTGATTCTTCTCCTAAATCCTTAACAGCCATCCAGTTTTCAAATGCTGCTTTCAGATCAGCGCTTACTCCTGTTTCTAATGCTTTGTTAACAAGATCAATTAATTTTGATCTGTTCTGCTGTACTCCTAAGTACATACCTAAACCAAACTCAGCATTATCTTCAAATAATGAATTAGCCCAGGCTGGTCCTTTTCCACATTGATTTTTTGTATATGGTGTGGATGGTGCTGAAGCTCCCCATATAGAAGAACATCCTGTAGCATTAGCTATCATCATTCTGTCACCAAATAACTGGGTTACCAGCTTAGCATATGGTGTTTCTCCGCAGCCTGCACAAGCTCCGCTGAACTCAAATAAAGGTTTTTCAAATTGGCTTCCCTTAACTTGGTTTTTGTTCATTGGATTAGCTTTTTCCGGTAATTCAACAGTATAGTCAAAATTCTCCTGTTCTTTAATTTGTGTATCCATTGGCTTCATTACTAAAGCTTTATTAGGTGCCGGGCAAACTTCTGCGCAGTTTCCACAGCCTGTACAATCATATACAGAAACTGACATTGTGAAATTCATTTCTTCAGCTGTTTTTAAGCCCTTAGCTTTTACTGCCTTAAGTCCTGCAGGAGCATTTTTAAGTTCCTTAGCAGTCAGTAAGAATGGTCTTATAGAAGCATGGGGGCATACATATGAACATTGGTTGCACTGTATACAATTATCCATCTGCCATTCAGGAACATTAACTGCTATTCCTCTTTTTTCATACTGGGAAGTTCCAGCTGGGAATGTTCCGTCTTCCATTCCAACAAATTTGCTTACAGGAAGCTTGTCTCCTTCTTGTCTATTCATCGGAATCATGATTTCTTTTATAAACTTTGGAACTTCTTTTTCTGATGATTTTTCATCTTTTGCATCAGCCCAACTTGCAGGGACTTCTATTTTAACTATTGAATCAATTCCTTTATCTATGGCAGCATTATTCATATCAATAACCTTTTGACCTTTTTTGCCATAGTTTGTTACAACTGAATCTTTAAGATACTTAACGGCATCTTCTACAGGAATAATATTAGCCAGCTTAAAGAAAGCAGACTGCATTATCATGTTGATTCTTCCGCCAAGACCTATTTCCTGAGCTATCTTAACAGCATTTATTGTGTAGAATTCAATTTTATGCTTTGCTAAATTTCTCTTAACATTTGCCGGCAGGTTTTTCTCAACATCTTCTTTATCCCATACGCAGTTTAACAGGAACTTTCCTCCATCTTTTAAGCCTGCAGTAACATCATAATTATAAACATAAGACTGATTATGACATGCTATGTAATCAGCATTGCTTATAAGATATGGGGATTTAATTGGCTTCTTTCCGAATCTTAAGTGAGAAATTGTAACTCCGCCGGATTTCTTTGAATCATAGGAGAAATATCCCTGAGCATACATGTCTGTATGGTCTCCTATTATCTTTATGGCACTCTTGTTAGCTCCAACAGTACCATCTGATCCAAGACCCCAGAACTTACATTCTTTTGTTCCTTCTACAGTTGTATTAATAACCTTTTCTACTGGAAGTGAGCTGTTGTTTACATCGTCATCTATTGCTATTGTAAATCCTGTTTTAGGCTCCTCCTTCTTTAGGTTTTCATAAACTGATAATATGTGTGAAGGCAGGGTATCTTTTGATCCAAGTCCATATCTTCCGCCAACAACAACTGGTCTTAATTCGCTTTCATATAATGCATTTCTTACATCTAAGTATAAAGGCTCTCCTGCACTTCCCGGTTCCTTTGTTCTGTCTAATACTGCTATCTTCTTAACAGTCTTTGGAACATAGCTTAAGAAGTGTTTTATTGAGAAAGGTCTGAACAGTCTTACCTTAAGTAGTCCTACTTTTTCACCATGTGCATTTAAATAATCTATGGTTTCTTCAATTGTGTCGCAGATTGAACCCATGGCTACTATGATTCTGTCAGCATCCTCAGCGCCATAATAGTTGAATATATGATAATCTCTTCCTGTAATCTTGTTTATTCCGTCCATATATCCTTCAACTATTTCAGGTACAGCATTGTAGTAAGGATTTACTACTTCTCTTTCCTGGAAATAAATATCTGGATTCTGGGCAGTACCTCTTGTTACCGGGTGTTCTGGATTTAATGCTCTGTCTCTGAATGCTTTAACTGCATCTTTATCAAGAAGCTTTTCAAGATCTGAATAGTCCATAACTTCAACTTTTTGAATTTCATGAGATGTTCTGAATCCATCAAAGAAGCTTAAGAATGGAACTCTTGATTTAATAGCTGCTAAATGTGCAACTCCAGCTAAATCCATTACTTCCTGAACGTTGTTTTCTGCAAGAAGTGCAAATCCTGTTGCTCTTGTTGACATAACATCCTGGTGATCTCCGAAGATATTTAGTGAATTTGCAGCCAATGCTCTTGCACTTACATGAAATACTCCTGGAAGTAATTCACCTGCTATCTTGTACATGTTAGGAACCATTAATAATAATCCCTGAGAAGCTGTGTATGTTGTTGTTAATGCTCCACCCTGTAGTGAGCCATGAACAGCACCAGCTGCACCTGCCTCTGACTGCATCTCCATAACCTTTACAGTTTGACCAAATAAATTTTTCTGTCCCTTTGCTGCCCATTCATCAACATGCTCAGCCATTGGTGATGATGGAGTAATTGGGAATATCGCTGCTACATCTGTAAATGCATAAGATATATAAGCGGCAGCAGTATTTCCGTCCATTGTTTTGAACTTTTTGCCCACTGAAAATCCCTTCTTTCTAAATATTTTATCTATTATTAAGTTATTAGATAATATTAACTCGCTTATTAATATTTTCTTAACAAGCTTACACTAATAATATACAATAAAATCCTATATAAGTAAATTTTTTTGAATAATTATAATCATTAAAATATTTATACAATTTGACTAAATTGTTTTATCACATTTATTACATTTTCAACACCATTTGAAATAGAACTCTTTTTCATATTGCTGATATAGTAATTTTGTTTTTCAATAATTTCATTTAAACTCTTCTTTAATATATCATAATTAAGACTTTCTTCTTCTATTACCATACTGAAGCCCTGCTTTTCAAAAGATTCAGCATTTAAAATCTGATCTCCCCTGCTGACTTTTTTAGACAATGGAATCAGAATATTAGGTTTATTAAGATATAAAAGCTCAAATATGGTATTAGCACCTGCTCTTGATATAAAGAAATCAGCATAATTCATCAAATGAGGCAGCTCTTCATCTACATAATCAAATTGCTTATAGCCCTCTAAACCTGATAAATTTGTATCAATGTTTCCTCTGCCGCATACATGTATTATATTGTAGTTTTTTAGCAAATCCTGAATATTACTTTGGATTATAGTATTAATTGCTTTAGATCCCTGACTTCCTCCAATAATCATCAAAACTTTTTTTTCCTCAGGAAATTTACAAATATTTTTTCCTATAAGTTT
>JAJBWD010000284.1:0-3316 GCA_032907345.1 Bacillota bacterium | reverse complement strand
GGATAAGCTCTGAATATATTAATGATAGTGTTAAGGATGAGTTAAGAAAAGTAACAGATGAAAAGGAATTGGAAGATAGATTTTATAAGGACCTGGAGTTTGGAACAGGAGGACTCAGAGGAATAATCGGGGCAGGCTCCAACAGAATGAATATTTATACAGTTGGAAAAGCTACCCAGGGTCTGGCTGATTTTTTAAACAGCAGGTATGAAAATCCTTCCGTATCTATTGCCTTTGATTCAAGAAACATGTCAAAGGAATTCTCAGAGGTAGCAGCTTTAGTATTATGCGGAAATAAGATTAAGGTAAACCTTTTTGAATCCTTAAGACCAACACCTATGCTTTCATTTACAGTAAGGGAGCTTAAAAGTCAGGCAGGAATCGTAATAACTGCATCTCATAATCCTAAGATATATAATGGCTACAAGGTTTATGGTGAGGACGGCGGACAGCTTACAGATGAAAGCGCTGATCTGGTACTCAGCTTCATAGAAAAGATTGATGATTTTTCACTTGTTAAAACCATGGATAAAGATGAGGCTTTAAAAAGCGGCCTTCTTAATATAATAGGAGAAAATATAGACAAGGTTTATATAGATAAGGTAAAAAGCCTTACTATTAGAAAAGACCTGGTGAAAAATAATGCCAAGGATTTAAAGATAATATATACGCCAATTCATGGCAGCGGAAATATTCCCGTTAGGAGAGTCTTAAATGAACTTGGGTATGAAAACCTTTATGTAGTTAAAGAGCAGGAAAAACCGGATGGAAACTTTCCAACAGCGGCCTATCCGAACCCGGAGGATCCAAAGGTATTTAAAATAGCTCTGGAGATGGCAAAGGAAATTAAGCCTGATATTATATTTGGGACAGACCCTGACTGTGACAGAATTGGAGTTGTTGTGAAGGATGATAAGGGCGATTATCAGGTTTTAACAGGTAATCAGACAGGAATCCTTCTTTCTCACTATATTATATCTTCCCTTAAGGAAGAAGGGAAACTTCCTGTAAATGGAGCTGTAGTTAAGACAATTGTAACTTCAGAAATGATAACACCAATCTGCAGGGATTTTGGCGTAGAAAAGCTGGACGTTTTAACCGGATTTAAATATATAGGAGAAAAAATAAAGGAATTTGAAACAACAGGAGAGAAAAAATACCTGTTTGGCTTTGAGGAAAGCTACGGCTATCTGGCAGGAGAGTTTGTAAGAGATAAGGATGCGGTAATTGCCAGCTCTTTAATCTGCGAGATGGTGCTTTACTATAAGAGCAGAGGTATAAACCTTTATAATGCTCTGATGAATCTATATAAAAAGTATGGCTTCTTTAAAGAGGGACTGGTATCTATTACTTTAGAGGGAAAAGAAGGCCAGGAGAAAATAGGAAAGGCCATAGAGCACCTCAGACACTCAAAATTAGAAGAAGTAAATGGAATTAAAATAGTTACAAAATATGATTATAAGCTGTCTCTGGAAAAAGATATAAAAGCAGGAGCTGAAAAGGAAATCCTTCTTCCAAAATCAAATGTGCTTAAATTTGTGCTGGAGGATGATTCCTGGTTTGTGGTAAGGCCTTCAGGTACTGAGCCTAAGATGAAAATATATCTGGCAGTTAAAGGCAGCAGCTTAAAGGATTCAGAAGATAAAATGAATGTATTTAAAGAGAAAATAATGGCGATAATTAATGATGCCTGTGAATAATTAATATTTCAGGGAATTGCATAATATAAGGCTGATAAAATTATATTATGCAGTTTCTTTATTTGCCGTAAAATATTTAAAATAATTAAATTTTTAATTAAATGGTTTACTTTAGAAAGCCTTTCTAGTAAAATAAAGAAAAATGTAATTGGAGCTAACATGAGTATAGAAGTTAAATTTAAGGAAAAATTATCAAAGGTTCTTTTTTTAACACTAAAAAAGGACAGAATTAAAAAAATATTTCATAAAGATGTATCAGAAGAGCTTTACATTCCAATAAGATCTGTCTTTCTTGCAAATGATGAAAAGCTTATTGAATCCGGGGAAATTCCGGTATCATATTTTATAGAAGGTATGTTTTATGTGTTAGGAGCAGATCCTGGTTTTAAGTATAATGAGAGTTACAAAGCTTTGCTGGATGGAAATGATGACGATGTTAAATATATAAAGGGAAGAATATTCTCTTTAATAGATAGGAAAAAATATGAAGAGGCCTACATACTTTTAAAAGGCCTTTTTGCCTTGGAAAATTCTCAGGATATTCTTGAAAAGATGATTTTGATTTTAAACACTTTAAGGACAATGGATCAGGATTATGAGCAGGAACTGGAAAGTGTTTTAGATAAAGCTGCGAAACTTGATAACTTCCCTATGCCCTACATATATAAGGCTCTTATTGAATATGAGAAAAAGGATTATGAGGGAGCCTTTTATTCAATAAATACTTACTTTGAAAAAGGCGGGGAAAAGACTAAGGAAGCCCTGGAACTTTTAGATTCCATAAAGCTGGGAAGGGATTATAAAAATGGAGTTGAATTAATAGATGAGGAGCCAAAGGAAGCTTTAAAGCTGCTTCTTCCACTACTCAAAGTTTTGGAAAATGATGCATCCCTGCTTTATTATATAGGAATAGCCTACAGAAATATAAACATTTATGAAAAGGCCATATACTATCAGACTGAAGCTTTAAGAATAGATAATAATATGATTCAGTCAGTTAATGAACTGGGGATAAATTATGCAGCTCTGAGAAACTATCCCGATGCCATAAAGTATTTAAGACGTGCTTTTGAAATGACTAAATCTATTGAAATATGTACAAACTTAATAATGTGCTATATAAAAAATAATGAGATTGAAAATGCTAAGCTTCACATAGCAATTGCGGAAAAGATAGATAAGAATGATGAGGTTTTAGTCCAGTTAAAAAAGCTTCTTAATAAGTGAAAAAATGGTCGAATATAGTCGACAATGCAATTATTGACAATATTACACTATGAGTGTAAAATCTAAATGGTTATATAGTACACATTTGGGGAATTTTAAAGGGGGAGAGATTTATGCAGCAGCTGCAGCTAAGCGAAGAAATAGAAAGTAGATATGAACAAAGCTATGAAAAAAGTCTAGGATATTACTTTGTTAAAAGATGTATAGATATTATTGGGTCCCTTGTGGGGTTGATACTTTTAAGCCCGGTTTTTCTGATAACAGCAGCCTGGGTTAAAATTGATTCCAGGGGACCTGTATCTTTTGCTCAGGAAAGAGTGGGTAAGGACGGAAAATTATTTAAAATGTATAAATTCAGGTCGATGTGCATGAATGCAGAAGATATGCTC
>JAJBWD010000283.1:0-5689 GCA_032907345.1 Bacillota bacterium | reverse complement strand
TGTGTTTATCTTCATCATAGTATTTCATATCAACATTATTTATCGTTATTCCTTTAAATGTTCCGTAAGAACCATAGTTAATATTGACTCTTGCTACATTCTGAGCATATTTTCCAGGTTCAACTACTGGAACTATCTTTCCATCTGGGTTTTTAAGGGTCAGGTCAGTATACAGATTGTGAGCATGACCAGCAACTATTGCATCTATACCGGATACATTCTGAGCTATTGCTTTTATCTGATTTTCCGGAATAGTATCTGCTGCTCCTTCTTCGCCGCTGTGAGCTGTAACTATTACGTAGTCAACTTTATTATCTCCTGATTTCATTATAGGAACCCATTTTTTAGCTTCTTCAACTAAATCATTAAAATGAAGCCCCTGGTAGTTTGATGGATTTTCCCAGTTTGGTATGCATTTTGTTGTTAATCCTAAAATTCCTACCTTAATGGTTTTTCCATTTATAGTAAAATCTTTAATATAGTATGGAGAAACAAAATTCTCGTTTGCTGTATTATAGGTATTTGCTGAAAGGACATTTATTCCTCCGTCTTTAGCTTCTTTAATTATTCTGTTTAATGTAGTTAAGCCATAGTTAAACTCATGATTTCCGAGTGTCCAGGTGTCATATCCCATGGCTGCCATTACCTTAGTCATTGGATATGCTGTAGTCTTATCTAACATATCGTAATAATATGACAGCGGGGTACCTTGAATCAAGTCTCCATTATCAGCCAGCAGCACGTTTCCGGAATACAGATTTCTCATCTCTTTAACAAATGTGGAAACCCTCGCTAAACCCTGTCCTGCAGACGGAGCTTTTCCTGCAGCATAATCGTAGTTATATATATTTCCGTGTATATCAGAAGTTGCTAATACCGCTATGCTGGTATGTTGAACTACATTTATCCTGCTGTCCATTACAGTTTTAATTCCGTTATTTTTAGTTATATTAGCTATTAATGCATCCCTAACAAGAATAAATGTGTTATTTGAAGCATTAGCTCCACCGGCGTTCTTAAAAGCAGTAAATCCATCTCCGCCAGTTGCCAAAAAGTCTGGAGCGGCAACTGTTATTGTATCGCTGTCTTTTATTTCTGTTCCGTCTTCTCTTGTAAGATTATATATCCTGTCTAAATTTGCTCTGGTTGGATCATAGGAAAATCTTATTCCTGATACCTGAATTCCTTTTCCGCCATCCATCACAGCCTGCTCCAGTATTGCCTTAAGCTGTGATTTATTCATGGGAACATTATAAATCAGGTTATCAAAAGGCATAAACTGCCACATGGAACCTACTGTTATATCCCCAGTGGGAATATCAATCCTTAAGCCTCCGTTATTTGTAAGTCCTACATCTGCTTTGGCAGCTTCTTTAGTAACGTCAGCTGACCAGTTCCCCAGGTAGGATTCACCATAAGAACCATTCCCATTTACTATCTGAGTTCTTGTTAATGGACTACCGCTATTAACTCCAATAACTTTGTTTATTGTATCAGCTATTTCTGAATTTGCATCATCAATTATTTTTTTTGCATTTTCATCAACAACAGGAGCTGCTGCCTTGTATCCATCAGTATTGTCTAAGGCTTTATAGTTATCATGATTAGAACCAGGTGCTGAGAAGGTTAATGATTTATCAGGATTTACAGTCATAGTAAGGTCAATATAGCCTTTTCCATTATAATTAGCAGCAACTACAGGAATGCTTTTGCCATCCTTATCCTGTAAAACTTCATCAGTAATTATATGAGCATGTCCACCTAAAACTGCATCAATTCCAGAAAGGTTTCCTACTACGGATTCCAGTGCAGTGCTTCCTTCATGTGCCAGTAAAACGATTACATCAGCTGCGCCGCTGGCTTTTATTGCTGCAGCAACAGAATTTACTTCTGCGGCCATGTCTTTAAATTCGTAATTCTCTATAAAAGATGGCATGACGATGCTTGGAGTTTCATTAGTGATTGCTCCTATAACAGCTATTTTTACTCCATCTTTTTCTATTATTTTGTATGGATCAAATACTCTTTGATTAGTTGTCTTATTATATAGATTTGCACAAACGATAGGGTAGGTAACTCCTGTCATAGTTGTACTTAGTATTGTGTCTAATCCCCAGTCGAATTCGTGATTACCTAGTGCCGTAGCATCTAATCCCATATCGTTGAATACCTGAGCAACAGGGATACCATGGTTTATGTTAGATAATGCAGAACCTTGGTACAAATCTCCGCCGCTTAATATTAAAGTATTTTCTGGGTTAGCAGCTTTAACAGCTTTAATCCTGTTTGATAAAACTGCTCCTACCTGATTTCCAGATGAGTCTAAAAGTGTGCCATGAAAATCAGTAACTTCAACAATATGGATCGTTTTGCTGGTAGTTACTTCTGCAAAAACTTTTACTGCTGAGGCAGGCGATATAATTGTAATAAACATCATGAATGCCACCAGCAGCGATGTCAATTTTCTGATTTTTAATGACTTAAACAAGTTAACACCCCTTTTCTGAATTTCAGCAAAATAATATGGTTGATAATATCAATTATACATAAATAATTAAAAAAGTAAATAAATAACATTATAGGAATATGTTAATATTTGTTTAATTTAAATAATACAAAATTCGATGATATTTTTACTTATTATATTGATTTTTATCCCAATATATAATAAACTATATTAGTGTTATGAACATTATGCTAATATTAATATAATATAGTTCGCCCTTATATGTTTAGTAATATGGTCTGAACGTTTCTACCAGACTGCCGTAAATTGTCTGACTATGGGTGTTTATTAGTGAATATTATTGCTGTAGATTGCAAACTGCCAGTGTTTTTACAATTTACTCTTTTCGCTGTAAGCTCCCTTTTAGGGAGCTTAATCTTTTTGTATTGTAAAATAAACATTAATGAGGAGAAAGTTATGGAATTACTTAAAGAGAAAATATTAAATGATGGAAAGGTTATAGATGGGAGGATACTTAAGGTAGATAATTTCTTAAATCATCAGATTGACATTAATCTGTTCAACCAGATGGGAAAGGAATTTAAAAAAAGGTTTGAAAATGATAAGGTAGATAAAATATTGACCATAGAATCTTCAGGAATTGGGATTGCATGTATAACAGCCCAGTATTTCCATGTTCCTGTATTGTTTGCAAAAAAAACACAATCTTCAAATATAACCAGTCAGGTATATGAAACTATGGTTCATTCCTTTACCAAGGAGATTGATTACAGGGTTTTTGTATCAAAAGAGTTTATTAAAGAGGGAGAAAAAATTCTTATTATAGATGATTTTCTGGCACATGGTGAGGCATCACTGGGACTTATCAGTTTAATAAAACAGGCTGGTGCAGAATTAGCCGGAGTAGGAATAGTTATAGAGAAAAACTTTCAGGGAGGAAGACAAAAGCTTGAAAATGCAGGTGCTAAGCTTCAGTCTTTGGCAGTAATAAAATCCATGAAAGACGGAGAAATTATATTTGCTTAAAAAAAATTTATATATTCAAAGGAGGAAATCATGAAAAAAATATTCAGCATTTTATTAACAGTAATTATGACAGTAACAATTTTAGCAGGCTGCGGAAAAACTGCAGAAAAGACAACAGAAAAAAAGACAGAACCAATTAAGGTGGGGTTTGTCTACATAGGACCGGTTAATGACGGAGGATGGACAGAAGCACAAAATAACGGAGCTAAATACCTGGAAGAAAAATTGGGGAGTAAAGTTCAGGTAATAAGAAAAGAAAATGTTGCAGAAGGACCAGACAGTGAAAAAACATTCAGAGATATGGTTGATTTAGGATGCAAGGTAATATTTGCTACCAGCTTCGGCTATATGGATTATGTAGAAAAAGTAGCTAAGGATCATCCGGAAGTTATATTCCTTCACTGCTCAGGATACAAGACATTAGATAATATGGGAACATATTTTGGAAAAATTGAAGAGCCAAGATACTTATCAGGAATAGTTGCAGGACTTAAAACAAAAACAAATAAGATAGGATACGTAGCTGCAATGCCTCTGCCGGAATGTATCAGAGGAATAAATGCATTTACAATAGGAGTAAAATCAGTTAACCCTTCAGCTACAGTTGAAGTTACATGGACAAATACCTGGTATGATCCAGTTAAGGAAAAAGAAGCAGCTAAGGCTCTTTTAGACAAGGGCTGCGATGTAACAGCACAGCATCAGGATTCAAGAGCAACACAGATTGCAGCTTCAGAAAAAGGAGCAGCTTCAGTTGGGTATGATTTAGATCATAAAGATAAGGTAGCAGGGTATATGACAGCACCTGTATGGAACTGGGGACCATATTTTGTTAAAACAGTTCAGGCTGTTATAGATGGAACATGGAAAACAGAAAGCTACTGGGGTGGAACGAAGGACGGAGTAGTTGATTTAGCACCTCTTACAGCAGATGCACCAAAAGATGCAGCTGCAAAAGTTGAAACAGCTAAAAAAGCTATACTGGATGGAAGCCTGAAAGTATTTGCAGGTCCTATAAAGGATCAAACCGGAGCTGTTAAAATTAAAGCAGGAGAAGTTATGGCGGACAAAGACGTTTGGAATATGGACTGGTTCGTTGAAGGAGTTATAGGAAAAACAAAATAAGGAGTTTTACTATGGTGAGCATGAAAAATAATGAAATAGCCATTAAAATGGAGAATATTTCTAAATCCTTCGGAAATGTATTCGCTAATAAGAATATTAATTTTGAAGTCAGAAAAGGTGAAATTCATGCTTTGCTTGGTGAAAATGGAGCCGGAAAGAGTACACTTATGAACATGCTGTCAGGAATTTATTCTCCTGACAGCGGTTCTATTTTTATTCGCGGAGAAAAAGTAAATTTCAGCAATCCTAAGGAGTCCATTAAATCAGGTATTGGGATGATTCATCAGCATTTTAAGCTTATTGACAGATTATCTGTAAGAGAAAATATTCTTTTGGGAAATAAGGGCTCTTTTTTATTAAATAATAAAAAAGAAAATGATAAGATAATAAAAGTCTGCGAAAAGTTTGGACTATCTATTGACCTAAACAAAAGGATATATGATATGGCAGTAGGTGAAAAACAGACAGTTGAAATAATAAAGGTATTATATAAAGGTGCGGACATTCTTATTATGGATGAGCCTACTGCAGTCCTTACTCCAAGTGAAATTGACAGGCTGTTTTCCATAATGAAAAAGATGAAATCTGAAGGCTGCACAATAATTATCATAACTCACAAAATGAATGAGGTTATGGAAGTTTCGGACCGGGTTACAGTTCTGAGATCCGGAGAAACTGTCAGTACAGTTAACAAAATTGAAACTACCCCTAAAGAACTTACTGAGCTTATGGTAGGAAGGCCAATGGACTTATCCATAAGGAAAATGATGACAAAAAAAGGAGATAAGCTTCTGTCAGTCAGAAATATTAAAGTACATAATCCTGACGGAGGAGCTGCACTAAGTGATGTTTCCTTTGACCTTTGCGAAGGCGAGATTTTAGGAGTTGCCGGAGTATCAGGCAGCGGTCAAAAGGAACTCTGTGAAGTTATAGCAGGACTTTATCCTGCATATTCAGGAGATATTTTGCAATAATCTGAGAGTAAAGAAATACAAGGATCTGAACCGCAAGGATGCAGACCGTACCGTAGCAGTGCCTATCGTTACGCACAATAGCAGCAATTTTTTGAAT
>JAJBWD010000282.1:0-8273 GCA_032907345.1 Bacillota bacterium | reverse complement strand
ACAAACGCCCAATCCAGATTATTTGAGGAATGTTTTATAAATTCAATCCCATATAAATTAATAGGTGGGACAAGGTTCTATGAAAGAAGAGAAATAAAAGATATTCTTTCATACCTTAAGCTTATAAATAACCCGCTGGATGATATCAGCTTAAAGAGAATAATAAATGTTCCCAAAAGGAACATAGGTGATACTACTGTGCAGAAAATCCAGGAATATGGAAATGAGCTGGAGCTTAGCTTATATAATGCACTTTTAGATGTGGACAGCATACCGGGTCTCAGTGGAAGAAGCGTCGCATCTGTTAATAAATTTTTAAGTCTTATAAATTCATTCATAAAGATTAAGGAAGATATGAAGGTATCTGACCTGATAAAATCCATAATAAATGATTCAGGTTATCTGGTCATATTACAAAAATCGACCCTGGTTGAGGACAGGTCAAGAATTGAAAATATTGAAGAACTCGTAACATCAGCAGTGCAGTTTGAGGAGAGCAGTGAGGATCAGTCCTTAGAAAAATATTTAGAGGATATAACTTTAGTTGCTGATGTGGATAAGTATGATGAAAATGCAGATGCAGTAACCCTTATGACTCTTCACAGTGCAAAGGGTCTTGAATTTCCTGTAGTATTTATGGCAGGTATGGAAAATGGAGTATTTCCTGGGAACAAATCCTTTTCTATGGAAAGCGAAATGGAAGAATCTAGAAGGCTTTGCTATGTTGGGATAACCAGGGCAAAGGAAAGACTCTATCTTACTGGTGCGGAGATGAGAATGCAGTATGGAAGACATGAATTTCATTCGGAGTCAGACTTTATTCTTGAGATTCCAAAAGATTTGTTAGAAGAGGCAAAAACAAGAAAAATAGCAAAACCTGAAATAAACAAAAGAGTAACCTTTGAGCCTGATTTCAAATCTTATCTTAATAAAAATACTGAAAACAGGCTGGAGGAAAGTCAGGTAAAAATAGGATCAAAGGTTAAGCATAAACTGTTTGGAAAAGGAACTGTAATAACAATAGATAAATCATCAGGAAGTACAAAACTTAAAATAGCCTTTGAAAATATGGGCATAAAAGACCTGATTCTTGATATGGCTCCGCTGGAGCTGATTTAGGAGGAGCGCATGGATAAGTTAAGCGAAATTAAAGACCTGATAAATAAATTAAATGACTATTCCTATAGATATTATGTTTTGGATGATCCAAAGATATCAGATATAGAGTATGATAAAATTTATGATAATTTGGTAAACCTGGAGAAGGAGACTGGAATAATCCTTCCTTATTCTCCCACACAAAGGGTGGGAGATATAGTGCTGCCTAAGTTTAATAAGTATAAGCATAAGGCTAAGCTTTGGTCTTTAGGCAAGGCTCAAAGTATTGGAGAGCTTAAGGATTTTTGTGAAAGGTGCGGGAAATTCGTTCAGGATTATAACAATAATAATGAGGATAAGCTGCCTAGGATAAGCTATATACTTACAAAAAAGTTTGATGGACTTACTATAAACCTGACCTATGATAATGAAGGAATTCTTATAACAGGCGCTACCAGAGGAACGGGAGTTATAGGGGAGGAAGTAACCCCTCAGATAAAAACAATAATGGCAATTCCCCTTAAGATAGATAATGACTTTTCATTTGAGATTCACGGGGAAGCAATAATGACAAAGGAAGCCTTTGAAAAATACAACAAAACCTCTGATACTCCTCTTAAAAATTTAAGAAATGGAGCAGCGGGGGCTCTTAGAAATTTAGATGTAAGAGAAACAGCAAAGAGAAATCTGTCATCATTTTTTTATGATATCGGGTATTCAGAAAATCATCAGTTTAAATCCTACAGGGAAATGATGAAATTCATAAAGGACAAGGGATTTCCGGTAGATGATTATTTAAAAGAATGTAAATCCTTCGATGAAATTTTAAAGGAAATAGATTATATATCTGAAATAAGAGACAGTTTAAATTATGACATAGACGGAGTTGTTATGGTAATTGACGATGTCAGGACAAGAGAACTTTTAGGCTACACCATAAAGGCTCCAAAATGGGCAATAGCATATAAATTTGAAGCAATAGAGGCTACTACATATTTAAATGATGTTTCCTGGAATGTGGGAAGATCAGGAAGAGTATCACCAACAGGACTTTTAGAGCCGGTTGAAATTGGAGGGGCTACAGTTAAAAAGGCCACACTGAACAATATAGAGGATATTAACAGAAAAAAAGTAAAAATAGGCTCAAAGGTATTTATAAGAAGGTCAAATGATGTTATCCCTGAAATCATGGGAATAGCAGAGGAAAATGATGAAAATACAAAAACAATTACAGAGCCTGAATTTTGTCCTGCCTGCGGGAGCCATCTTATTAAGGAAGGACCAAACCTTTTTTGTGAAAACACATTATCCTGCAAGCCTCAGCTGGTAAAAAGCATAGTCCATTTTGGTTCAAGAGAGGCAATGAATATTGAAGGATTTTCAGAAAAAACTGCTGAACTTTTATTTGACAATATTAATATTAAGTCCATATCAGATTTATACAGGATTAAAAAGGAGCAGCTTTTAAGCCTTCCAAAGTTTGGAGATAAGAAAGCGGATAACCTGATTAATGCTATAGAAAAAAGCAAAAACTGTTCATTAACCTCCTTCGTATATTCTCTGGGGATTCCAAATGTAGGGCTTAAAACAGCAGCTGACCTTACAAAAAGTTTTAAATCTTTAACCAATATTAAAAGTGCACTTTTAGAAGATTTAACCGGAATTTCTGATATTGGAGAAATAGTTGCTGAATCTATACTCAGCTTTTTTAAAGATGAAAACATTTTGGCTACAATTGATGAACTGTTTTCTCTTGGAGTAAGCCCGGTATATGAAGAAGAGCAGGTTATGGAAAGCATTTTAAGCGGTAAAACTGTAGTGATTACAGGCAGTCTGGAGAAGTACAGCAGAAATGATATTAAAGAAAAGCTGGCAGGCCTTGGAGCAAACATATCCTCTTCAGTAAGTAAAAAAACAGATTATGTAGTAGTAGGGAAGGAACCCGGTTCAAAATATGACAAAGCAGTAGAACTTAATGTTAGAATATTAACAGAAGAAGAAATTGAAAAAATTATTAATTTAGGTTAATATATAAGGATTAAGGTGTAAAAATGAAAAGAATTATAGAGGATACAAAATTAGGCTTTGTTTTCATAAGCATACTTACCATTATTTTTACAATGTTAAGTACATATCATATATTACCGCTGAGATATTTTGATTCTTACTTTAATATTGAATTATGTATACTTATAACCGCTGTTTTAGGAGCAATACAGACAATTCAGTCAAAAAACAGAGGCAAATATAAAACAGAGATGTTACTTTATATGTTAATGGTATTTGGATCTTTATTTTTTATGATTATGAAAGTTTATTAAATAAATTTAAAATTATGATATTTACCAGAGAAATATAAAAAAGGGAGTGATTTTATGTCAGTTACAAAAAGTGATGTGGAATATGTAGCAGATTTAGCCAGACTAAGTTTTAAGGAAGAAGAAAAGGAAGAACTGATTGGTAATCTGAACGTAATTTTAGGCTATGTGGATAAGCTTAATGAATTAGATACCGATTCTGTAGACATTACAGTTAATCCCTACTACGTGGAAAACAAATTCAGAGAGGATATTGTAGAAAAGTCAATGCCTCTTAAAGAAGTTATAGATAATTCACCTCAGAATATTGAGGAATATGTTGTTGTGCCAAAGATAATAGAGTAGTTTGGAGGGATTGATTTGGATCTTTATAAAAAAACAGCCCATGAAATTAAGGGATTAATTGAAAATAAAGAAGTAAAAGCTTCTGAAGTAGCTGATACCTTTATTAAAAGAATACAGGAAAAAAATGAAGACTTTGGAGTTTTCCTATATGTAGACGAAGAAGGCGCAAAGCTTAAGTCAGAAGAAGTTGACAAAAAAGTAGAAAATGGAGAGAAGCTGAAAGGCTTATCAGGAGTTCCAATAGCTATAAAAGATAATATAAATGTATCAGGCATGCAGAATACCTGTGCTTCAAAAATACTTCAGGGTTACAAGGCACCCTATGATGCTTCCGTAATCAAAAGTATAAAGAAAGCTGACGGAGTGATCTTGGGAAAGGTAAACCTGGACGAATTTGCCATGGGTTCAACTACAGAAAACAGCGGAATTCAGCTGACTCGTAATCCTTGGGACAGAACTAAGGTTCCGGGGGGATCCTCCGGCGGTTCGGCAGCTTCTGTTGCGGCTATGATGTCTCCGCTTGCAATAGGAACAGATACAGGGGGCTCCGTAAGACAGCCGGCTTCACTTTGTGGCGTTGTAGGTCTAAAGCCTACCTATGGAAGAGTATCCAGATATGGAGTTGTTGCTTTTGGCTCAACTTTAGATCAGGTTGGAACCTTTGCCAGAGACGTTGAGGACTGTGCACTTCTTACAGAAACCTTAGCAGGACTTGACAAAGATGATTTTACTACCGCAGATAAAAATGTACCGGATTACAAAAAATCTCTGACTAAGGATATCCGGGGAAAAAGAATAGGAATTCCAAAGGAATATTTTGGAGAAGGATTAAATAATGATGTCAGAAAGGCAGTAGATGAGGCTGTACTGGTATTTAAAGAAAATGGAGCAGAAATAATTCCCTGCTCACTTCCTCTTACAGATTACGCCCTGGCAGCCTACTATATAATATCTTCAGCAGAGGCTTCCTCAAACCTGGCCAGATTTGATGGTGTTAGGTATGGCTACAGGTCAAAGGAATATACAAACTCTTTGGATTTATATACAAAATCAAGAAGCGAAGGGTTTGGAAAAGAAGTTAAAAGGAGAATAATGCTGGGTACATATGTGCTCTCTGCAGGTTATTACGATGCATATTATAAGAAGGCATTAAAGGTAAGGACACTTATAAAAAATGATTTCCTGGAATCATTTAAGAATTTTGATGCTATACTTTCTCCCACATCACCATCCACAGCATTTAATATAGGAGAAAGGGTAGATGATATTTTAGCCATGTACCTATCTGATGTATATACAGTTCCTGTAAACATAGCGGGAATTCCTGCAATATCAGTGCCCTGCGGATTAAGCAGCGGTCTTCCGATAGGACTTCAGCTTATGGGAAACTATTTCAATGAAGATACACTGTTTAACTTAGCATACAGCTATGAGCAGTCAACAGACTGGCACAAAATAACTTATGAAGAAGGAGGAAGAAAATAATGGAGTTTGAATCAGTTATAGGTCTTGAGGTTCACTCTGAGCTTCTTACAGACACAAAAATATTTTGTTCCTGCAGCACTAAATTTCAAGGCAAAGCAAATACTCAGGTATGCCCTGTTTGCTTAGGACTTCCAGGATCACTTCCTCATCTTAATAAAAAGGTATTGGAATATGCCATAAAAACAGGTCTTGCTTTAAATTGTGAGATAACAAGACTTGGCAGAATGGACAGAAAAAATTATTTTTATCCTGACTGCCCTAAAAATTATCAGATAACCCAGGATGAACTTCCTATATGCAGAAATGGTTATATAGATATAGAGCTTCCTGATGGAAAGACAAAAAGAATAGGAATTGAAAGAATTCATATAGAAGAGGATGCAGGAAAACTTCTTCATACAAAAGCAGGTACCTTGGTTGATTTTAACAGAGCTGGAGTCCCTCTAATTGAAATAGTTTCAAAACCGGACATGAGATCTCCAATGGAGGCAACACTCTACCTGCAGAAGCTGAAATCAATTTTATTTGCCATTGGAGTATCAGACTGCAAGATGGAGCAGGGATCGCTTAGGTGTGACGGAAATGTATCCATAATGCCTAAAGGCAGCAGTAAGTTTGGAACAAGATGCGAAATGAAGAACCTGAACTCATTTAAGGCTTTGGAGAAGGCTTTAAATTATGAAATAGTAAGACATAAGGAAGTTATTGAAAATGGCGGAGTTATCCATCAGGAAACAAGAAGATGGGAGGAAGCTGAAGGAAAAACCTACCCAATGAGAAGCAAGGAAATGGCAAATGATTATAGATATTTCCCTGAGGGAGATTTAGTAACCCTGAACATACCGGATTCCTGGATAGAAGAAATAAGAAAAACAATTCCGGAGCTTCCTCACGAAAAGATGGAAAGATTTATTAATGAATATAAAATTCCGGAATACGACGCAGGAATATTGACTATGAGCCTTCCTATGTCCAATTTCTTTGAAGAGACAGCTAAGCTCTCAGGAGATCCAAAAGCCGCTTCAAATTGGCTTATGGGCGATATTTCAAGGCTTCTAAATGAAGACATAGCAGATATTTCTTCTATTAAATTCAGACCGGAGGATTTAGCAGACCTGATTAAGCTGATAAATTCTTCTAAAATATCTAATGCCATTGGAAAAACTGTACTAGAGGAAATGTATAGAAATGGAGAAAAACCGGAAAAAATAATCGAAGAGAAGGGCTTAATTCAAAATAGTGATGAGGATGCAATTCTTGAAGTTGTTAACAAGGTTTTAGATAACAACGGAGAATCAATTGAGTTATACAAAAACGGAAGAGACAGAGTGGTTGGATTCCTGATTGGTCTTGTAATGAAGGAGACTAAAGGGAAGGCAAATCCTAAGATAGTTAACAAATTAATGGTTCAGGAGATTAAAAAGAGGTAAGGAAACTTGCCTCTTTATTTCTGAGCTTTTACTCTTTGTTCCGAAATTTATTGAATATATAAATACAGTGTATAAGACAAGCCCTCTTTGGAGATGATATAGATATTATTTCCAGGGAGGGCTTTTATGCATAGCTTATTTAAACAAGGAATGAATGAAAGAAGATTAAATAAGGTAATATGTCCCCACTGCCAAAGCGAAGAGATAGTTAAATACGGAATTTATAAGAAAGAGCAGCGCTATAAGTGCAAAGACTGCGGCAGGACCTTTAATCCATACACAGGTACACTCCTTAACTGGTCTCATTATAAAGATAAATGGGGAAGTTTTATTGAAACTATGGGGAAGGATATGTCGCTCCGGGAAGCAGACCAGGCAATAGGTGTACCCTACTCCACATTATTTTATTGGAGACATAAGGTAATGAACATATTAAACCAGGGAAAAGAAGAAAAGTTAAATGGAGTAATTGAGATTACAAAATTAGATTTACCATACCTTAATAAGTACTACCCTAAAAGGAGGGAAGCTGATGAGGAGGAATATTTTGAAGAAGATGAAAAGGAAAAAAGAGAATTAGTTCATTTAACATTTTTATATCAGAGAAATAACCGGATTGATTCCTATGTTTACAGGGATAGAACCAGAGTAATGGATTTTATTTGTGACATATCAAAGGATATAGATAAGAAAAGCAGGATATGCCTGAATGTAAATTATCCCTTTAGGTTTCCCCTTTTATATAATAAATTCAAAGTAATAGATATATCAGTGAGAAAAGGAAAAAGAAAATTCTATTACAATGCTAAAAAATCAGTGAAGCTCCTGTCGGGCTTCATTGCATGGATGAAAAAATTTCGTGGAGTATCCAGCAAGTACCTGAGCAAATATGCATCTTTTTATAAGGCTCATCAGGTATTCAATACAATGGAGTTTGTCATATTTTCATGTCTGGTTAAAAACATAGAGACAAGTAATAGTTTGGCATCCAGAGGGGATATCCTATTTTGATAAAGATGGATATCCACAAATTTCGGAACAAAGACCTAAAAGACCAACAAGAGCCCGGGGCATTTTACTTTGCCCTTTTATTTAAAATTGATAATTCATTAGATATTTTTTCAAGAAGATAATTTTTATATTTAATCTGCAGGAAAAGCTTATTTATAAGGATAAATCCCCATATAGATAAAAATATTACTGAAAACATAAAAACAAGACCAACTATTTCTAATGACAGTATCATGATTTTCCTCCCTACTAAATTTATTAGCAATATTGTAATATATTATAACACAATGTTTAATATTTTCCGATAAGTTAATAATATAAATGGTGATGATATGAAAAAAATTATTTCAGCATTGATTATAATATTTGTTTTAGTTAATATAAGCGGATGCATAGAAAAAAAAGTAACGGGAAAAGAAGAGCAGGCAGACATTACCTGCAGGATAAAAAAATTACCGGATGACTTCCTTTCAGATATGGATGGAAGTCTGAGTTATCTTCTATTTGATGGCTTGTTTATAGAAGAAGGGGGTAAGATAAAAAATTCATTATGCTCTTCCTGGACTGTTTATAATGAAGATAAATT
>JAJBWD010000281.1:0-5494 GCA_032907345.1 Bacillota bacterium | reverse complement strand
TGTAACATTTATTGTTATTTTCAGGCCTAATTCCTTAATGATGTTTTTCCCCATATTAAGCCTGAATATTTTATTTTTTTCTGTTTTATTTGCTTTTACCTCTAATATTATATCCTTATAATTATTAATAGCAACTATTTCTTCAGGCAGATTTATTTTTCTTCCTGTTTCCCTGTCATATAATTTAATGGTATCCTCTACGTGGCAGCTTTCCAGATTATAATTTTTTTTGCTTACATAAAAAAATGCTTTTCTTATTATTCTGTTAAGTATTGCTGCAGGAAGAAAAAAGGCATCTTTCTTAATTATTACTCTTCCCTGCTTTTCCTCGCAATATTCCTTATATTTTTCATAAGATACCTGATTTAAATATTCAATATCCGGCTCTAAGGTTCTGGATAATTTGTTCAGGGATTTTATTATATCTCCCTGAAAATTTTGATTAATATATGGTATCAGCTCCAGCCTGATCTTATTTCTTTTATATATGGCTTCACTGTTTGTTCTGTCTATTCTCGGAATAATATTATTTTCCCTGCAGTATTCTTCAATTTCTTTTCTCGATACATTTATAAGAGGCCTTATATATATTTCATCTCTCACAGGCTTTATACCCATCAGTCCGTCTAAGCCTGTTCCTCTCATAAGCCTCATAATCAAAGTTTCTGCGTTATCGTTAGCATTATGAGCCAGTGCCGTTTTATCGATGGATAACTTTTTTGAAAGCTCCTTAAAAAAGTTATATCTTATTTCTCTTCCGCAGGTTTCTGTGGAAACTTTTCTTATCTTAGCAATTTCCTCCACATCATACTGCTTGGAGTAAAATGGAATATTATTTGCTAAGCAGTAACTTTTTACATACTCCTCATCTAAGTCTCCCTCAATTCCTCTTATTTTATGATTTATATGAGCAGCAAAAACCTTAAAATCTAAAGTTTTGCTTAATTCCATAAGTATATGAAGCAGGCACATGGAATCAGGCCCTCCGGAAACTCCTACAAGTACCTTCTGGCCTTTTTCTATCATATGGTATTCTTCAATTGCCGCTTCTGCCTTATTTCTAGCCTCCACATTATCACCCTTTTTTATTTCCTATTATAGCATAAGAATAGCCTGCAATAAATGCAGACTATGCTTAATATATCTGATAAACCTTGGACACTACCACTGTCATATCATCGTTTATCTTATTTTTTCTAAGTTCCTTTGATTTTTCCATTATTTCATAGCAAAGTTTTTCAGGATCTATTGTTTTTTTTGAAATGAGAAAGTCTTTAAGCCATTCCGAGTCTCCTGCATTTTGATTATTATAATCTAAAATACCATCACTCATCATAATAATCATATCTCCCTGCTTAAGCTTTTTATTTTTTGTATCAATATCTGCCTTATCAAGAACACCTATAGGAAGAGTCCTGGACTCCACAGCCTCAATCTTTTCTCCATTTTTTATAAAAGAAGGCACTGCACCTACCTTTATAAAATCAGCCTCCCCAGAATAAAGATCAACACTCATCATATCTACTGTAGAGAATTTTTCATCCTGAGTAAATTTAAGGGTCATAATGGAATTTACTGTGTTAATGGCAGTAGTTTTTGAAAATCCATACCTGGTAAGTTTCTCAATTAACTCCACAGAAGCCCTGCTTTCCTGTCCTGCCTGAGGTCCTGTCCCCATTCCATCGCTTATTATGCTTATATAATTTCCGTCATCAATATCACCAAAATAGTAGCTGTCTCCGCAGCATACCTCTCCATCCTTACTGATGGACTGAACAAAGGAAGCAATATGATACTCAGGTGTCTCAACAAAATTAATACTGCAGTTATTTGAAGAGTCTATACTGCACCCATCCTTTGAAATGCACATAGTCTTATCTAAAGCCCTGTTAATTTCAGGAAGAATATTTTTTTTGCAGAACTGGCTTCCATTGCAGGCAGTTCTGTCTATGTTTACAATAGTTCGGCCATTTTTTTCAATAAAACAGAATACCTGGTTAAAAGATATGCCTTTTTTCCTAAGGGCTCTTTTAATCTTTTCTTCAGATACAGGGTCAAATTTAATATATGAATCAATTTCTGAAGCAACTTCCTCCACCGAAAGTGCAATATTATTTATCTGGGATGCAATTATCTCTCTTCCTTCATTAAGCCTGCTTTCCCACATCTGACTTATTATAAATTTATTAACAATATCTTCCGCACGCCTTATAAGTTCTGTCCTCTTTAAACATTTATCATCTAAAGATTTAGGAATAGATTTACTGCCGCTTTGATAATTTTCTATAAGTTCACTGAAGCCCTGATAAGTTTTGTAGCTTTCTCTCTTCCAGCATAGATTTCTCATGCTGCAGCCGGAGCATACAGTATCCGCCAGATTTTGAATAAGCTCAGAACTCTTATTTTTTATTGTCAGGTTTTCATTTCCAACCAATTCATCTAGAGTATTTGACATCTTATAAAGTACATCTGAATAATTATCTAATCGCCTGTAAAATATCTTTTTTATTTTTTCTATATATATTCCATTCAGAAAATCTATTTTCTGATTATAATCAAACTCTACTCCAAGACTTTTATAAAAGGATTCCCTTATAACAAAGAAAACCGCTGCTGCTATTAATGCTTCTAACAGCTTATATGTAATGGAATAGCCTGAATAAATTTTAATAAGTGAAAATGTTAAAATAAAGCTGATAAGCGAAAGCAGCTTTCCCCCTTCTCTAAATATTCCTGCGGAAAGGGCACACAGTGTTAATATGGTGACATACTCCATAAGATATCCTGATGTCATTCCAATTAATATTCCAATGGCAGCCCCGGAGGCAGATCCCAGTGCCGGTCCTTTAACATAGGATATAATAATTACTAAAAAAAGCGACGCAATATTTGCTGCAGAAATACTGAATATATTTAGTCCATAAGTTCCTGAAATAAAAAGAGCAGCAATGAATGCTATCCCCAGCAGTTCATCGTTTTTAAATATATGCTTTGTATTTATCTGATCAATGGAATAAATCGAAAAACGTATAATATAATATATTGGTATAACAGCGGCAATTTTTAATGAAGAATTTAAAAATGAAGCCTTTAATATAGATCCCATAAATAGATATTCCAGAAGCAGGAATTCCGTAAATGATAAAGCTGAAAGCATTATAAGCTTTCCATTCTTAGAAAAATGTCTTATCACATAGTCCAGACCGTACATACTTCCCACTACGAAAATGTAGGAATAATATCCATTTACCCTGCTGTATAATGTTGCATACCCTATAAAACATCCCAGACCTGCCGGAATACTATCCCTGAAATCCTTGTTTATTAAAAAATACAGACACAGTGCTATACCAAAAGGAGCCAGCTGACTGTTAATTGTAACCCTGCTTATTAAAATACCGGATAAAAATATAACAAACAGCTTATAGTCTAAAGTCTTTCCTTCCACTTTTACATGGCTCTTTCTTATCCTTTTGTATGGAATTAATTCCCCTCCATATTGCATAATCAACCCCCCATTTATTAAAGATGTAGGTTTATTATAGCAAAGTCATCTGGTAATTATTGTCATTTGATGAGAGGATAAAAAAACTTTTTAAGACAATTATCTCTATATTAGAATAAAAACCTTAGAACAATTCACAATTTTCAGGTTAAATTCATTACTCCTGTGAAATTGTTTTATTTATCATATTCCAGTTATTGAAAAGCAAATTTACATATATTGTATTTAGCTTAGTATATAATATACTACATATTGTGGTTTCAACTTTTATTTTATTAATAATAACATCATTATCTTTTCTGATTATTCTGAAAATTATTGTCACACTCTAAATTGTTTTAAAACTTTTTTATCCTGTTATTTATTCACTTTTTATGAAAATCTATTAACATTTGCTTATTTGGCAAAATAACAAAGAAAGCCCTAATATAATATCCAAAATAAAAGATATTGCATAATTCATGATAAATTTTTCATCTTTAAAAAACGTGGAACATTCGTTATTTTCAAGATGAATCAGCCAAATGTAATTTGCAGTCTCCAAAATAAAAAAACCTGGAAATCATTTCTGATTTTCAGGTTATAGCCATGGTTGCGGGGGAAGGACTTGAACCTACGACCTTCGGGTTATGAGCCCGACGAGCTACCAACTGCTCCACCCCGCGTTATTTGGTGCTGAAGACCGGCATCGAACCGGTACGGTGTTTTAAGCACCGCAGGATTTCAAGTCCTGTGCGTCTGCCAGTTCCGCCACTTCAGCCGGGTAAGTTCGCCAAATAAATTTGGTAGCGGAAATAGGATTCGAACCTACGACACTTCGGGTATGAACCGAATGCTCTAGCCAACTGAGCTATTCCGCCATATTATGGTTGCGGGGGAAGGACTTGAACCTACGACCTTCGGGTTATGAGCCCGACGAGCTACCAACTGCTCCACCCCGCGATATTGGTGCTGAAGACCGGAATCGAACCGGTACGGTGTTTTAAGCACCGCAGGATTTTAAGTCCTGTGCGTCTGCCAGTTCCGCCACTTCAGCAATTCATGTCATCTTGGCGACATAGATTATTATAATTGATTAGTTTATTTATGTCAACACATTATTTTATTATTTGTTTTGAGGCTATAAAAAAGCTTATATATCATGTGCTGACAAAGATTAAAAAAAGGGCAGCCTGCCCTTTTATCTAATACCTTTTGAACTCTTCTTATAATTTTTGGTCTTCATTTCTTTATATTTTTTTGAGGACTGCATTCTGTCTTCGCTATCCTTCATAAACTTTGATAACCTTTCTTCAAAGTCTACATGTTTGTTGCTATTGTCTATGCTCCAGTCTATATCTATGGGCTTTTGACTTATAGAGGCCTGCTTTATTGAAAGGCTTATCTTGCCATTATCATCTATGGAAATAACCTTTACTCTAACCTTATCTTTTTCTTTTAGATATTCTCTAATGTCCTTTACATATGTATCAGATATTTCAGAAATATGAACCAGACCTGTCTTGCCCTCCACTTCTACAAAAGCTCCAAAATTTGTGATATTAATAACTGTCCCGTCAAGAATGCTACCAGCTGTTAAGGCCATATTAATAAGATTCCTCCTTAAAAATTTATTTATAAGTTAATTATTTATTATTCCCATTATTAACAACAGGGATCTCTCCCTTTTTTACAAGACCCAGCCTTTCTCTGGCCAGCTTCTCCATATAGGCATCCGTCTTAGATAATTCAATTTCATCCTTCAGGTTAAGGTTCTTTTCTACCAGCTGATTATATTTATTCTGCTTTGCTGTCAGTTCCTTTTTCATACTATTCATAGTAACCTGCTGATGGGCAAAAATATAGCCCACATATAGAAATATTACAATAACCAGCAATGTTTTAAATTTTATCTTACTCTTCATAATATTACCCCTTTCACAAGGTAATCCCTTTGTTCTTATTTTAAATCGACTTTATATTAAGTTCAAGTTATTTTTTTCTTCTGCT
>JAJBWD010000280.1:0-5547 GCA_032907345.1 Bacillota bacterium | reverse complement strand
TGGTGTTTTCTATAGTGCCAATAATCCCACTTTTAATATTAAAGGTTTCAAGTATTTTTGATATAAAATAGGTAACGGAGGTTTTACCGTTAGTACCTGTAACACCTATAACCTTAAGCTTTTTCATTGGATTTCCATAGTAGTTCTGGGCTATGACAGACATGGACTTTTTTGAATCATTAACTTTAATAACTGTTATATTTTTAGGTACATTCTCTATTTCATGTTCTATAACCAGAGCTATTGCTCCTTTATTTACAGCATCCAGTGCAAAATCATGTCTGTCTGCGTTTTTATTTTTCACTGCAATAAAAAGTGAATTTTTATCTACATTTCTGGAGTCCCAGGTTATATTTGATATTTCCAGATCAGCATTTCCTGCTAATACCTCAAAATCTATTCCTTTTAACAGTTCATTTAATTTCATACATTTCCTCCTGATATACTTAACTTATATTTCCACTATTATTATATCCGCTGCATTTACAATTTTTATTGTATTAAATGCTGAATTTCTTGCAAATAATGCTATAATATAATTATTTACAAATATCTGAGGTGTTATATGGATGATAATGTTTCTATAGAAAAAGTAAAAAGAGGTTATCTTAATGAAGATTTTCATTTTTTTAATCTAAAGGATCAGAAAAAGAATGAGTTTGAATTTCACTACCATGATTTTAATAAAATAATTATTTTCTTATCAGGAGATGTTACTTATATAATTGAAGGAAAGTCTTATAAACTTAAGCCCTGGGACATTTTATTAGTTGGCAGAAATGACCTGCACAGACCCATAATAAGCTCAAGTGCTCCTTACCAGCGAATGATATTGTGGCTAAATCCATTATTTTTAGAACAGCATAACAAAGATGATTCTAATCTTTTAAGCTGTTTTCAGCTGGCATCTGAAAGAAAGCTGAATCTTATCAGGTTAAATAATGTGCAGATAAATTTGCTGAAGCAGAATCTTAATGACCTGGAAGATGCCATAAAAGATAAGGACTTTGGCAGCACTATATTAAAAAATGCTTTATTTCTTCAGTTCATGGTAAAAATAAATAGATTATACCGCCAAATGGATACCAATAAAAAATTAGAGGACGTTAAATATGATCCCAGAATAGAAGATATATTGAGCTTTATAAACTCAAATCTGGATAAGGATTTATCAATAGATATGCTTTCAAAAGAATTTTATCTGAATAAGTATTATCTGATGCACTTATTTAAAGAAGAAACAGGCTACACCTTATACAGTTATATTCAGAAAAAGAGGATTATAAAAGCCTCAGATCTTATAAAAAGCGGCATTCAAGCAGGAGATGTATGCTCTCTATGTGGTTTTGGGGATTATTCCAGTTTTGTCAGAGCATTTAAAAAGGAATTTCAGATGTCACCTAAGCAATATTATAAATCCGATGTAATATAAGATGAATAATTTATCCGGAATACGGAATTATAACTATTAAGGAAGGTGATACAATGCCAACAAAATCAGAGAAAAAAAGAAAAAATGATAATAAAACCACAAATCAAAAATCAGCAGATCCAATAACATTGGAAGTTGATCCGGATATGAGTAAACCTGTTATAGGGCTGCCAAAAAAATAAAGAGCTGGAAAAGCTCTTTTTTGAGTATATCTATTCCCATTTAAAAAGGAATGAAAATCATTTGTTATATAAACCAATTCTATCTTTAAATTAGGAAATACACAGAATCTATGATTGATCTACCCACTTATCTTTAGCCTTAATTACATCCTTTTCACTAAGATGAGTTTCTGCTGTTATTTCAATAACTCCGCAGCCTCTGTCAATCATTTCCTTAGCTTTTTCCATGGCTCTTTCATGCTCACCTTTATCCATTTTTCTGCTTTTGTCCATTTAGTATCCTCCTTAAGTAGTTTTTTTCAAGTCACCGTATTTATTTGCTGTTTTCCATGTTTTTTGATACAAAGATTTAGGGTTATCACTTTGCTTAATTCCCCTCATTTCAGTTCTTATCATAGCTCTTGCGATGGTGAGAAATTTCTTATATGTTTCTTCATCAACCTCCTGATCAGGGAAATTTTCAAATATTAACTCACAAGTTTTTTTATTAACAGCTCTATCGAATTTATTCATATTACTCACTCCAATGCTTATTTGAAATTATAAGGATATTATTATCCCTCTTAATATAATTTATTCAATTAACTGTGACCTATGTCTTAAATGCTTTTTAATATAGAATTTATATCCTCACTTACCTTTAGCCTATTTTCATATACCCATTCTTCATCGAATTCTAAATTAAATGCCTTTGAAAAAGAATAGTATAGATTTATTTTTTGATAATAAATCTCCAGTTCATACAGACCTTTAGACGCATATCGGGGCTTTGAGATACTCTCCTTTTTAGCAATAAACAATTCATCTGCATAGCCTAAAAATGCATTCATCATATCATTATTTGATACATCAAATGGTATTCTCATAAGTCTCCACTGGGTTATCTGATCTAACCGCAGGCTTCTTATACTGTCCAATACTATTAAATATTCGTTTATATCCATCTTCCTGTAAAAAGGAGTCTTTTCTTCCTTAGTACTCCATAAGGCTAACTTTTCTCTAAGTGTCAGGCTGCTTATTTTCAGGATTTCTTCACTGGGTCCTAAGACTGTCTCTTCTATAACCTCATCACTTGAATCTAAATTTTCTCTTAAAAAATCCTGTGTATTGCCAATGGACGCAACATACCCGGTATCATATATTCCCTTTCTTCCTGCCCTTCCTGCTATCTGCTTAACTTCCTGAGAGTTTAAATATCTTACTTCATTGCCGTCAAACTTTCTAACATCCATAAATATAATTCTTTTTATAGGAAGATTTACTCCCATTCCTATGGCATCTGTAGATATCAAAATGGCACTTTCCTTATTAATAAATTGGCTGTATTGCTTTTTTCTCACTTCCGGAGGTAAATCTCCATATATGAGGCTGGCCTTTATACCTATATCTGAGTAATGATAAGCCAGTTCCAGCACCCTCTTCTTAGAAAATACCACCAGTGCATCTCCCTCCTGAATATCTTTATGGGAAAAAGGCTTATCTTCCAGCACAAGAGGAATATCCCTTACATATTCTTTGATTTCGTAATCATCTCCGCAGTCCTCTAATATTTTTATAAGTAGTTCTTTTGCATTAAAGGCTCCGCAGATGTGTATCTCTTTGCTTTTTAGTCCTAAAAGAGCCCTGGTCCAGGCAGCACCCCTCTGGTCATCCTTTATCATCTGAATTTCATCTATAACACTAACCTCGTAACTCTCATTTGTATTTAATTTTTCTATGGTACAGGAAACATGGGCTGCGTCTTCAATTCTAATTTCCTCTTCTCCGGTCATAAGACTGCATGGAACGCCTTCTCTGTTTAGCCTTTCAAAATTTTCTAAAGCTAAAATTCTGAGAGGGGATAGATAAATTCCATTTGAAGCCTCTTTTAAGCGCTGCATGGCATTATAAGTTTTCCCCGTATTTGTCTCACCTAAATGAAGATAAACTTTTCGCTTAATTTTTCTGGCATCCAGATATTCATCTTTAGGATTTGCAGGAAATACTCTGTCAAACTCCCCTGAAATAAAATCAGGAATATGCTTAGTTATCAGGACACTTATAATTCCGGATTTCAGGAAGCTGGCACGATTTCCTTTTACTACCTCATCAAAATTAAAGGATGTATTATTTTTCTTGTTATACCCATCTATAAGCTTTCTTGAGATGTACTCTAATAAATCTAAATAATTTCCATAAACATTCTTATAATCCTTAAAATTTTCCTTTTCATATTCCTTCAAAGCCTTTATTTTTTTCCTGACTGCTGCTTCATGTTCCCACAGCGCATTCCCTTTAGTATGCTTTGCTATTTCCTCAATCTGTCTGAACTGCTTTTTTATTTTTACAAAATCCCTCTCTGCAGCACCTTGCTTCATATTCCTACCTCACAATTATCTGCTTTAAATTAATTTATTTGCTATAGATAGTATGTTCTGTTTGTGCAATGTTTATGAGTAAAACATTTTCAATATTTCAGCTAAAATGTGCATAAAGCAGAGAAAACCGCTGCATGCAGCGGTTTTATTCATGAATTTACTTTTCTATTACTTTAAGTGGTCTCATCATGTCGTTATCTTCATGCTCCAGTATATGACAATGCCAAACATAATCTCCGGTATGCTCTTTAAAATGCATGATAATTGTGGTTACCTGCTGAGGAGCTGTACTCACAGTATCTTTAAAACCTTTTTCATAAGGGAGAGGTTCTTCAAAATCCTTT
Organism: Bacillota bacterium; assembly: GCA_032907345.1. GTDB lineage: Bacteria > Bacillota > Clostridia > Clostridiales > Clostridiaceae > JAJBWD01. Next base: position 1,232 of record JAJBWD010000280.1, on the reverse strand, counting down.
AAATCCTCCAGTTTAAATTTAAAGTTTCCATTTTCATCAAAATCAGCAGCAGTAAATGGCTTTCTTCCCAGTATCTCGAAGTGTACAAGATGAACATGGATTGCATGAGGAAATTGAAAATGATTTACTAAATGCCATATTTCAACAGTATCCAGTTCCGGAGTTTCAGTAACCGGGTCATTAAAGTGGAGGTTATTAAGCAAGTGAACAACCCTGCCGTAATGGTCTTCAGTTTCATCCAAATGCATAGTCCTCTCTTTTACAGCCAGAGTGGGTTCCAAATGGTGAGCAGGCATTAATTCACTGGGTATGGTACTGGTATCAGGAGACTTTAATGGCAGTGTAACTTTAAATTTCATTACCACATCCGTGTTTCCGGGACTTGGCACCCCTGGTGCATCATTAAACAATGTTATTTCTTGTTCTTTAAACTCTGAAAAATCAATAACCAAATCAATTCTTTCTGCCGGTTCCAGAATAAATGACTTAATATCAACCGGATGATGAAGCAGCCCAAGCTCAGTTCCTATCTGATGGAACACTCCATCGTGCTCCAGCCTTAGCTCATAACTTCTCACATTTGATGCGTTCAATATTCTAAATCTATATTTCCTGGGCTCAACTTCCAGATAAGGCCAGAGTTTTCCATTTACCACTATTGTATTTCCAAAGAAAAATGATGGTGTTGACGGAACCGGGTTGCTAACAGGTGGTGTTGCATTATCCGGATAGAATAATGAGCCATCCTCATGAAAAGTTTTATCTTGAATCATAATTGGTATTTCATAAGGTCTTCTCGGCAAATTTAATCTTTCTTCCAAAGCATCTCTAATAAGATAGAAGCCTGCCAGGCCCGCATAAACATTTAATCTTGTTGTTCCAATAGAATGATCATGATACCACATAGTAGCTCCAGGCTGGTGGTTGGTGTATTCATACACATCTCTTGTAAACTTTGGCCCTACAGGTTTGTAATTTCTGGTAAACCAGGCTTCAGGGTGTCCATCACTGTCAGCTTCCACATTAGCACCATGAAGATGGACTACGGATCTTACATCTGGTGTATCAATTGTTCCATGAAGAGTGTGATCTACAGGGAAAAGATGCCTACAAGGGAGATTATTTACCCAATTAACTAAAACAGCCACATCTTTACTAACTTCTATAGTTGGGCCAGGATAGGTTCCATTATATCCCCAAATGGTAGTTAAAGGAAAACATCTATGAAATCT
>JAJBWD010000279.1:0-4637 GCA_032907345.1 Bacillota bacterium | reverse complement strand
AGGAAAAGATTATAGAATTACTTCTTTATACGATGAGTTTACAAATAACATAAAAATAATAAACAGATTATGTATTAAGAATAACACTAAGGTTGTTTTTGATGGAGATTTAAATAATAAAGAAGAGGTAGACAAGTTTTTAATAAATTTAATTTTTGAAATATATAATAGTGGTAATTAATGTAATTCATAGTTTAGACCTGTCCCTGGATGTCTCAATTTGATATAATGAAAATATAACAGTTTATACAAGGAGATATGCTTATGAATTTATATGAAGTCAGGGGAAATATTCAAAAAATCGCAGAAGCCATATCTGCTGTTTTAAATGTAGATGTAACAATTTGTGATAATAAACTAATAAGGATTGCAGGGACAGGTCTTTACAAGAAAAATATAGGAAGTAAAATAAATAATAATTCAGCCTTTGGTTACACAATGAAAATGGGAAACAGTTATATTATTGAAAATCCAAGAGAAAATAAGGCTTGTCTGTATTGTGAAGAAAGAGATAAATGTAAGGAAAGCGCTGAGGTAGCATCTCCCATATTTTACAGCAATAAAGTAGTAGGGGTTATTGGTCTTGTCGCTTTTCAGGAAACTCAAAAAATAGAAATATTGAAAAATGAAAAAGAACTGCTTCAATTTCTGAATAAAATGGGGGAATTGATAGTTCTGAAGCTTATAGATCATGAAAAGTCAGAGAAAATAAAGCTTCTGGCGGCTGAGCTTAGAGAGGTAATAAATCTCTTCGACAGCGGGGTAGCACTTACTGATTCACAGGGAAATATAAAATATATAAATCCAAAGGGAAATAAAATTTTTAAAATAGACAGCAAAGATATCAATAACATAAGCAAATATTTCAGAAATATTAATCTTAATTTATTTAAAGAAAAAAATTACAGCATTACTAACCAAAGCTTCATTTATAGAAAAGAAAATGTCAGAGGGATATTTAAGGCAAAATCCATATATTCAAATGATGAGCTTATGGGAATTTTATTTATATTTGAGGAAATGGAAGAAGTAATAGATAATATTAACTACTTTATATCTGAAAATTTAAAAACTTCTTTTAATGATATAGTAGGCGAATCAGGGGTACTTGAAGATGTAAAGGAAATTTCAAGAAGGGCTTCTGTTTCAAAGTCAACTATATTAATACAAGGAGAGAGTGGGACAGGCAAAGAACTTTTTGCAAGAGCTATATATAATGAAGGAAATTTTAAGGGCCCATTTATTACATTAAATTGTGCAGCCATACCGGAGCAGCTTTTTGAAAGTGAGTTGTTTGGTTATGAGGAAGGGGCTTTTACCGGTGCAAAAAAAGGTGGAAAGCCAGGAAAATTCGAAATGGCTAATAAGGGAATTATATTTCTGGATGAAATAAGTGAAATACCAATAAATCTTCAGTCAAAGCTGCTTAGAGTTTTACAGGAAAAAACCATTGAAAGAGTAGGTGGGAAGTTCCCCATGGATATAGATGTTAAAGTGGTAGCAGCTACAAACTGTGATTTGGAGGAAAAAGTTTCAGAAGGTTCTTTCAGAAAGGATCTTTACTTCCGGCTTGCGGTAATTCCAATAAATGTTCCTCCGCTCAGGGATAGAGGGACAGATCTGAATCTGCTTATAAATCATTTTATTAATAAATTCAACTTAAAATTGGAAAAGAACATCAATGGCATAGACGATGACGTAAACCTTTTGTTTAGTGAATATCCATGGCCGGGAAATATAAGAGAACTGGAAAATACCATTGAGTATTCAATTAATGTAACTTCTAATAAAGTGATAACCATGGAAGACTTACCCAGCAGGTTAAAAGCCTTTAAATGTAAAAAAACATGCAAAATAAATCTGAAAAGCATGGAAGAAGAAGAAATAAAGAAGATTATTGGTAAATATGGCAAAGGTTCAAAATCTATAGAAAAGGCTGCAAAAGAACTTGGCATAAGCAGGGCTACTTTATATAGAAGGATAAAAAAATATTCATTATAAAATTTAACTATGTCTCATAATGATATAAACCTAAGATTACTGTATCATTATGAGACATTTATTTTGCTTGTATAAATAAATTTTTAAAAAATTTTTCAAATTTGCTGGATTATAAACCTATATGGCGGAAAAATTATAAATAAATCACAATATTATGGCAAATAAAGTAAATTACTACTGTTAATTTCAGTTGGCATATAAATTGCTGATATATTATGAAAAATAGAGAAAAGGGGATTAACTATGAGTGATATAAAAACAATGATATTAGAATTTTTAAGAAATGAGGTGGTTCCAGCAGTTGGGTGCACGGAACCGGCAGCAATTGCTCTGGCTGGTGCAAAGGCTTCAGAATTGCTTAATATTTCAGACTATAGGGAAATCGATTCAGTAAATCTTATAATTAGTCCTAATATATTCAAAAATGCCATGGGTGTGGGAATTCCAAATACCGATGAAATAGGAATAAACATAGCTGCTGCATTAGGAGTTGTACACAAGGGTTCAGAAGAGCAGTTAAATATATTTCAAAATGTTACCAGAGAAGATGCTGCCTCTGCTAAAAATTTGATTAATGACGGCAAGTTAACAGTTGAACTTAAGGATACAGATAAAAAAATATATATAGAGATGGTAATAAAGGTAAAAAATCAATATTCAAGAGTTATCATAGAGGATATGCATAATAAATTTGTTTTGCTTGAAAAAAATGATGAGATTCTGTTCAGTATGGATAGATGTGATGAAAATGATAAGGTTCAGGTTCAGACCTGTCCCTGCCAAGGAATATATGATCTTACGATAAAAAATATTGTTGATGAGGTACAGGAATTATCCTATGAAGATCTAAGGTTTTTAGAAGAAGGACTTATTATGAATATGAAAATAGCTAAGTCCGGAATTCTTGAGCCCCTTGGAGTTGGAATAGGATATCAGCTGCAGGACAGTATGATTAACAATAAAATTGAAAGCAGTTATATAAATAGATCAATAGCACTAGTAGCGGCTGCATCTGATGCAAGAATGAAAGGAACACCTCTTCCTGTTATGAGCAGCAATGGCAGCGGCAACATGGGGCTTGTCCAATCAATTCCTTTATACAAATATAAAGAGGAATTCAATGCCGATGAATTAACCTTACTTAAGGCATTGGCATTATCCCACATCATAACAGGATACATTAAGCATTACACTGGAAGATTATCTCCTCTCTGCGGTGCGGCCACTGCTGCAGGAATTGGGTTATCTTCTGCCTACTGCATGCTTATGGATGGTGGTTATGAAGGAATAAAGGGAGCAATTAAAAATATGGTGGGAGATGTTTCCGGGATGATTTGTGATGGGGCTAAAAGCGGCTGTGCACTGAAATCTGCGACTGCAGTTTCAACAGCATATTTTACAGCAATACTTGCCTGCAGCAAAAGGGTAATACCAAATAAAAACGGAATTATTGAAGAAAATCTTGAAGAAACCATAAAGCATATGGGAGAAATATCTGCAAGCATGACCAAGACAGATAAGGTAATACTGAATATCATGCAAAAAATTAATAAAGAGGGTTAGGGACAGGTCCAAACCAATAAAACAAAAAAATAAATACAGAGGGTGGTGTACAAACCTCACCCTCTGCAAACTTTCAATGTGTGTTGTTAAAAACTATATTTTTATACCAATTTTTTCTCCCAGTTTAACCTGGGTTTCAATTCCCAAATCTGAATGTGTCATGATATCTTTATCTATAAGAATTGTATTCTTTTGAAAAAACATTATTACTGTTGATCCGCCGAACTTGAAATATCCCTTTTCATCCCCTTTGTTTACAACAGAATCAGGGGTGTAAGTATCTATAATAGAGCCAACACAGGTAGCACCCACTTCAACGTAAAGTACATCTTTAAAATTGTTGCTGTGGAAAATAGAATACTGCCTTTTATTTTGGCAAAACAGCTTGTTCACTGTTGATAAAGCAATAGGATTTACAGAATAATAATATCCTTTTATTTTAGTTGGTTTTTCACAAGTTCCGCCGTCTATAAAATGGAATCTGTGGTAATCTGTTGGACAAAGCCTTAAAACTATCATAGTCCCATGGCTATATTTATTTGAAAGTACATCATTATTAATAAGCTCACTGAGACTGTATGTAATGCCCTTAATTTGAATCAATGCATCCTTATTAATATCTTTATATGCCAGTATCTTTCCATCTCCAGGGGATATTAAAACATCATCTTCCATATTAAGAGGTCTTGCATCTTTATTTAATTTCCTGTAAAAAAACTCATTAAAGGTTTTAAAATCCTTTGATTCATGTTCAAACTCCTCAGAGTTTACACTGTATTCTTTAATAAATGGAGCTATCTTTTTTTTGCTTAATTTGGAGTCCAGAAATTTACCATATATAGAAGAAAGTAATTTCTTCTTTACTATGACTTCCAGTAAACCCATTCCCAAACCGGTACTGTACATCCAGTTTAAGGGGCCCTCTCCAACAACATTTTCCTTTTCATAGGTATTATTTTTCCTATTATAATAAGATATCATATTATTCCCCTGCTTAAATTATTAGAATAATCAGTTTCATGTATCTACATTTAGATAATTAATAAATTAAAAATTTTCTTAATTAAGTGTTT
>JAJBWD010000278.1:0-9968 GCA_032907345.1 Bacillota bacterium | reverse complement strand
CTTGCACAAATTTAAAATTTCTATAAAATATAAAATCTGTGCATAAAATTATACACATATAAACAAAATATATTAATAGAAATTCGATTAAAAACTTGTCCACAAGAGTAAAAATTGATTTATAAACAGCAATAATGTCTAAAATTTAAGGTAAAATAATATAAAAAGACAATTTATACACAGATTCATCCACAACCTGTGTATAAAATAGAATCTATTAAATTATAAACAACTCTTTTTTAATAATAACAAAACTGAGGTAGCTATTCAATGATTTATCCACAAAAAATAAATTAATTATAAAATTATCAACAGGCTGCTGCTATTGACAAGGTACAAGGTCAAATATATAATATAGTGGTGAATGTACTGAATTGTTTGATAGTAAGGTATTTGCTATATATGATTCCGATGAAGGGGGTGTATGAGTATGTGGATGACATATCAGCCTAAAAAGAAACAGAGAAAAAAAGAACACGGCTTTAGAAAAAGAATGAAATCATCTTCTGGTAGAAATGTACTGCAGAGAAGAAGGCGTAAAGGAAGAAAAAAATTGACAGCATAAGGCCGCTTACAGTGGCCTTTTTCTGCAATTGCAGTTAAAGGAGAAGCGCCAAGAATGAAGTTTCATAGTTTAAAAAAGAATTTCCAATTTAGGAAAGTGTACAAGAGCGGAAAATCTTATTCTAATCAGCTTTTAGTTTTATACATTTTTAAAAACAGAGAAGGCATTAATAATGTTGGCATATCCGTTAGTAAAAAAGTTGGCAAAAGTGTAACAAGAAGCAGAGTTAAAAGGCTGATAAAGGAAAGCTACAGAAAGAATATGATTTATGTAAAACAGGGATATAATTTGGTTTTCATTGCCAGGGTTAGTTCAAATGGAAAAGGATATAAAGAGATAGATTCATCTCTGGTAAACCTTTTAAGAAAATCGGGTTTGTTTATAAATGAAGAAAATAATAATTAAATTTATAATATTTTATCAGAGATGGATATCTCCCTATAAGAAATACTTTTATAATGTATTTGGTATCAAAAATCCAGGGTGCAGATACTATCCCACCTGCTCCCAGTATGCTGTGGAAGCTGTCAATAAGTATGGCGTTATAAAGGGTGGTTTTATGGCTATATGGAGAATTCTAAGATGTAATCCGTTTAGCAAGGGAGGATACGATCCTGTTAAATAATTTGGAGGTTAGGATTTGAGTAAACTAGTTGCCTATTTAGCACAATTTTTTAACTACATAAAAGATTTTATAGCTGGTATAGTACCTAACGATGGTTTCGCATATTTTTTAGCTATTTTTGTATTTACAGGAATAGTGAGACTTGTACTGCTTCCTCTTAATATGAAGCAGATGAGAAGCCAGTCTAAAATGAATGAGATTCAGCCGGAACTTAAGAAGATACAGGAAAAGTATAAAAATGATCCGCAAAAGCAGCAGGCAGAAACCATGGCATTATATAAGGAAAAAGGCGTAAGCCCATTTGCCAGCTGTCTTCCGCTGCTTATTCAGATGCCGCTTTTATTTGCTCTTTTCTATGTATTCAGGGATTTAAAAGGTATAGAAGGAGTTAAATTTTTATGGGTAACACTATCTAAACCAGACCCAATATTTATTCTGCCAATAATATCCGGTATAACTACATATATTCAGTCAGCCATGATGGCACCAAAGGCAGAAGAGGGAAAACCAAATCAGATGGCAACAATGAATATAGGAATGTCAATATTCATAGTATTTATCAGTTTGAAATTCAGTTCACTGCTGATTTTATACTGGATAATAAACAACACATTCCAGATAGCACAAAATTATTATATGAAAGTATCTGACAGAAAGAAAGAAGAAACAGTATAGTATGGGAAGGGGTGCTTTAATTGAAATCAATAGAAATAACTGGCAGAACAGTAGAAGACGCCATTAGTAATGCACTCAAGGAATTAAAACTAGATAGAGAAAAAGTTGATATAGAAGTTCTGGAAGAGGGAAGCAAGGGCATTTTTAAACTGCTGGGAGCAAAACCTGCAAGGATTAAAGCTACTGTTAAAAGAGATTATTTATACGAAGCTAAAACATTCTTAAGAGATATTTTAGACAAAATGGATTTAAAATGTGAAATAAGAGTTAAAGAAGAAGATGAACTAGTTAAAATCAACCTAAATGGACCCAATATGGGTATTTTAATAGGTCATAGAGGTGAAACATTAGATGCTGTTCAGTATCTGGTAAGCTTGGTAGTAAATAAAGATCATGAAGAAGAATACAAAAGAGTAATAATAGATACAGAAAATTATAGGTTAAAAAGAGAAGAAACACTAAAGAGACTAGCCAGCAGACTTGCCTTTAAAGTAAAATCTACTGGAAAGTATGTAAAGCTGGAGCCAATGAATCCTTATGAGAGAAGGATAATTCATTCCGCTCTTCAGAACAATGAATATATTACTACTTACAGTGAAGGTGAAGAGCCCTTTAGACGAGTTGTTATTGATTTGAAGAAAGCCTGAGGGCTTTCTTTTAATTTTAGGAAGTGAGTGAGAAAATGAAGGAATTTGATACAATATGTGCTATTTCTACTTCCCTGGGGATAGGTGGAATATCCATAATAAGAATATCAGGCCCGAAAGCTTTAAGTATTATAAAAAAGATATTTAAAGATAAAGATGGAAAAGAAGTAAATGAGCTTAAAAATTACAATTTAAAATATGGATATATATATAAATTAAATTCGGATGAAGTGTTGGATGAAGTCCTCGTAAGCTTCATGAAAGGACCTAAAAGCTACACCGGAGAAGATGTAATAGAAATAAACGCCCACGGAGGAGCCTTCATTACAAACAGGATTTTGGAAGAGACAATACTTTCCGGTGCAAGGCTGGCTGAAAGAGGAGAATTTACCAAAAGAGCATTTTTAAACGGAAGAATAGACCTTATAAAGAGCGAGGCTGTAAATGATATAATAAATGCAGAGACAGATTCCTCAGCAAAAGCTGCCATATACCAGTCTAAAGGAATAATATCAGATAAAATTAAAGTTCTTAGAGAAAAGATACTGCTTCTTACAGCAAACATTGAGGCAACAGTAGATTATCCTGAGGAAGATTTAGAAGAAGTGACAGCTTATGACGGAATAAAAAAGATTACAGAATTAAGCGTAGAGATTAATAATATGATTGCATCCTTTAAAGAGGGAAAAATAATAAGAGAAGGCTTAAATGTAGTTATTATAGGTAAACCAAATGTAGGGAAGTCTTCCTTATTAAACTCTCTTCTTCAGGAAAACAGAGCAATAGTAACTGAGATTCCAGGAACTACGAGAGATATAATAGAGGAACATATAAATTTAGACGGAATTTTAGTAAAACTTACAGATACTGCTGGAATAAGGGATACAGATGATGTGATAGAAAAAATAGGGGTAGAAAGGTCAAAAGAGAGAATATTGGAATCAGATCTTATTATTCTTGTTTTTGACAGAAGCAGCCAGCTTTCTAATGAAGACTTAGAAATAATAGAAAGTATAAAAGATAAAAATTTCATTGTTTTATTAAATAAAAGTGACTTAAATGAAGATAAAATAAATATTGAAAATATACCGGAGCTTAAAGGTAAAAAGATAATCAACATTTCTGCTAAATTTGGAGAAGGAATAGAAAACCTTAAAGAAGAAATAAAGAATATGTTTTTCTCCAATAACATAGAGGTATCAGCCAAAGGAATCACAAACCTTAGACATAAGGAAGCACTGATCAGGGCAGAAGAATCTCTAAATGCAGCTATAGATACATTAAAGAATGTAAGTGCTGTGGATTTAGCATCAATAGATCTGAAAAATGCATACATAAGCTTAGGGGAAATTACCGGAGAGAGTACATCAGAAGATATAATAAACAAGATATTTGAAAACTTTTGTTTAGGAAAGTAGGGTTAAGATGAGATATATTGGAGAAAGCTTTGATACTATTGTCATAGGTGCAGGTCATGCGGGCTGTGAAGCAGCACTGGCATCAGCCAGACTTGGACTTAAAACACTTATATGTACTATTAACTTAGACAGTGTAGCTATGATGCCCTGCAATCCAAATGTGGGCGGTACTGCTAAGGGTCATTTGGTTCGGGAAATTGATGCCTTAGGCGGACAGATGGGTATAAACATAGATAAGACATATATTCAAAGCAAAATGTTAAACACCTCAAAGGGTCCTGCAGTGCACTCACTGAGAGCTCAGGCTGATAAAAGAAGATACCATGAGGAAATGAAAAAGGTTCTTGAAAATGAAGATAATATTACATTAAAACAGGCTGAAATAGTTGAGATATTAACTGAGAATGGAGCGGTTTCAGGTGCAGTATCAAGAACCGGAGCTGTATACAGGGCAAAAGCAGTTGTTCTGGCAACAGGTACATATCTTAAAGGAAAGATAATAATTGGAGATATATCTTATGAGGGAGGACCAAACGGTTTATTTCCTGCAAGAGATTTATCTCAAAGCCTGATTTCATTAGGAATAAAATTAAGAAGATTTAAAACAGGAACTCCAGCCAGGGTAAATGGAAGAACTATTGATTACTCTAAGATGGAAGCTCAATTTGGTGATGAAAAAATAGTTCCTTTTTCTTTCATGAGTGAAGAAATAGGAAGGCAGCAGGTTAAATGCTATTTAGCCTATACAAATAATGATACACATAAAGTAATAAAAGATAATATAGACAGATCTCCGCTGTACAATGGATCAATAGAGGGAGTAGGCCCCAGGTACTGCCCATCCATAGAAGATAAGGTAGTAAGATTTCCTGATAAGGAAAAGCATCAGATATTTATAGAGCCGGAAGGTGAGACTACTGAGGAAATGTACGTAGGCGGCATGAGCAGCTCACTTCCTGAAGATGTTCAGATTAAAATGCTTAGGACAATTAAGGGAATGGAAAATGTTGAAATGATGAGGACAGCATATGCTATAGAATATGACTGCATTGACCCAACAGACTTAAAACTGACCCTGGAATTTAAAAGTATATCAGGATTATTTGGTGCTGGTCAGTTTAATGGAAGCTCAGGTTATGAAGAAGCTGCATCCCAGGGATTAATAGCAGGAATTAATGCAGCACTTAAAGTTTTGGGGAAGCATCCTCTTATATTAAAGAGATCAGAGGCATATATTGGTGTTTTAATTGATGACCTGATTACAAAGGGAACAAATGAACCCTATAGAATGATGACATCCAGGTCAGAATATAGATTAATATTAAGGCATGATAATGCTGATCTCAGGTTAACTGATATAGGAAGAGAGATAGGCTTGGTATCAGAAGAAAGATATGATAAATTTAAAAGAAGAAGGAAAAGCATTGAAAACGAGACAGAAAGAATTAAGAAGCTTCAGATAACCAACAGCAGGGAAGTTAATGATTTTCTTGAAAATTTAGGATCCTCCAGCATGAAAAAACCGATATCACTATATGAGCTTATTAAGAGGCCGGAACTTGATTATTTTAAAGTAAAAGAGCTGGACAAAGAAAGACCTGAACTGGCCTATGATATTCAGGAAGAAGTAAATACCATATCTAAATATGAAGGGTATATTGAAAAGCAAATGGAACAGGTAGCTCAGTTCAGAAAGAATGAAGAAAAGCTGATTCCGGATGATATAGATTTTTATGACATAAAAGGACTGAGGAAGGAAGCAATGGAAAAGCTTAAAAGAATAAATCCTAAGAGTATAGGTCAGGCATCTCGAATATCCGGAGTATCTCCGGCAGACATAACAGTTCTTCTGATTTATTTAGAGCAAAGGCGGAGAAACAGGTAGGAGGATATTATGGAATACTACAAACTATTAGAGCAGGCAGCAGCCAGGGTAGGAGCAGATTTTAGTGAGGATAAATACAATAAGTTCATGCTTTATATGGATTTATTAAAGGAATGGAATAATAAAATTAACCTGACGAGAATAACAGAAGATGATGAAATAGTAAAAAAGCATTTTATAGATTCTATTAACTTACTGCAGTTTAATGAGATATATAATGCAAAAACCATGATTGATATAGGTTCCGGTGCAGGCTTTCCGGGAATTCCTGTTAAAATAATGCTGCCGGATTTAGAGGTAACTCTGCTTGATTCTTTAAATAAAAGGTTAATTTTCCTGGATGAAGTAATAAGTAAATTAAAGCTTAAAAGTATTAGCACAATTCATAAAAGAGCGGAAGAAGGGGGCAGGGATAAAAACCTTAGAGAAGCATATGATATTGCAGCATCAAGAGCAGTTGCCAATCTTTCTGTATTATCCGAATATTGTCTTCCGTACGTGAAAAAGGGAGGATATTTTATTGCGCTTAAAGGACCAAAGATTGAAGATGAAATAGAAGAAGGAAAAGCTGCCGTTAATGTATTAGGAGGCAGCGTATATAAGGTAGAAGAAGTTATTATTGAAGAAACAGATTTAAAACATAATCTTGTAATAATAAAAAAAGAGAAGAATACCAGCAGTATTTATCCAAGAAAAGCAAAAAATGTTGGAAAAAATCCAATAAAGTAAAAATATGAGAAATAATTTTATTTTATAAAAGAAGGAAATTGATTATAATTGTAGAAAATTAATATAGTTTAAGAAATACATAATTACCTATGAAATTATAAATTATACTAGTTACTAAGTTAAGAACTCAGTCTTAATAAAGGAAGGTTGCAAATGGAGAAAAGTATAAAGTATATTCCTACAGATCTGATAAGTTCAAATGTATATCAGCCAAGGAAGAATTTTAATGAAGACAGTATTGAAGAATTAGCTGAATCAATAAAAACATATGGTATTATACAGCCTGTATCTGTAAGAAAATTAGGAAACAGATATGAATTAGTAGCTGGTGAAAGAAGATTAAGAGCTGCAAAATCTGCTGGTATTAAAGAAGTACCGGCAATAGTAATTGATATAACTGATAAAGATTCAGCTGCTATAGCACTTCTTGAAAATATACAGAGAGAAGACCTTAATTTTTTAGAAGAAGCTGAGGCATACCAGAATTTAATAGCAGAGCATGGATATACCCAAGAGGAATTATCAAAAATAATAGGGAAGAAGCAATCTACAATTGCAAACAAGATTAGAATATTAAAATTAGATAAAGACACTAGAAAATCTCTTATAGATAATCAGTTAACAGAAAGACATGGACGAGCACTTCTTAAATTACCAAGTAAGGCCAGTCAAAATAAAATATTAAATATAATAATTAAAAATGGTTATAATGTTGCAAGAAGTGAAGAATTGGTAGAAAAAGAATTGTTAAAATATGAACAAAAGGGAAATAAAAAGATAAAAAAGATAAAAAGTAAGATATCTCCAAGAATATATATAAATACTATAAAACAAGTGTTCGATAAGTTTGGTGTAGATGCAAAATATAAATCAAAAGAGATGGATGATTGTATTCAAGTAACCATATTAATACCAAAAGAGTAATATTGTTTCACGTGAAACAAATCTATTTTAAAATAGATTTGTTTTTTTTTAAATATTTACTTTTAAAATTATCATTTACATAATATAATGATATAAGACGAAAGAGGTGAAATATTTGAATGTAATTACTATATTTAATCAAAAGGGCGGAGTTGGAAAAACAACTACCAATATAAATTTAGGAAGTTTTCTGGCAAATGAAGGTTATAAGGTATTAACAATAGATGTTGATCCTCAGGGTAATACAACCAGCGGACTAGGTATTGATAAAACAAAATTAAAGGGTTCAGTATATGATATTATTACATCTGACATGACAATGAAAGATATAATAATTCAAAGTGAGTTAATAAGCAATTTTTATATTGCACCATCTAATATGGAACTGGCCGGTGCAGAAGTTGAATTAATAACTACACCAAACAGAGAATCAATATTAAAAAATAAAATTCAGGAAATTAAAGATGATTATGATTTTATTTTTATAGATTGTCCTCCATCACTTGGTTTTTTAACTATAAATGCTTTATGTGCTGCAGATTCTGTTCTTATACCAATACAATGTGAATTCTATGCATTAGAAGGAGTTGGACAACTAGTTAATACACTGTCTCTTGTAAGAAAATCGTTAAACAAGAACTTGCAGGTAGAAGGAATAATAATGAGTATGTACGACAGTAGGACAAGACTTTCATCAGAAGTGGTAGATGAGGTTAAGAAATATTTTAAAGACAAGGTATATAATACAATGATTCCAAGAAATATCAGGCTGGCTGAAGCACCAAGTTTTGGACTTCCGATAATGCTGTATGATGAGAAATGTCGTGGATCAGAAGCCTACGCAGATCTTGCAAAAGAATTCATAGCAAGGCAGGAGGCAGGATCTGATGAATAAAAAACATGGCTTAGGCAGGGGCTTAAGCTCTTTAATTCCAGATGGAGAGGAAGAAGACAACTCCATTCAAAAAATAAGTCTGAATAAAATTAAACCAAACAGCCAGCAGCCAAGAAAAATATTTAATCAGGAAAAAATAATAGAACTGGCTTCATCAATAAAGGAACATGGCATTATTCAGCCATTAGTTCTGAAGCAGGAAGAAGAAAATTACATTATTATTGCCGGTGAGAGAAGATGGAGAGCAGCTAAGTATCTTAACTTGCAGGAAGTTCCTGCAGTAATAATGGATATAAGTGATGAGGAACTTCTTCAGGTATCCCTTATTGAAAATATACAAAGAGAAGATTTAAATCCAATTGAGGAAGCATTAGCCTACGATAAATTAATTAATCAGTTTAATCTTACCCAGGAAGAGCTTTCTGAAAAAGTAGGAAAATCCAGACCAAGTATAGCAAATTCACTCAGATTATTAAATTTGGACAGCAGAGTAAGAGATTATATAATTCAAGGCCTGTTGTCTGAAGGCCATGGCAGAGCTATTTTGGGATTAAAGGATAAAAATAAACAATTTTTTGCATCAAAAAAGGTTATAAGTAATAAATTAAGCGTAAGGGATACAGAAAAGTTAGTAAAAAACTTAGAACTGGAAAAAGAAGTTACTGTAAAAGAAGTCAATCCATTTATCAATGATATTAAATCAAGATTAGAAGGATATTTTGGAACTAAGGTATCTTTAAATTCTAATAAGGATAAAGGGAAAATTGAAATAGAATACTATTCATCAGAAGACTTGGAAAGAATACTAAATTTACTTAATTTATAATGTTTCACGTGAAACAAGGGGGATAATATGAGCATTTTAGAGATATTAAATCAAAATTCTATTTATATAATATTAAGTTTAGCTGGAATCAGTATAATATTAATGATTATGGTTATTATTTTATTTTCATCTGTCAATGGACTTAAAACTAAGTATAAAAAAATGATGAGAGGTGTCAATGGCAGCAATCTGGAAGAGGTTATATCAGAATATTACAGAAAATTTGATAATATAAGTGATCAATTTGGAAAATTAAACGGCAGTCTTTCACAGATAGATAAAAGAATTGGTGCTTGTATTCAAAAAACAGCAATAAAAAGATATAAAGCATTTGAAAATGTAGGAAGCGATTTGAGTTTTTCATTAGCTCTTTTAGATGAGAAAAATAATGGACTGATACTGACAGGTATATATGGAAGAGAAGAAAGCACAACTTATGCAAAGCCTGTAGATAGCGGTATTTCCAGATATGAACTATCAGTAGAAGAGAAAAATGTTTTAGAAGAAGCAATAAATAAGAAAAGCTGCTGAAGAAACGGTTTTACAGCAGTTCAGCTATATATATAGAATAATAAAAAAGCCTTACAAGGCTTTTTTTGTTTGCTGGAATTCCTTTATACATAGATAAATACCTTCAGAGATAAAACTTGAGAGTCTGAATACATTATAAAGTCTTGTATTCTGTAGTGTTAAAAAGTCCAAGCTGTCAGAGTAATTTACTATTCCGGTTATACTGTAATCCCCGATAATTGGTATGCTTTTATTTAAAGCAGAACCAG
>JAJBWD010000277.1:0-7578 GCA_032907345.1 Bacillota bacterium | reverse complement strand
GAGTGGAAGATATGCAGGGGGATACCGGCAAGAGCCATTATGGATCGAAGTAAAAAATTAAAAGAATTAGAGCAGCAATTTAAAGATTTAAATAGTAAATCTTAACTCTTGTGGCTGCCATTAAAAAGGAGAGAGAATTTATGGAAGAAAAAGTTATTAAAGAAAAAATTACAAAGGAGCAGATTTCTCAAAAAATTAGAAAGTTTTTATTTGAGAATTACTTATTTGGATACGATGAAAATGAATTTAGTAATGACTCATCTTTTCTGGATTTTGGAGTACTTGATTCCACAGGGATTCTGGAATTGATAGTATTTATAGAAAGTGAATTTAATATAGAAGTTGAAGATTCGGAGATATTACCTGAGAATCTGGATTCTGTAGACTGCGTCAGCCGTTTGGTTTATAAGAAAATAAATTAGGGGATGAGAATTTGAAGATTTGCAAGAAATGCACATTAAATGACAACATTTTTAGTGTACACATAAATGATGAGGGATTATGTAATTATTGTGCTAAGAGCAATAAAAGTAATGAAAGCATGTCAGCTGAAGATTATGCAGAAAAAGAAAAACAATTAATGGAGGCCTTCCAGGAGTACAAGCACCTGCCTTATCAGGTTGTTCTGGCATACAGCGGAGGTAAAGACAGCACCTTTACTCTTTATAAGCTTAGAAAAAAATTTGATGTATCTGTACTTGCAGTTACCTTTGATAATGGCTTTTTAACAGAACAGTGCAGGCAGAATATACATGCAGCCACTGCAAACCTGGGCGTAGACAGCATAACCATTAAGCCCTCTTTTTCAAAGCTGGCAAAAGTCTTTAACCTGGCAGCATCTAAAGAAATATATCCAAAGAAATCCCTGGAAAGGGCCAGCTCCATATGTACAGCCTGCATAGGAATTGTAAAATCCACTGTTTATAAGGAAGCTATCCTCCGGAAAATTCCTTTTGTCTGCTTTGGCTGGACACCGGGGCAGGTACATGTTAAATCTCCTATAATGAAACTTGATTACAGGATGCTTCTGGCAAATCAGAAACAAATTATGACACCTATTGCAGAGAATCTGGGTGATGAATATAAAAAATACTTTATTGATCCGGAGTGGATTGAAGCTCTAAAGGAATATGTGCCATATCTTGCATATCCTCTGGTATTCAGTAATTATAATGAAGAGGAGATCTTAGATACAATTAAAAGTATAGGATGGAAAAAGCCTCAGGATACAGATATGAACAGCACAAACTGCCTTTTAAATTCCTATGCTAACTCCATACATGCCAGGGATTATGGATATAACCCTTACAGCTTGGAGATTGCAGGTCTTGTCCGAGAAGGGTTCTTAACCAGAGAAGAGGGATTAAAAAAGCTTTCGGTTTCAGGTGCGGATTCAGTCATCAGCTATGTAAAAAATGAAATTGAAAAATATTTATAGCTGCAATATTATGGGGTGATTTTATAATGTGTAATGTTTTTTTATTCTTGAAGGAAAGCGCCGTAATGTATCCGGATAAGGTTTATGTTGTTGATAAAGGTAATGAATTTACTTATTCGGAAATTTATGATAAGGCAGCGGCTTTGGCAGAAATAATATATGAGAAGGGCTTGAAAAATGGAGACAGAATACTTATTTACCTTGATAATTCTGCTGAATATATTGCATCCTTCTTTGGAGTGCTGCTGGCAAACTGCATTGTAGTACCAATTAATAAAAATCTAAGCATTGACAGTATCAGCTATATAATTTCTGATACTTTGCCTAAGCTTATAATTACTAATACTGTATTCATGAAAAGACTTCAGGAGGGTAAGGTTGATATTAAAAAGAGTAATATTATAGATATTAACAGGTTATGGGAGGATAAACCAGTTTGTAAGCTTGATTTAATAAGTCATCTTACTAAAGATGGTAATTCTCCTGCTCTTATTTTATATACCTCCGGTACTACCAGAATGCCAAAGGGCGTAACCCTGACTCATAAAAATCTTACAGCAAATACAAAGTCTATAGTTCAGTATCTTGGATTAACTGAAAAGGACTCACTGCTTCAGGTAGTCAATTTTAGTTATTCCTATGGGAACTCACTTATGCTTACACATACAAAAGCAGGCGGTAGGATTATTATTGAAAACAGGACAGCATATCCCATAAAAGTAATAGATAGATTATATGACAGCCGTGCCACCGGGTTTTCAACGGTAGGCTCCTATATTAATATATTGCTGAAACAGGAAGCTTTAAAGGCTTTTCATCTGAAGTATCTGCAGTATGTAACCTTTGCCGGAGAAAGTACAAGCTTTGAGGATATTGCTAGACGAAAGGAGATAGCTCCCCATATAAAAATTTTTGTCATGTATTGACAGACAGAGGCATCAGCCAGGCTAAGCTATCTGGAACCGGACCTGATTTTTAAAAAAGCAGGCTCTATTGGAAAGGGTATGCCGGGAGTCACTCTCAGGGTGGTAACAGAGGATGGTATGGATGCAGCCGCTGGGGAGATTGGTGAAATTATAGCATCAGGAGAAAATATCATGAAGGGTTACTGGAACAATGAAGAAGAGACAAAGAAAGTTTTAAAAGATGGATGGCTTTATACCGGCGACCTGGCTGTAACAGATGAAGATGGTTATATTTATGTGAAAGGGAGAAAAGATGATATTATAAAACACCTTGGGCACAGGATAAGTCCTGTTGAAATAGAAGCGGCCATTAACTCCTGTGAACATGTTCTGGAATCTGCTGTGATAGGGATTGAAAATAATGATGGGAAGCAGATTAAAGCCTTTATTGTTCTTAAAGACGGGCTGGCTGAAGTTCAAGACATAAATGCCCATATCAGAAAGCTCTTACCGTCATTTAAGAGACCCCAGATAATGGAATTTGTAAATGAACTTCCAAGGACATCAACAGGCAAAATTAAAAGAAGTGAATTGAGAAACTTGCATAATTCAAATATTTAAATTCAATATGAAAGCTAAGGTAAGATGTAATTATTAAAATCAGGAAAATAAAAGTGATTATCTAGAAATGGGGGCAGATACATGTGTGGTGTTGCAGGGTTGATATCAGAAAATAAGATGGAATACAGCAGTATACTGCATAATATGGTTGACAGCATAAAATACAGGGGTCCGGATGATACCGGTTATTATATGGATGATTATATAGGGCTTGGGCATAACAGGTTAAGTATAATTGATCCTGAAAATGGCAGGCAGCCGGCAGCTAATGAAGATGAATCTGTTGTTGTAATTTTTAATGGAGAAATTTTTAATTTCAAGACGTTAAGATATGATTTACAAGATAAAGGACACTTTTTAAAAAATAATTCGGATACTGCTATATTGCCCCATATGTATGAAGAATATGGACTTGATATGTTTGAAAAGCTTAACGGGCAGTTTGCAGTAGTTATTTGGGATAAAAAGAAGAAGAAGCTTATACTTGCCAGGGACAGGTTTGGAGAAAAACCGCTTTTTTATTTTCACAAAGATAAAACCTTCTGCTTTGCTTCAGAAGCTAAGGCTATATTAAAAAGCGGATTAGTCCAGGCTGGGATTTCACCAATTGCCTTAAAACAGGTGTTTACATTCTGGACAACTCTTAGTGACAGAAGTATTTTTCAGGGAATTTATCAGGTGCCTCCGGGAAGTTTCTTAGTATATGAAAATTGCAAAAAAGATGTTAAACCCTATTGGAACTATTCATATTCAAAAGGTACTGATATTAGATATAAGGATAAAAATGATTTAATCAGTGAACTGGATATAAAGCTTACAGCTTCTGTTAAAAACCGCATGATATCCGATGTTCCGATATCTTTTTATTTAAGCGGAGGATTGGATTCCAGTTTAATAGCGGCAATAGCTGCTGGAATCTCCCGCAAAAGCTTGAACACATTCTCCATAACCTTTGATGATAATGAATTTGATGAATCAGAATATCAGGATTATATGTCACAGTATCTTGGAACAAAACATCAAAGAGTAACCTTTTCTAAAAAACAGATTCCATCAATCATAAAGGATGTAATTTACCATACTGAAGTACCGCTGCTTAGGTCTGGGGCATTTCCTATGTATGTACTTGCCGGCCTGGTAAGAAACAATGATATAAAGGTTGTATTGTCAGGGGAAGGCTCAGATGAGCTTTTTGGAGGCTATGATATCTTCAGAGAGGTTAAGATAAGGGAGTTCTGCAGCAGAAATCCAGAATCAAAGTTCAGGCAGGTTTTATATAAACAGGTTAATAATTATGTAAAGGGGTTAACTTCTCAGTCAGCAAGCAGTCTTTCATTATATTATAACAGTCCTGACTTACAATCTTGTTTTAGTTCTCATTTATCAAGGTGGAAACTGGGCTCTTACAGTCAGCAGTTCTTCTCTCCCGAATACCGAGAGGCTATGAAAATGAATAATGATATGAGAGAACTTGAAGATTCTCTGCCTCGGGATTTCATGGAATGGACTCCGGTGCAGAGGACTCAATATTTAGAAATAATAATTTTGTTCACAAATTACCTTCTTTCATCTCAGGGGGACAGGGTATCCATGGCAGCAAGTGTGGAATGCAGATATCCATTTTTGGATTATGAAGCAGCAAAGTTTGCAGCATCAATACCTGACTTTATGAAGATAAGGGGACTTAATGAAAAATACATTGTAAAAAAGATGGCTTCGATGTATGTGCCGGATCTTATAATAAAAAGAAGAAAATTTCCTTACAGGGCACCTATCAATATATCTGAATTAATGAAGGATGAATATGTAAGACATATAACAAGTGACAACAGTTTAAAACAATTTGGCGTTTTTAATCCAAATGCCGCAGAGAGGTTTATATCTTCAGCGCTGCTTAAAGAAAGCCCAACTGAAAGAGATTGTATGTTGTTTATGGGAATATTGACAACACAGATTTTGTGTGAGCAGTTTATAAAATATTAAATATACCTGATAGGAGACAGAAAGTTAATTGAAAATCTTTAGTTTCAAATTATCATATGCCGGAGGAGAAGATAATATATTTATTAAATAATGTTTATTATATTATCTAAGGTGTGATATTCGAGGTATAAAATGAAAAAGAAAGTTTGGGTGTCTATTTTAGTTTTATCTTTAATTATCGTTGCCAGTGGGTTATATCTTCTTAATTCTTCGTTAAATAAGATTAAACGGGTTGATTTACCCACAAATAATGAAGAGATAGGTATTTCTCAAGAAATCCCTGAAGAGAATGAGGCTGCCGGTGTTCTTAATATTGCGTTTTTTGGACTTGATGCAAGAAACCCTGATTTAGCGTCCAGGTCAGATTCAATTATGGTTGTTTCAATTGACAGAAAAAATCAAAAGGTAAAAGTAACTTCTCTTATGAGAGATATGTATGTACCAATCCCCGGCAGAGAGGATAACAGGATAAACGCTGCATATGCTTTTGGTGGTCCTGTACTTGCTATTAAAACTATAAATTCTGATTTTAACCTGGATATAAAAAACTTTGTAACTGTTAATTTTTTTGGCTTGGAGGATTTGATAAACAAAATAGGGGGAGTCCAAATAAATATAAAACCGGAGGAAGTTTCATGTGCTCTTGTTAAAAAACCGGGTCTTCAAACACTGAATGGAAAACAGGCAGTAGCTTATGCAAGAATAAGATATGTGGGCAATAATGATTATGAAAGAACTGAAAGACAGCGAAGAATAATAAATGAGCTGTTTAAAACCATTAAATCTCAGGGTATATTAAATCTGCCGGGAACAATTAACACTCTTTTGCCCTATGTGGAAACAAACCTCTCAAACACTGAAATATTAAAAATCGCCTCTGAGACCATTAAATTTAATACAGATAATATAGAAGAGTATAGGCTGCCTGTAAATGGAACTTTTAAAAGCCAGAAAATAAGAGGTATGGCAGTACTTGTTCCGAATATTAACAGAAATAAGCAGCTGCTTCATGATTTTATATATGGTGAAAATACTGAAGCATCAAATGTAAAGTAATCAGCAAATATTTCAGCATTAAGCTAAATACAAGCATAAAAGAAAGACCAAAAAAAACTGATTAATGATAATTAAAAAGGAAGGAATTGAACCAGCCCTGCCTGAAGCAGAATTATTGGACCACCCGCTTATAGGAGTGGGTGCCTTTAAATTTGAAAAAAATAGCAGGGTTTAAAAGCAGCTGAATGTAGAAAATATTAACTTGTAATGACTTAAACTTTGTAGTAATATAAAGGAAATTGTTGACTTTTAGATTGTATTAATTAAAACAATTTTTCATAAAAAAGGTAAATATACTTAAGAATGTCACATTTGTTTTAACTAGAAGGGGAATAAGCATGAAGAATAAATATTATATATTATACAGTATGATAATCTTGTTTACTTTTATTATGCCTATAATTCCAAGCACATTTCATTTTAAATTTATATACCTGGCTGGTGATATGATACTGTATTTAATAATAATATATTTTATTATGATCCTTATTTTTAATAAAGATGTAAAAAAGAATATATACAAAAATTACAGGGCTTTCTTTAAAGATTATTTGAATGTTTTCATGATTATTTGGACTGCAGATATGTTTTTTTCAGTAATTTATTCAAGAGATAAATTATTGGCTTTTACAGAAAGTATAAGACTTTCTTCCTATGTATTTTTATTTTTTATATTAAAGTACTATATAAATGAAGAAAAAATTTATAAATATATTTTGAAAAGTTATATGCTTTCTTCATTTATAATAGGGGCTTATGGTATTTACCAAAGCTTTATTGGGATAGGTGAATTTAAAAGTACTAAATTTGGTTCTGAAATCAGAATAGCTTCATATATGGAGAATTCAAATAACTTAGGTATGTATTTCGTATTTGCTTTTTTTCCATTTATTGTACTGTTTTTAAAAGATAAAAAAATGAAAAATAAAATGTTTTATTTAGTTTTAACAATTATATCATTAGCTAATATAGTTTTTTCCTACTCAAGAAATGCAATTATGGGATTTGCAGTTGGAATTATAATACTTATTGTTATATTAGGAATAAAATACATATATTTATCTGTGCTTCCAGTCATACTTTATTGCATACCAACAGTTTCAAACAGAGTTAAGGATATCTCAGATGCTTCTCAAAATTTGTCCAGAATAGAAATCTGGAAATTAGCAGTTCTTATTATTAAAGATAATCCAATTTTAGGAGTTGGAAATGGGAATTATCCTAACAATTTACCGGATTATCTATATACAGTAGGTAAAATAAAATTTAACTTCAGAACAATTATACATCCTCATAATGCTTTTTTAAAAGCTTACAGTGAGTTGGGATTATTAGGTATAATATCCTTTACAGGGATAATTGTATCCTCCTTTATTACTGTATATAAATTTATAAAAAACGGAAGCAATAATTTTTATAACTGGTTTTATACCGGTGTATTTATATCGTTGTTTTCTATGCTGACCATGAATTTATTAGATAGTTTTTTCTCTTCGCCAAAGGTAATTGTATACTATTTTATTTTAATTGGAGTTTGTGATGGAATTAAACGTATAACAATCACTGAACCGGCAG
>JAJBWD010000276.1:0-14307 GCA_032907345.1 Bacillota bacterium | reverse complement strand
GGTAAGAAATCTCCTGCATCTGCCTTTAAAAGCCTTTTCCGGATCTAAGTTATCCAATTCTTCATTATCAAAAATAAAATCTATATTAAATACTCCATCTTCTACATAAATATCTGTTTTGCAAAATTCAGATATATACTGCCTGCTTTGATTAGCCCTTGATATCCTTGAGAATTCCTCCAGCTCATCAACAAAAGTTAATACTTCTGAAGTAGAAGTTATGTCTCTTATTCTATAACCGCTGCTGGTATGATCAGATATTGAACTCAATATGTCCCTTTTAGCAGAAACGTCTGCAAAATCCACATCATTAATATTAAGGTCCGCTTTGCTTGCATAAACAATTTTTGAACTGGTAAATGATTTTAAAACTCTGGTAAGCAGAAAAGCGCTCATTATACCATGGCGGTATTCTTCAAAATCATTGCAGTAAGTAATATATGAACTTCGGGCTCTTCTCAGCATTACATGTACCTGGGCACAGCTTGATAATTTGTTTTTTTCTTCATCACTTAATTTTTTTATTCCTTCCTTATTTACGCTTACTATATTTCCTTTAACTACAGTAAAAATCTTGGATAATATATTTTCCAATTCATCAGAGGAATCTCTGCCTCTTATATCAAATGTCATATCATCAGTAAGCATCTCAATAAAACTGTCTATATTACTTTTTTGAATATCATCAAAATTATACTTAAATTCATTAAAATTGTTGATTGAAAAGTAAGGCAGTATCCTGCTTATAGATTTATTAATCTTATTTATCTTCTTCAAAGGATAGCCTAGATCATGGGTAAGTGCAGATATACAATAAATAGAATCCTGATACTTTTCTGTTTTGACTATTTCATTTAGTGCATATTCAAATCCCTTATTATTATTTGTGAGTCCTAATTCTAAAACTTCTTTAAATGCTTTTATTATTTTCATGTTATTATTGAAATTTTTAAACAGAAATCCGTATTCTTTAGTTTTAGTTATATACTCCCCTAAAAAATAGACCCATAGACAGTGAACTGTATGATCCCTGTAGAAGGAATCTGATGCAAAAATCAGCTCTTCAAATTCTACATACTCATCAAAATACTTAAATAGTTCATCATAACCCCTTTTATCAGGATCTATGTAACTCATGGCTGCCTCAAATAATAACTTCCAGAGCTTTTTAGAAACCTCTATCTTATCATTCATATTTTCGACTTTGCTTAACTTTTCTACATCTTCTTTTATTTTTGCCTTAAAAGATCTCTTTCCTTTTAGAAAAGTTATGGAATCTTCATTAATTTCATTGATATAAAAATCCAATACACTTTTTTCATTAACTCTTGCCATGTATATGCCCCCTTATTTCAATTCAATTTTACTAAATACCTAGAAGAATAGCTGGCTGACTACAAATATGAGAAGTCCTAATGATCCACCACGGTATATCCGTTTTATATAAAAAAGGCCTTCCTCTGAGGTTTTGCTTCTTAGAAGTCTTAATACTGATGATAAGGTTACAGCATCGAAAATTAAAATCATAAACAGATAACTTATTCCTAACCAATGAAAATAAATAGGTATTAAACTAATTATAATAGCAATAAAGAAAAGGATACCGGCAGCATTTAGTGCAAATTTACGTCCCATTCTTATTGCAATTGATTTTGAATTTCTCATTCTATCTCCATCAATATCCATGGCATCTGCTGAAATTTCTTCACCAAGATCAATAAAAAATACCATAATGCTGAAGGTTATAACAATTTTGTTCCAAGGGTTTAATACTGCAATTCCTCCAAGAATATATGTGGCGGCAACCGAGAAGCTGACCAGCAGATTTCCCGGTAAGCCTGTTTCTTTAAGTTTCCAATTGTACAGGAACCCAATTATCAATAATATTATACTGATAATTAATGCATATACGCCCATTAAGGCAGATGAAGCAAGTCCTAGAACTGCTGCGAAGATGGTTAACGCAATAACCTCTGCAGGTGTTATAATACCTGATGGTAATGGGCGATTTGGTGCGTTTATTCTATCTACTTTAAGATCAAAATAATCATTTAGTATTAAAGCCGGACTTGATATAAAAAATCCGCAGGTAAATCCATATAATAGATTAAGGATTGAAGGAAATCTTCCCAGTGCTATTAATTCTCCTGCAATTACACTGATTCCAGCAGCACATGAAAGTTCCGGACGAAATAATTGAATAGCTCCTTTAATTTTCTTCTTTAATTTTATATATCTCATAATATTATAATTTTCCTCCAGCACAGGTCTTTTTACCATATAGATAATATAAGTAGATAATTATTTGTTACAATATTACAATTATAGCATATTTGGACAACCCTATTTAAGATTATTTCCTATAATACATACTAAATTCAATTAATATCTAACTTTCTTTATAAAACCTGAACTTGGTAAAACTAAATAATTCTATAATAACAAAATAAAAAACCACATCGTTTATGATATGGTTTAGAAACAATACAAATTTTATTATTTATCCCAATACAAAGGCCTGGACAGTGATATGGGAAGTTTAGTATCAGAATCTCCCTTAGCAGTGTTAATCTGAGATTGTGTTAAAAATATGCTGTCTGTCAGATCAGTTCCCTTAATGTCTGCATCACGCATGTCAGCTCCAATTAAGTCTGCACCGGTCAGGTCTGCTCCTCTAAGGTCTGCTGCAATAAGAAATGCTCCTCTTAAGTCGGCTCCTCTAAGATTAGTTTTTCTAAGGTCAGCTCCAATTAAGTCCTGTCTTCCCGCAATTGTTTTTCTACGTTTTAAATTGCTCTTTTGTCCTCTAAGCGTCCTTGAACGAACAATTTCACTTATCTTTTCAAGCAGAGAATTAACTTCAGTCCTATGTACCTCCAGGTCCAAGGCTATAAGAGAATCGCAGCTTAAAAGGGTAATATCTTCTGTTTCACTAATAAGGCGGCTGAGCTTGCTTTGGATATTGCTGTTTCCTCCTATCCTGAGTGCTTCTTTTAAATACCACAGCATTTCATGAAGCTGCCTCATAACCAGAAATACATCAAACATCTGCTCTCTTGATTTTTCATCCTGTCTCCAGCTTCGTCCGCCATATGTAACCTGAGCAACCTTTTGTCCTGCTCCAAAGCAGTCATAGGCAGTGCAGCCTTTAAGTCCCTTCTCCCTAAGCTCTTTATGTACAGCACATTTAAAGTCCTGCTGCAAATTTATACAAGGTTTTCCTGCAGCCTTATCAGCCGGGAAACCATCTGAAGCTGAAAAATACAGTGCAGTGCAGCAAAATCCAAAACATTTACTGCAGTCATTTCTCAGTTCCTGGTATGATTTTTTGTCATATCCAGCTCTATTTTTATAAATCATATTAACCACCTTAAATTTTTAAAGTATAAACATTTTATTATATAAAGTATACCATAATCAGATTTACAGTAAAAATCCCTTTAATGATTTCATTAACATAATGTCCTTAAATATTACTTAATACCCCCGTTAACCAATATGCAATTTTAATTCCTCTATTCTTTTCTCATTAATTTTTTGAATTTCAAATGTTAAATTTTCGTATTCTACAGAATGATGTTCATTCTCCTTCGGTATGGTTCCAAGAAGGGAGATGATGAAACCGCCAACAGTATCAAAGTCATTTGAAGGAAGGGATAAATCCAGAACATTATTAACCTCATTAATAGAGGTTAGCCCATTTATTAAATATGTATTCTCATCAATCTTTATTATTAGTTCATCATTAATGTCATACTCATCGAAAATATTTCCCATAACTTCTTCAATTAAATCCTCAATTGTAACAATACCGGAAAATCCTCCATATTCATCAATTAAAACAGCCATATGATTTTTAGTATTTTGAAGTTCTTTAAATAAAGCATCAATATTTTTATTTTCCGGCACAAAGTATGCCGGACGTAATATATTTCTGGTACTTATATGGTCTATTTTTTCATTTGCCAGGTGTTCAAATAAATCCTTCATATATAAAACACCAATAATGTTATCTATTTCTCCCTCATAAATTGGGATTCTTGAATATTGTTCCTCTATTATCTTACTGATTATTTCTCTTATAGGCATATTTACTTCAATGGCAAAAACATTGGTCCTTGGTGTCATTATCTCTCCTGCCAATGTATCATCAAATTCAAAAATACCGTTTATCATATCTTTTTCAATTTCATTTATAACGCCGTTTTCTTCTCCCACATCTATCAGCGAGCGAATTTCTTCCTCTGATACCTTTTCCTCTAAATTGTTAATATTTATTCCAAACATCTTTAATAGTGAATTCGTTGAAAAGGTAAGAAATTTAACAAAGGGTGAAGTAAATTTTGAAATAAATAAAATTGGTTTAATACTAAACATTGCAATTTCTTCAGACTTCTGAAGGGCAATTCTCTTAGGAAACAACTCCCCTAAGACTAAAGTTATATAGGATAAAATTATTGTTATCAATACAACAGAGATTTCTTCACTTCTGGGGATATTAAAATCGTTCAATACATTAGATAAACGTTTTGATATACTGGCTGCAGCAGAAGCACTTGCTAAAAATCCTGCAAGTGTAATCCCGACTTGTATAGTAGACAGAAACTTACTTGGTTCTGACATTAATTTAATTAGCAGCTGAGCCTTCTTATTACCCTCATCTGCAAGCCTTAAAATCCTGTTTTTATTTAAAGATATCATGGCCATTTCAGAAGCTGCAAAAAAAGCATTAATTAAAACCAGTATTAAAATCAGAAACAACTCCAGTAAAATACTGCCAGGTTCGCTTACCATTAAAAAATTCCCCCTCATTTTATTATATTAGAGAAAAATTACTAACACTTTAAAAATAACTGTAATAATATTATTATGCTTGAAAAATGAAATCATATTAATAAATATTAATTGTAAGATTTTTATCATGAAAACATTTACCTATGTTGACATATCATATACATGGTGGTATATTTATACATAATTTGAACTAAAGCTTGTATAAAATTAATGTAGAGACGGAGATCCTACGATTCTATTCAACTGTAAGTAAAAATTATTAAGGCTGTTATGCGCACCGCAGACTTCCTTTATAGTAAAGCATAAGCAATTATATCTTATGCAGAATAACGTTGGATTTAAGTTAAGGAGATTCCGCTCAGGAATGCTCCTTTTTTTATTACGAAAATTAAGTACAAGTTAATATGAGGAGGCAAAAATATGCATGAACTGATTTTACGTAATGCTCGTCTTGAAGACAGCATTGTGGACATTGGAGTAAGTAATGGTAAAATTGCCGAGATAGCTCCCAAAATATCAGGAACTGGGCAAACCGAAATAAATGCAGAAGGCTGTATGGTATCTTCACCTTTTATTGAATCCCACGTTCATTTAGATACTACTTTAACAGCCGGAGAGCCAAAATGGAATGAAAGCGGTACACTTTTTGAAGGTATTGAGACCTGGGCTCTCAGAAAAAAGGCTCTTACTCATGAAGATGTTGCATTACGAGCATCAACACTTCTTAAATGGCAGGCTGCACAGGGTGTACTTCATGTCAGATCACACGTTGATGTAACAGATCCGGAAATGACTGCCCTGAAGGCTCTTCTTGAAGTTAAGGAAAAATTTAAAGATTTGGTAAATGTACAGATAGTTGCGTTTCCCCAGGAAGGAATCCTATCCTATCCCAATGGGACAGAGCTTTTAGAGGAAGCCTTAAAAATGGGTGCCGATGCTGTTGGAGCAATTCCACACTATGAATTAACCCGCGATATGGGAGCGGAATCCATAAAAATTGTTTTTAAACTGGCTGAAAAATATAACAAACTCATCGATATTCACTGTGACGAAACTGATGACCCTCAGTCCAGATTCCTTGAAATAGTTGTTGCTGAAGCAATAAGGACTGGAATGGGAAAGTTAGTTACAGCAAGTCATACAACGGCTTTTGGAAGCTATGATAACGCTTATGCCTTTAAGCTGATGAGCTTCATCAAGAAAGCTGATATAAATTTCGTTTCAAATCCCCTGGTTAATATTACACTGCAAGGCAGATTAGATACATATCCTAAACGCCGAGGCGTTACAAGAGTTAAGGAATTATGGCAGAACGGCATTAATGTAAGTTTTGGTTATGATGATATTATGGATCCCTGGTATTCAATGGGTACCGGTAATATGCTTCAGCCTGCACATATGGGTGTCCATGTATGTCAGATGACAGGACGCAGTCAGGTTATGGCTTGCTATGATATGATAACTAAAAATGCTGCACGTACTCTTAATATAGAAGAAAATTATGGCATTGAGACAGGGAAACCTGCTGATTTTATTGTTTTAGATGCAAAAGATAAGTGGGAAGCAATCCGCAGATTAGCTGCAGTAACTTTAGTAATAAAAAATGGACAAGTAATAGCAGAAACAAATGCTCCAAAGACGAAATTACTTGGTGAAACTATAAAATTTTCAAAATAATAAAAAAACAAGGAGATGAAAGCTATGGAAAACAATGTAACCTTAGCAGGAAAAGATATTAATGAGATAGAAAAGAAAATCATAAAAAAAATGGGTGATGGCGGAAGTGAAAACCAGAGTATTATTCCTGTACTGGATGAAGAATCCCGTAATGCAAGTATCTTGGATATAGGCATGATTTGGGCCGGTGCTCAATTAATTGTAGGAACCTGGGCTGTGGGAGCGCTGGCTGTGGCAGTTTTTGGTCTGGATTTAATAGGTGCTGTTACATCAATAATATTTGGCAACATAATCGGGGGAATAATGGTAGGCGCAACCTCTCTTATGGGAAGACACGGAGCACCTCAAATGATAATGACCCGTTATGGACTTGGTGTTAAAGGTGCTTCAATAACAAGTTTCTTCAATTTCATTTCAACAGTAGGCTGGTTTTCTGCAAATACTGTGCTTACTGCCCTTGCCTGTTTTCAGGTTTTTGATATATTTGGAATAAAGGCTACAGTATTGTTAAAATCTTTATTACTATTTATTATCGTTGGTTTGCAGCTGATATTCAGTCTTACAAACTTTAAAATGATGAAAAAAATTGAAACCTTTCTTGTAATACCTATGGCAATTTTAATTCTAGTCATGACATTTATTGCTATGAAGGATGTAAATTGGGTAACCAAAGCTTCCGGAGCAGCTAAAGGCAGTTCCTTTAACTATTGGAGCATGTGGATTTCAGCTGCGGGTGCTGTGGGAATAAGCTATCTTGGTTCCTGGAGCCCTTATTCATCAGATTTTTCAAGATATTTTAAATTTAAAAATAAGAAAGCAGTAAAACAAATTTTTTGGGTTCCTCTGCTTGTAGGATCAATAATCGGAATCTGGCTTGAAGTCATTGGAGCAACCTTTGCTACTAAATTTGCAGGTGCTGACCCTGCGCTCCATATTGCAAAGGCTATACCAAGCTTTGCACTGCCAGCTTTAATTGTTATTTTAGCAGGGCTTTTCTCTACAAATGTTTTAAACCTTGTTGCCGGCGGACTGTCAGCTAAAGTTATATGGAAGAAAGGCACCCGTACAGAATGGACTACCGTAATTGCCGTATTGGGATCAATAATGGCAGCATACTCAGTTTTTGTAAGTGATATCGCTACAGTTTACCATACATTCCTGATAGCGCTGTTGGTTTGGCAGGCTCCCTGGTTTGCAATAACCATAGTTGATTACTTTATAGTGCGAAAAGGAGATTACAGAATAGAAGACCTTTATAGATTAAATAACTTAATACCTGATTATAACAAAAAAGGTATGACTGCCTACTGGATTGGATTTATAGCAGCATGCCTGACCAGCTTTACCGGTAAAAATGCAATTTTCGGTATTCCTCTCTACAGTCCTATAATGCTTAAATACTTTAACGGTATGGATATATCCTTCTTCGTAGGTTTTGCAGTCGCAGCTGCTGCATATTATGGCTTATGCAAGGCTCCTGCTTTTAAAGAAAGCTCTGAAATGGCTGCTTAACTAAATATAATATAACAGAAGGTACGGGTAAAGCTTATAAAAGATGAACCCGTACCTTTTTACTTTATCATAAATTTTAAATAAAACCCTGGATGCGGAGACCATATTATATCTGACATTAAAAGGTTTACCTTTGAAATCTTATGCACAATTCTTCTTTATATGAATTTTTTATCCTTATTTTAACTTATCTCTATACCGGAATTCTTTGAAATATCATCTGCAATGACAGCAATTCCATTTACCTTTGTACCTAGCTCTACCATAGGCTGAACAGATGGATTTCCCGGATATACTGAGCCATTATATTTGACCCATGCATAGAAGCTTTCTACTCCTCCCCCGGAGACATACATAATTATATCCCTATAACCATTTGTCTTAGTATTACTTATAATTACAGGATTTCTTACAAGTGAAAAACTTGATAATAATTTGTATTCATCATCTTCCTGTTTAAATACAGCACCGCTGCACCCGCCTGTACCGCAAACAAATGGACCTGTCAGAAAAACGAATACTTCAGGAATTCCATCTTCGTTTAAATCAACTTTATTATAATAGTATCTTACCTTTCCCTCAGATTGATCTAAATTAAATGCTTCAACTAAAGCCTCTTCAAGTTTTATATCCTTCTCTGTTTCTGATTCAATATATTTTATTGATGAAAAATCTATAACCTGCTGATTAGAATATGATCTTTCCTGAAGTATCTGTTTTTTTAAGCGAATTAGTTCTTCTCTTGAGGGATAGGGATATTTAGCGGCCAAAGCTTTGTCAATAGAATTCAATGCTTCCTCCAAATTACCTGTTTTAATCTGCGCATCTGCTAAATAGTACCAGTAGGTAGTAGAATCCTTTTCTCTTAAGAGTTTTTTATAGTAATTAGCTACCTTCTTAAAGTAATAAGGATATACATCCTGAGCTAATATAAACTTGTTATTCTCCCACCTGTATATCTCTACTCTATACGCATCTCCTGTATCATGAATCCATAGGGCCAGTTCGTATATTCCATCTTTCCATTTTGTACCTTCCATATCTTCTGCTTCCATCATGCTGTAATATTTATTGCCAGTAATCAAATCTCTTAAGCCTTTATCTGTCCACTCATATACGCTAAGATCAGACCATATTGACCCAACCTGCCATCCTACTATTAAGTTTCTCCCCTTTCCATTGGTTACCGGAACAGCTCCAAAGTATGTTATATTATAGCCCTTTCCTTTAGCCGTATCTGCTGCATACCAGCCATCATAACTATGCTTTAACACAATAATATATTTTTCGCCCTGGTAATAATAGGCACAAATTAATTCCGGCACACCGTCTCCATCCAGATCTGCCAGCATTATTGCAGGTCTTCTGTAAGGTTTATCCAGCATTATTATTTGGGACATGGAGGGCAGTAATTTATTTATGGTATCCTGTATATATATACAATTCCACATATTATAACATCCTGATATCTTTATTCTATAAGCAATATATGTATGTATTATTAATATGTGTATGATAAATAAGAGATGGTAAGTCGGTTGCTAATTCTTGCCATAACAGCAGAAACAGGTGTAAAATAAATCCTATATAGAAAACAGGGAGCTGAATTAAATGATAGATTTACATATTCATACAACCTCATCAGATGGTTCAGATGAGCCGGAAGAAATCCTTAGTAAAGCACAGCAATTAGGCTTAACACATATATCCATTACCGATCATGACTCTATAGGAGCCTATAAGAAGCTTAAAAACATAAAAATAAATGATTTCTTTAGGGGAAGAATAATTCCCGGCTGTGAATTTTCTGTTGCTCATAATGGAAAACCCATAGAAGTTTTAGGCTATGGCATAGACCTGGATATGATAAACAGGGCAGGAATAGTTTCAGATGAAAAATTTCTTGAAAGGGAAAATGATTACCTAAATAAACTGAAGGAAGTATGCAGAAACCTTAATATTAAGTACAGCAGTGACCTGTCCATTAGGGGTAAATATTTTGCAACCCAGCTGATGCATAATGATTTAAGGAAATATCCTGAAAATGAAAAACACTTCACTAAAGAAGTTTGGGGAAATTTAAATGCATTTTATAGAACCTGCGTTAATAATGAAAACAGTCCATTTTTCCTGGATCAGATGAAAAATTATCCCACGGTAAAGGAAGCTGCAGAAATAATACAAAAGGCCGGCGGTAAAGCATTCCTTGCCCACCTTTATGGATATTTTGCAGACAGCCACGAAGAATTTTTAAACTCAATTATAGCTTTAAATGCGCTGGACGGCATAGAATGTTATCATTCACTGCATTCCATGGATAAGACAAAATACCTTCTGGAATATTGCAGGGAGCATAAGCTTTATGCATCAGGCGGAAGCGATTATCATGGAAAACTTAAGCCTAATGTTAAGTTGGGTGAAACAATGGATGGAGTAAGCATACCCTTCGAAATAGCAGAACCATGGCTTACTTACATAAATAATTTTGTATAGATAATATACTTTGCCTGAAAATTCAGGCAAAGTATCATAATCTGTTAAAACTTATTTTGATTTTTGTACCTGCTAAAGGCTTTATCTGTATCAAGATGGACATTTTTTTAAAAAAGAAATATCCAGACTGCAATTGAAGCTGCTCCAAAATATTTATGAAAAAGCCAGGATAAAGCTGCCCCTGTAAATAATATCCCGGACCAGAGAAAAAAATCATTTCTCACGTCCCTGCTCATTTTCTTTTTATCGTATTCTTCTCTTTCTTCCTTTGAAAGAGTGTTAAATCCGCTGATTAAAATGGCACCTTTTTCTTTTAATAGAGTAAAAATCACTCCTACTATTGCCAAAGGGACTGCCAAAACCAGACATGTAAATGTCCACATATGCATATTAATCCACGAATCTGCCATACTATCAACCTCTCTTCTGGTGATTTATTACAAGCATAGTGATTTATAAAATCCCCCTGTAATAATATCTAGTTCATGCTAAAAATCAGCTTTGCAATACTTTAATAACAGCAATAACCGCAAAAACTATTACCACTGTCAGTCCTATTATTCCTACAAAACGATTAAATTTAATGGAATCTTCACTTGGTTCCAGATTTTCATTTTTAAATTGCCATCTCTTACCAAACAAAGCACTTTCTCTTGGGTTAAATATTGTATATAACATTATCCCTATAAAGGGTATAGCTAATAGTATAATGTAAAAAACGTAGATAAATTTCATCCCAACTCCTCCATTTTACTATTTAAAATATTCATCAATTAGTCCTGCCTTAATTATATATCTAAACCAGTCAATATTCTACCATATATTTACTTATATTCAGATTTATGCTACGCTTTGATTAGCAAACTATTTAATGGGTGGTATTATGAAATTAAATTATAACTATGTTATGAGAAAAGCTCTTATTGCTTTTGTCATGATGTTTGGGATTTTATTTGCTATAGCTACCGCCATTGTATGGTATATGGGCCTTCCGCTGAAAGCAGGCTTAATGGCAGCTGTTATTACTGTCCTGTTTCAA
Source organism: Bacillota bacterium (assembly GCA_032907345.1). Lineage (GTDB taxonomy): Bacteria > Bacillota > Clostridia > Clostridiales > Clostridiaceae > JAJBWD01. The sequence continues at coordinate 2,792 of JAJBWD010000276.1, read as the reverse complement.
TATTTCATAGGGCCATATCTGGTAACGGCAATTTATAAAATAGACTTTGATTCTTATATGCTGAAAGCTATAAATCCGGAAGTAATTGAATTTATTTCAAAAGTATGCTCTGATAATAGCATGCCTGTTCCCAAACTGGGCATTATAGATGACGGAAACCCAAATGCTTTTTGTTATGGACACTTTAAAAGAGATGCAAATCTTGTGGTTACAAAAGGACTTTTAGATGTACTTGATGTTGAGGAACAGAAGGCGGTAGTTGCACATGAGCTGGGTCATATAAAGAATAATGATTTTATTCTGATGGCAGTTGTATCCTTAATACCATTAATCATGTACCAGATTTATGCCTGGACACATAACAGCAGCAAGCAGAACCTTGTATATTGGATTGGTTTAGGAGCATATGGAGCTTATATAGTTAGTCAGTATGTGGTTCTCTCTTTTTCCAGGATAAGAGAGTTCTTTGCTGATAATTTTTCCAAAAATATTCTTAAAACCGGTGAACCTTTAAAGTCAGCACTTATTAAAATTGCTTATGGCTTTACTAAAAATGAAAAATGCAAAAAGCTTAAAGCCTCAGCAATTGGGATAGCAGACGCTGCCCAAAGCGAATCTTACCTGCTGGTTAATTATAACAACAAAAATGAAGATGATGCTTCTTATAAAAAGCTGATGTCCTGGGATACTAAAAGCCTTTGGGGAAAATGGTATGAGCTCAATTCCGCCCACCCATTGACCGCAAAAAGAATATTGGCACTTTCTGATGATAACGCAGCAATAAGCAAGCCGGGTATTAAACAATTTCTTAACTTTTTACTGGAATTATTTGTCAAGATATTGCCCTGGGCTATGGCAGCATACATTGTGATACCTCACATTACCGAATTCAACCTGGTTACCATATTAAAATTAACATGGGCGGCATCTAAAAATCAGCCGGCATACCTGCTTACTTTAGGGGCAGCTATTCTCCTGTATTACTATTACTCATACAGCAGAAGCTTTGAAAACAAATCCATAGAAGAATTATTATTAAGGGAAGATGCTTCCCCCATAAAAGGAATACCTGCAGTACTTGAAGGCAGAATTATCGGAAAAGGCATACCCGGACTGTTCTGGAGTGAAGATATTGTACTGAATGACGGAACGGGAATAATTCTTGTAGACTATAAACAGCCCTTTAAATTCCTGGAGTTTATTTTTGGATGTCTTGTTGTAAATAACATAACTGATATGAACGCAAAGGTTATTGGCTGGTATAAAAGAAGCAGCAGACCATATTTTGCATGCAGGAAAATAATTGTTGATAATAAAAAATATATATCCTTTAACTATATCCTTACAAAATTGCTGGGATATGGCCTGATATTAACCGGATTAATTTTGTATGCTTTAATGCTGTGATTAACAAAACCAGTCTGCAATTTATAAAACCGCATGGTGCAGGTACCAATGGCATTAAGTTAAGAAAAAACTCACATCACAAAATATGTGGTGCGGGTCTTTTTTTACAAAAATTCATATTTTTGCTTGATAGGATAATAAAAATGTGCAGCCGTTTTCGCTACTGATATTTATAGCGGTAGCGAAAGCGGCCCTTGTAATTAGATAAGATGATTATCTCTATATCGGGAATGAAAGGAAATTCGTTAACTAACGAACTCCTAGGACAATATGGATGTAGTGCGAACATTGCTTCAACTGCTGTGTTTGTACAACAACGAGCAAAAATACAGACTATTTCACTTGAAAATTTATTTCATACATTTGCCCAAAGAACAACATCTGATTCATTATTTAAGGGATATCACATTTATTTGTTGGATAGCTTCTTAATCTCCATTAACTTAATGCCATTGGTGTAATTACCCTGTGGTTTTATAGCTGAAAATCATTTTTCTATTTTTTTATCATCAGGTTCTTTTATAATAATAAACTTCATTACTAAATATCCAGCTATAACTGAAATCAGTACCCCTACTGCTATGTGTAACCAGGTTTTTAACCTCATTTATACCCTATTATGCCAACAGCTTCTAAAAATAAATAAAATAATGCTGAATACTCTCCTGGAAATAACCAATTTTTTTAACGCCTTAAGCGTATTATAATCGAATAATATCATCACATTCTTTAGCAATCCTTTCGTCATGGGTTACTATTACTACTGTTTTTTTATATTCCTTTAAAAGAAGTTTAAACAGCTTCAGTATTTCTTTTGTATTATCATTATCTAGATTCCCAGTAGGTTCGTCTGCCAGAATCAACTGGCTTGGTTTTAATAACACCCTTGCCATAGCAACTCTCTGCTGTTCACCACCGGATAAAGTAAAAATTTTATTTTTTTCAAACCCCTCTAATCCTACCAGTGCTAAAGCTTTTTTTATTTCCTGTTCCTTATTCTTAACCGTACTGTATTTTAATGCTATTTTTAAATTATAGTAAACCGTATCGTTATCTGACAAAGCATAATTCTGAAACAGGTAAGATATTTTGTTTCTGTGCATTAGCATTGCAACTCGGCTATTCAGTCTGATATTTTTCCTTCCAAATAGCTCTACATCACCAGAATCCGGTTTTTCAAGAAGGCCTATCATATTAAGCAAGGTAGATTTTCCGGAGCCTGATGGCCCCACTCTGCCATACAGCCTCCCTTCGGATATTTCCAGGTTAAAGTTTTTAAATATTTTTTTATCTCCAAAGGCTTTGTCTATATTTTCAAGTTTAGCTACTACCATGTCCATCCCCCTTTATAAATCCTGCGAAAATAATAAATCACTCATTTTACT
>JAJBWD010000275.1:0-6116 GCA_032907345.1 Bacillota bacterium | reverse complement strand
ATTTTATATAAAAACATAATTTTATTTCATATCAATTTTTAAGCACTTTTATTTATTTTATAATTTGTGACTATAATTTCTTTATATTTTTTATCACTTTCTGATGTACATCCTATTGAATAATGAACATCATTAGGTATTATGTAAAATTCTTTAAATTTTTCTTCAAAACCACTATTTAATGTTAATATAAACTTCCCTTTAATATTTCTACATTGATTAAGTAATTCATCATAATTGAATGTAGTTTCTCCATTATATTTACCACTTTTACATTCATATGGTGGATCTAAAAAGAACAATGTTTCTGAAGTATCATATTTATTAATAATTATTTTATAATCATCTTGTTCTATAGATACATCTTTTAATCTATCATGTGCTAAATATATTTTATCCAAATCCCAATATGAACCTCCTTGTTTTCTCTTAGGATGTCTCATATAAGGGCTATTACATATACCTTTTGTGTTATACCTAACTAATCCACCAAAAGCATTTTGATTGACATAATAAAATCTAAAAGCTCTCTCTAATGATGATAGAGATTTATCCGACATTGTTTCTCTATATTGCATAAATAATTCTTTGCTTTTTAATGTCAAATTCATCCTATTAATAAATGCTTCTGGTTGAGTTCTTATAATTTCAAAAAAGTTAATTAAATCTCCATTTATATCATTTATAATTTCCACGTTTGCTTTTTCTTTTCCAAAGAATACCCACCCTGCACCGAGGAAAGGCTCCACATATGTATAATGTTGTAGCATAATTGATAAAATTAAATCAACAGATCTATTTTACCGCCTATCCATTTAATTGGACTTTTCATATAATTCCTTCTTTTATTTATTAATTTTATACAAAACATAAATTTAAGTTATTGTATGTTTTTATAATTTTTAGTATATAATATTACTACATGTTTTATTTAATTCTAGAAACATAAAAATTCTCCATAAAGTCGATATGGGGAGCTAGAGTAGAATTTATTTGTAGTTCTACTCTAGCTTTATATTATCAAGTTAAAAGACGCATTTTATAGTGGCTTATATACCATATATAGCATACGAATAATTAATATTATACTATATATGGTATATATTTTATTTATTATTTATAGTATCAATATTTTTAGTACAACCGATATATGGTGGTGATAATGGATCTTTTTGTGTGGTCTCTTTTGGATTATATATTGGATATGGAGAAAGAGAATATATTTCTTTATTTTTAACCTCCTCAAATAATTCTATAAATAATTTTTGTTTTGTTGTTAATCTTATGTCTAATATTTTTTCTAAAAAATATACATAACTCATATCTTTAAATTTATCCATACTGTTATTCCTCCTCTTTTAATTTTATTAATATAGATAATTCCCCCGATATTTTAAATAATTGATCTGTTGTCTTATCATAAATATTGCTTTTACACAAAACAATAGTTTCATTTACCTCATGAGAAATATGCTTAAGTATTTCAATATCTTTATTCACTTAATTACCTCCATTATATTAAGGTATCCAATAATTTATCCCAATCTGTATCTTGCAATATTTTATAAAGCTTTTCTATTTGAGGACTTCTCCATGCTGTCATAGAGTATGGGTGTGGTTTATCATAATGATAGCCATTTCTTTTTATATGCTCCTTACATTCTCTAAGAGTAAGAAACATTGTGTTTTCAGCTATTTCTTCTCTATCTCTATAATTACAAATTGCATATCGGCCAGGAGCATATTCTTCTAAAAAGTTCTCTATTTCTGCTATATCATCAATCAAATATTCATTTTCATCTTCACAAATTATCTCAACTGAAATACCATCATATTCACATTTAACTATTCCATCAAAATTTTCTTTTAACCAGTCTGGTAACTCTTCTAATTCACCCTCAAACGCACTTTCTGACCCATCTTTGTCATAGATACAAATGCCATCTACGTTATCATCTACCCAATATTCTCTTACTGTTTGTATTACTACCCAAAATCTAGGGTCTGCTTGACCAACAGTATCTTGAGTTAACATTTCATGCTGTAGTTCTTTTAAAAATTCCTTATCTTCTTTTTTCATTGCAGTAATGCTCCTTTATTATTTAAAACAATTTTTTATTTCACTTTTTATAATTTCAGATATTACATCTTTTAATCCAGATTTTATAATTCTATCTAATTCTATTGAAAATTGTTCCCTTATTTCTTTATGCTGTTTTGTCCTAAGATATTTTTTAGTAAATTCAGACATTATTTCTTTTTTTATTGATTCTTTAAAATTATTGTTGAAAAAATCACTTAATAAATACTTTATTTCTTTATATACTTTATCTTCAAAAGTATCCTTATAAGATAAATCTATATCTTGTTCTAATGCAATATCTATTATTTGCTTTGCTGCTTTAGTTATAATATTATCTTCTATATCACGTATATTATCGTCTTTATCAAGATCTATACTTACATGTATTTATTTTATGTCTTTATTCTCCTTCCTATTTCTTCTCTATATAAAACTTTGATTTTATTAATATCATTTATTTACTATAGCAGTTTCAGTTTTCCATAGCCACTTATAATGATTATTTTTATTACAGATATTTTTAAACTCATATGATGATCCTGTTTTTGTTAAAAATCTTAAACATTTATCTTTATGCTTACATTCTGTGTTCGCACATATTCCTATTCCAGCCATTGCTATATTTTCCTTTCATTAATCTATTTTGGTGAATTTCATATTAATGTTTTTCTCGGTTAAACAAGTTGAATATAAGTCAATTGTTTTAATATCTTGCTCATTTGGTAATATAATGTATTTATTGCCTTTTTCATCTTTAATATGAGTCCCTATAGGCAATAAAAATATTTCTTGTATTGTATATGTTGGTGTATAAGGTTTTATTAATATTTCTATTATATTATATCGTAATAAATTAGATGACTGCCCCTTATTATTTTGTTCTATTATATATGGATTATCTTCTGTATACCATTTAATACTATGATCTTCATGCAAACCATTTTTAAGTATAAAATTACAATCACAAATATCATCCCATTTAGATAATCTAAGTATAGGAGAAGTCGAGTCATTGGGATAACTTTTTATAGAACCATTGTTTTCTATAACACAATTTAAATATGTAAATACATTTTCATCATTATTATCAATTGCAAAATCTAATTTATTAATACAATCTATAGGAATACACATACTTTCTGTATTTTCAAATACAAATTCAATCGCTTTTAGTTTTTCTTTAATATCTTTTAAAGTATTCATCATTTACCTCGCTTTATTTTTATTAATATTCTTCAATTATAATTTCCATTCTCGGATGCTCTTTATCATATTCGCCATATATTATTAATGGATTCAAATATGTATAATTATCATCTATAATCATATGAGATTCAGTTAAAGCATCATTAATAAATTTAGGACTTCTATTATCATTATCTTGCCTACGTTTTGTTTTAAAAAAGAATTTATATGTAATTTTTGCATGTTGAATATTAAGATTATCATAGCCATATTTTTTAACGACCCATACCCCAAACTCTTTCCATTTTTGTTTTAAATCATTCATTTGAGGTCTTTTCATTACAAACCATTTATTGATGCTAGGATGTAAAGGACTATCTATAGGTGTTTTATGTCTTCTAGGATATTTTTTAAAATAATATTGTAAATACTCATCTAAAATATTATTATCAAATATTAATTTATATTGTTTGCCGATATTAATCATCTCTTTCTGTATATTTTTATTAATATTATTGACTTAATTCGTAATCATAAAATACATATTTTTCATCTAATTCATATCTATTGTGTTCTTGAGCAGTATAAGCTTTATTAATAAATATATTAGTAATAGTATGTTTATGATCATATTCTTTATCGAATTTCTCTATTTGTTTTAGTAAATCACTTTTTTCTTTTTTAGACATAGATATTGTATTAATAGATTTTTTAAATGTATCAAAATTAATTTTTACAATATCACCTTTATTTAACATAAATTGACCTCCTAATTTTAATCTATTATTGTTATTAAACTTACATAATTTTATACTACTATAAATATTTATATGTTAAATTTCTTTCGTGTTAATTTGATATATTCCTGTTTCAGTTATATAAGGTTCACTAATAGCAGTCCATTGTTTATTTCCTTTTTTGTCACAAAATCTTTTTCCATTGTCAAATATTCTAAATATGTCTCCTTTTCGTAAGCCACAAAAATCTATTTCTACCCAATTATTGTTTTTATTTAATATTTCTATCTTTCTCATTAATCAATCTTCTTTTTATTTAATCATTATATTTATAAATTATTGTGAAACCAATATTACTTTCGGTCATGCAAATAATTATGTATTCATAATTATTTGTTTCATTCATAAATCTTTGCAATGCTTTATAATCTTTTAAATGTGCAACTTGATACATTGGAATATTATCCCTCTTTTAAAATTTGGATTTTATCTATTCATTATATATTGCATATTATTTTAAGTTACGACCATCAGCATAATATTCTCTCCCACGACAAGAAAAATTTTCATTTATGTCTAGAGCATAAATTTTATGATAGATATCCGTGCAATTATTACAAATACATTTATTATTTATTACTGTTAATATTTGAGGATCATACATTGGCCTACTTATTTTATTATTTCCAATTGCTAGATTCTCTATTTTCTTTTGCTCTCTTCCACATATACTACATTTACGTATTTTATTGTACATCTCCCTATTTATTATTCTTTATTTTTTCATATTCATTAAAACCACTTAAAAATGAGGTATTAGAAACAATATAGTTTCGTTTTTTATTTATTGTCATAATAATATCCTTATCTTCTACAATTTGCCCTTCTAAAGCCGAAGGAGTAATAATGATAGGAATATCTACAATGTTTCTTAATATTTTATGTTCTAACCCTTTATGGAATTTCTCGATTTTAATATCATTAATATCATAATTTTTTAAGATAGCATAAGCTTTGACATATCTTTTCATTCTTCCTAAATCTTTATCAGTAATATTTTGTATCCTGGACAAATTCATATTGTCCTCTAAATCTGCTATTTTTACTTTTTTAGCTATATAATTTTGTTTAACTCTATTGATATAATCAAAATACTTTTCATTCTTTTTTTTAGTAATAGAATATAATGCTATTAAAATATTATTTTCAAATCCTTCTTTTCTTAAATCTTCAATTGAAATGCTTGTATCTTCAATAATATCGTGCAAAATAGCAACTTGTCTATCTGTATCATTAGATAATTTTAGCATAACTCTCAATGGATGCAGTATATAAGGACATCCTGCTTTGTCTGTTTGATTATTGTGTGCTTTAGTAGCTATTATAATAGCCTTATTTAACATATCTATATCTTTATAGAACTTAACTTCCTTGGAGGAATATCTCACATTGTCACCTAAAACATTGATAAAAGATAATATCCCTAATATATCACATTGACAAGGATTGAAGTTTATTGAATCATAATATTTTATATAATCTTCAAATGATACTCTTTCAAATAAATCTTTAAATAGTGTTTTAGCTGCATTAATATCTATATATAAATATATAAGTCCATTACTATTAAAATCAGAATCTACATAAGATTCTAATGCTTTATTTAATTTTTTTATAACTTTATCTTCAGTCAAATCATCTTTTAATTTAATTTTTTCTTCAAATGAGTTACTCATATTTTCCCTTCCTTTAATTCAACTTTTAAGGTCTTTTTATAATTCATTGGCACACTACAATATTTATTTTTATCTCTTATGTCAAAATATGTACAACTTATTTCTGGATACTTCTTTAATTCTTTTACAAATAAATCTGTTAATTGCTCTACTCTACCAACTGTGTCAGATTGATTAGTATCAAAATACCAGTTATCTAAACCATATTTTTGTTCATTGTGTATTGCTTCTAAAATAGTCTTATCATTGTCGTCATAATTAGTCCATTTAGCAACTTCAAAATAATCTTCTTTATTTCTTAAATCAACTAATTTCTTGATAAAAATTTTAGCATATTTTTTTATTACATATTCATCTGACCATTTTGAATGAGTT
>JAJBWD010000274.1:0-4611 GCA_032907345.1 Bacillota bacterium | reverse complement strand
TTTATACCTCCAATTTTATAATATAGATGTTAATAGTAAAATAGCAATGCTAATAATTACTATAGCTATTGTTATTTCTTTATTTTTATTAATATTATTATGTTTTGTCTCTAATTGAATTAATCTAGGATTAAACATTTTTTCACTTCCTATAATTTTTAAATTTTATTTTTCTGCTGTAAAACTGGCGGTTGTCTGTTATGGTAAAGATATACCATAGTGAAATGTGAATTGGTACGTGGTTTTATTGGAGTAAAAGCCACGATAAAAACCTATTTTTGTTTTGTATATAATAAATTTCCTTTTACTCCCCACAAATAGGTGCATGGTATCATTGATTTTGACGTATCTATTTCTGTCTCATCGTCCCATTTTACACCCTTCTTTTTTAAATTTTCTAATAATACAACTTCTTTTTCTTCCTCACCTTCTAAAAATGCTATAGAAGGATTTTTATACTGTAAGAATTTTTGTATGTTAATATCCATTTATTTTTCACCCCTTTAAATTATATAAAACTTACATAATTTAATTTTTTAAGTTCTGCATTACTTTAAACTACTAATACTAAATTCTTGATTTAAAGCTATATAATTATTGATATTCTTTTTTATGATTATATCATATAGTCTGCCAAAGCCACAATTATAAAATTCGCCTTTTTTACCTTCTCCAACTGCAAATCTATAATCATTCCTAAATCCAATAAACACTCCCTAATCTTTAATGTATTTAAAAACCTTATTTTAAAATATCCATTTTTTCAACATAATAACTATCTGATCCAATGTTCTTATAATTCTCTATTTCAAATTTTATAAGTTTGAAATTTTTATTAATATTATATCTTATAGAATCTAAAGTTAAAAATTGTTTTTCACAAAAATCCATATGTAATGAACTTGCTATACTAAAATGATGACTTAATTTAGATTGAGTCATCCATGGTATATTTAATGCTCCAATTATTAATCCTGCTATTATACCTATTTTTATTAATTTTTTCACTGTTAACACTCCCTTAATATTTATGCTATATATAATTCCCCATCTTTTGTGTATTCTCTTTCATTGTCATTGCTTTCAGCTATAAAGTTATCTATACTATAATAATTTTTATAATCAATCATACAAGCTTTACTCCAATTATTTAAACATTCTGATATTAATTCTTTAAAATTCATATTATTAGGTTTATTTAAAAAATTATATATAGGTTGTAATATCTCGTTGTCTAAATAATACCCAGTTAATACACAATTATTATCTAATATAACTTTGCTATGTCGATATTTATAATGATATTTATTATTTTTATCATAATAACCTTTTGTGCTATAAAATTTTCCTTGAAATATATCATCACTATAAGTATTCCATATATATTTTAATAATCTTATTCCTTGCATCTCTGAAATTTCCTCTTTACAATCTATCCAATAATCTACATTACCATTAATTTCATCATAATTCCATCCATCTATTTTAACATTAAATATATTAGCAAACGCATTCAAAACTTTTATATTTTCATTAGTGTATGGATATTCAGTATCTTTACAAAAATTATAATATGCTTTTTCTTTTGCTTTTTTATTCAATTCTTCTACATTATAAATATTTATTATTTGTTTCCTCATTTTTAACTCTCCTTTTAAAATATTGTTTTTATTAATATTATGTTTTTACCTTCTATCGTCAATTGAATACATAACTTTTAATGCTACTTTTAATTTTTCAACATGTTGTTGTGTCATTTTTCTTTTTGAGTTCTTATATCTTTTGATGTATGTTTCCATTTGTTTTATAGTATTTTGCCCCCATCCAATAGCATTTAAAATTGTTTGAGCATCTTTTAATTTAATTGCTTTCATTGTTTTAGTATTAACTTGAAAGCCATCTTCTCCACCTAATTGCACTAATGGTAAATATCCATCTACCATATTTCTACCAACGTTCCAAATAACATAATCACATGGTATATAATCTATAATTTCAAAAGTGTATTTTCCATCTATTATTTTATTCATATTAATACCACTCCTTTAATAATTATTTTATCTTATTTCTACTGGACTTCCCCAACTACCGAATATATCTTTATAAACTACTTTTCTAAAATCATTCTCGCACGTTAAATATCTATCATCAAAATGTATTTCTTCGCACCAATTCGGAGCATCAAATTTTAGCCATTCTTTAACTACTTTTACAGTTTCTTCACTCATAGTCATATCTCTATTATCATATACGGTTATTTTTCTCATAATAAACACTCCCTTTATTAATTATTTATTAACCATGTACAAATATTATCAGATTCTGAATTGTCTACTTTAGTTAATTTATATTTACCATATACGCCATAAGTTTCAGGATTATTTTCTATAACTGTCTTAATTCCTGTCTTTTTAAAAATTCCATCTTCTTGTGTACCACAAATATAATAACTAGAGCCATCTTTATACTTTATATATAAACTAGAATCATCATTTAAAAATTCTTTATTATTTATATAATTATCCATAATCATAGATTTGATTTCCTTAAGTATTTCATATTCTTCTATAATTTGACCATTAACAAGTTCTATTATTTTCATTGTTATTTCTCCTTTCTTATTAATTTTATATTTAAAATCTTAATACAATATACTTTATATTCAATATACTCTATTTAAATTTTAAATATATTATAGATTATATTCAATCTGTTATGGTCGATTTAATAAAAGCTACTCACTTGTATAAATTATTTATTTTGTCATTAGATTAAATATAACCTATAATATTATATTAAAATATTTATTAATATTGTTATTCTCATTATTTCATTAGGATTGATTATTTTCCGACTAACCTGTTCGGACAGTGCTTGTTATTTATAATAAATAACCTAGGTTTAATCTTCCTACTCTATATTTATTTGTCAAAGAACTATTATTTTATGTTGTCTACCATTTTAGTTATTTGATTAGATTTATTAATTTCTTTATATCAGTATGTCAACCTTGAATGTCTTGACTTGCTTTCCTTTACCTTATGTATACATTATAACATGTATACTATAGTATGTCAATATATATTTTTCAAAAATACAAATTTTATTTTGACTTTATTATTGTATATAAATCTTTGATATCACATTGTAAGAAATTAGAAAATAATAACAAAGTTCTTAATGTTGGATTTTTAGATATTAAAGCTCCGTCTAAAGCCTGTTTAGACTTATACCCTAATTGATTAGCTATCCATGTTTTTGTTGCTCCAGTTCTATTTATATATTCTTCTATCATAGTTCCTATATTATTTGTAAACTCTATATTCATATATAAATTAATCCTTCCTTAATCTTTTTATATTCCATTTAAATATTCTTTAGTTTTTGTCAATAATATTTTAGATATCTCATATTCAGTTTTATTATATATGTCTTCCTGCTGCAATACAATATCTTTCAATAAATTAGTTTTCAATATTGGATCGTCTGCATTCATTTTTAAAATATCTTCTATTATACTTCTACTAAGATTTAAATTGGTAATTCCCTTTAATATCCTAATATATTTACTGCCTATACATATTAATAGATTCTTTTTAATAGCTACATCTATTACACTAGATTTTAATTTATTTATTTCATTTGTATGTTGTTCATGTTTTGCTTGTTCCTTGTCCTTATTTATTCTTCTTTTAATACTTCTTATTGCTAATTCGAATCTAATTTGTTTTTTACAAAACAATAGATTTTCTAATTCCTTTTTAATTAGATATTTATCTACAGTAGTATTATTAATATATAAAATTATATCATCTAAATAATCTACTATAGATATTTTTTCTTTTGAATCCACTGGAAAGGATATATTATTCCTTTTATATATTAATTGTTTATCCTGTGCAATTATTATATCAGATACAACATCATAAGACTCATTCATTATTCTACTTGTATAGTTCTCTATCGTTCCATATATTTGTACATTATCTACATTCTTTAACAGTTTATATCCTTTTATCATATCATCATTGATTACTTCAATATCTTTAGTATTTGTAGAAGTAGCATGATCTTGTTTATCTATTTTATTAATATTATTAGATGTATTAAATTGAGTTGTAATATTAGTATCTTTTATGGTAGTATCGATATTGTTGATAGTATCTACAGTTTTAGTTGCTATCTTATTTTTTATTAATTTTTTATATGCTCTAGTATCTTTAATATCCTTTTTTAATCCTGCATAGATTAATATTTTATCATATTCCAAGCCGAACCACTCTTTTTTTAGTATAGCATTTAAAGCAGGCTTCACAGTTTTATAATCCTTTCTATGACCGTTTATATATGTATAGCATCCTTGAGTTCGCCAATCTTTAAACACTTTACCTATAAGATAATATTCTCTTAAATTATAATTCATAGTTACATTTACATATATATTGCATACTTTTGCAGTATACTCACATTTTATAAAATTTACTTCTTTAATATATTTTAAGTCCTCTTTATATATTGGATGTCCTAACATAATAATCAATCTCCTTTATTTAATATACTTATATTATACCACTTTTCATACTTTATTTCTATACATTTATTAATTTTGTT
>JAJBWD010000273.1:0-3884 GCA_032907345.1 Bacillota bacterium | reverse complement strand
ACTGAATTTGTAAGTGAAATAGTTGATCCTATTCTTCAGGAAAATAAAAATCTTTTAGGTGATGACGCGGTTGTAACTGTCTAATTTAAAAAATCAGAAAACAGAATAAATAAATAATAAGAATATAGGAGGATATAACTTCTATATTCTATTTTTTTGTATAAAACAGTTTTCCACAAAATGTTAATAAGCTGTTAATAATAAGGAAATTTCTCAGCATTCACAATTTAATAACAAAATGTGATTTACATTTAATGGTATAATTATGCATTTTCATTAATATATTAATCGACAAAATAGTATTTTTTATGTATATTATTATTTTAAAAAATATTATTAATAATTTTCATGAAAAAAGAAGGATTTTGCCCCCTCTTTGGCGAAATATATATTCGCTAAATGTTTATTTAGCGAAATTGGACTGCTTTTTAATTAAATCAGGAGGTAAAATATGAAATATGATTTAAATTCAATATATGATCCGGCCCTGCCGCCTTCTTTAAATAACTTTCTTAATTATTTAGATACAATACGAGGAAAATCAGTTAACACCATTGCCGGTTATAAACTTGATCTTATAATGTTTTTCAGGTTTTTAAAAATGTACAAAGGATATACTGATAAAAAAACAGAATTTGATGAAATTAAAGTTAATGATATAGATAAGGATTTTTTAAATTCAATTGCCCTGCCGGATATATATGCTTTCATATCTTTTGTAGAAAATTACAGAGATAATAAAAGCTATGCCAGAGCCAGAAAAATAGCAGCTATCAGATCTTTTTTCAAATATCTTCATACAAAAGAGAAAATATTAAAAGAAAACCCTGCTCAGGATCTGGAAACTCCTAAAATAGATAAAAGGAATCCTATTTACCTGACTTTAAATGAAAGCAAGAATCTTTTAAGCTCCATAGATGGAGATAATAAGGAAAGAGACTACTGCATCATAACCCTGTTTTTAAACTGCGGCTTAAGACTCAGCGAACTTGTATCTATTGATATACCGAAAATTAAAGGAGATATTCTAACAGTTGTTGGTAAGGGAAATAAAGAAAGGACAATTTACTTAAACCAAGCCTCAGTAAATTCCATAAAGGATTATCTTTCAGTAAGAAATGAATTCAGAGATAAAATTAAGGAAGACAGGGATGCTCTTTTCATATCAAGAAACATGAAAAGAATAAATAAAAGGACTGTTGAACTTATTGTTAAGAAATGGATAAATAAAGCAGGAATAGAAAACGAAAAAGTGTCCCCTCATAAGCTTAGGCATACTGCAGCCACACTGATGTATAAATATGGCAATGTTGACATAAGAAGCCTGCAGCAGATTCTGGGCCATGAAAATGTATCTACCACTCAGATATATACCCATGTGGATTCGGAAAAATTAAGAGAAGCAGTAAATTTAAATCCATTAAGCCACGAAAAAAAGAAATAGGAAGCACACTTCCTATTTCTTTTTAATGTATAATCCCGGGTATTCTTCATTTTCCTCGGCTATTATGTCTTTTAAATCCTTAATATCGTCAATAAAATCATATATGAAATCATCTTCCTGAGGATATTCTTTATTTTCTTCATTAAAGTTTTTAAGCTCCTCCGGATCCTCGATTATTTCATCAATTTTTACAGCTCTGATATCTATTCCTTCCATCTGGAGACATTTACCGCAGTTATTGCATATCTTATTTTTATCTAAATCACAAATATTGCATTCGTTACAGTCATCACATACTTTTCCTTCATACAATATACACATTTTAGCCATTATATCACCTCTCATTTGAGATTATATCAAAAACAAATATATATTACAACTAAATAGAACATTAGTTTGAAATGATGCTTATTATATGCTATAATTTAACACAGAGGTGAATTTAATGAAAGAAAACAGTGAAAAGCAAAACGAAATATATGAGTACATAATTAAAGAACAAAAGGAAAAAGGCTATCCGCCGTCAGTACGAGAGATATGTAAGGCAGTAAATCTTAAATCTACTTCTACTGTATACAATCACTTAATTCACTTAGAAAAAAAAGGAAGAATAAAAAGGGATAAAACAAAGCCCAGAGCTATTGAAATTATGGATAAAATAAACCCGGTAAATGAGCTTATACAAATCCCTATCATAGGAAAGGTAACTGCAGGACTTCCCATACTTGCCGTTGAAAATATCGAGGATTATTTTTCTATGCCGATAAATTATGTTAAATCAGACAATGAACTTTTTATGCTGAATGTTTCAGGAGAAAGCATGATTGAAGCCGGTATATTAAACGGAGATTTAGCAATACTGGAAAAAACCTCATCAGCAATAAATGGAGACATTGTAGTTGCACTAATTGAAAACGAAGCTACAATCAAAAGATTTTTTAAAGAGAAGGATAGGATAAGACTCCAGCCGGAGAACTCTTCCATGGATCCTATATACGTTAAAAACTGCAGCATACTTGGAAAACTTGTTGGAATATATAGAAAATATTAAGGACCATTTCTGGTCCTTATATTATTTTATTGACAGCAATGAGTATTCCTGTTTTAGCATGATCAAAGGTAAGCCCGCCCTGAAGGTATGCTATATAAGGCTCACGAATGGGAGCATCACAGGACAGTTCAATGGAGGCTCCCTGAACAAATGCACCTGCGGCCATAATAACCTGATCTTCATAGCCTGGCATATCCCATGGTTCACATTCTGCAAAAGAGTCAACAGGAGATCCATACTGAATGCCCTTACAGAATTTAATAAGCTTTTCTTTGTCATTAAACTTAATTGACTGAATTATATCTGTTCTGTCATCATTATATTTTGGAAGGACTTCATAACCTAAAAGCTCCATTATTCTGGAACATATAACGGCGCCTTTTAATGCCTCCATAGATATGTGTGGAGCTAAAAACAGTCCCTGGTACATAAGTCTTGTAACACCAAAGGTAGAACCGCACTCCCCTCCTATTCCGGGAATGGTAAGCCTGTAAGCTGTATTATCCACATATTCTTTCTTTCCAGCCACATATCCTCCTGTTGGAGCTATTCCTCCTCCAACATTTTTAATAAGTGACCCTGCAATAAGGTCCGCTCCCACATCTGTTGGCTCTTTAGCTTCAATGAATTCCCCATAGCAGTTATCTACAAAAACTATTACATCAGACCTTATGTCTTTAATAAATTTAATTGTCTTCTCTATTTTTTCTATGGAAAGTGATTTTCTCCAGCCATAGCCAGTTGATCTTTGAATATGGACAAGCTTTATGGATTTATCAGACAGCAGTTCTGACTTAACTTTTTCCAAATCAATATTTTCATCTTTTAAGTCAGCCTGCTTGTATTTAACTCCAAAATCCTTTAATGATCCCATATTGCTTTTTTCATTAATTCCTATTATCCCATGAAGAGTATCATAGGGAGTTCCACAGATTGAAAATATTGTATCCCCGGTTCGTAAGTTTCCAAACAGAGCAGCTCCGATTGCATGAGTTCCATTGACAAAATGAGGACGAACCAATGCCGCTTCCGTATTAAATACTCTTGCATATACCTTGTCTAATGCATCTCTTCCAATATCCCCATAACCATATCCTGTAGTCATTCCAAAGTGAATATCGCTGATTCTTTCATCCTGGAATGCTTTAAGAACCTTTATCTGATTGTATTCTCTTATTTCATCATATTTATTGAATACATCCTTAACATCATTTAAAGCTTTTTCATATACCTCTATTACATTTTCTTTTATGCCGTATTTTTCTTTTAATATATCTCTTGTTTCTTTTATCATTTTTTCTCCTTAATAAGCTAAATATTATACAATATAAAAGAATAGGCAGGTTCCTATTCTTCTTCTAAGTTAATAGTTATGGTTTTTAAAGGATT
>JAJBWD010000272.1:0-3272 GCA_032907345.1 Bacillota bacterium | reverse complement strand
CCACAGGCAATTTAAACGATTTTACAAATTTCTTGAAGCTTACTACGGAAAAAATGGTGAATCACAGCAGGGATCATAAGTGTACAACCATAACGGGGGTTATAATTTCCGGGAAATCACCTGCTAAGGGCATTAAAGAATTCATTTCTAAATATAAATATACAAAGCCCTATTTATTTTATCTCCATGGATGGAGCGACATACGTCTTATTTTAGTTGACCTTCAGGATAGCAGCATTATTACTAACAAGGAAGGTAAAAAGGTTAAAAAAGTGTACCAAAATACACTTTTAAATAAATAAAGGAGGCTATTATATGAACTCATTACTATTATTACTTATTGGTATTGTCGTATTTGCCATTGCTTATGTAGGTTACGGCGGATACCTGGCAAAAAAGTGGGGAGTAGATCCTAATAGAAAAACTCCTGCTCACACAAAGTTTGATAACGTTGACTACTGTCCTGCAGATGCCAGAATCTTATTAGGCCATCACTTTTCTTCCATAGCTGGTGCAGGTCCTATAACCGGACCAATCCTGGCTGCAGTTTTCGGCTGGGTTCCTGTATTTTTATGGATACTATGCGGAAGTGTATTTATCGGTGGTGTTCATGACTTCGGTGCATTATTAGCTTCTATAAGACATGATGGTAAATCAATAGGCGAAATAATCAGGGTTAATATTGGTGAAAAAGGTAAAATGATATTTAACATTTTTGCCTGGGTTACTCTTATTCTTGTTGTTGCAGCATTCACTGATATCTGTGCTGCTACCTTCGCTTTTGATGCTAAAACACCTGCTGCACTTACCGGAGCACAGGCTGGAACAGCATCAATATTGTTCATATTCCTTGCAATGGCATTTGGATTCTTTGTATACAGAAAGAATGCTCCAATAGGAATTTCCACAGTTGCGGGAGTTGTACTTCTTTTCTTCTGTATCTGGGTTGGATATGCTTTCCCGGTTATAAAGCTTACAAAGGTTCAATGGGATATCCTTCTTCTTATATATATTTCACTGGCATCCATTCTTCCTGTTTGGATTCTGCTTCAGCCAAGAGACTATCTCTGCTCCTTCCTGCTTTATGCTATGCTGATTGGAGCTGTTTTAGGTATAGTTATAACTCATCCTTCAATGCAGCTGGCAGCATATACCTCCTTTACAGTTAAAGGACAGACATTGTTCCCATTCTTATTTGTTACAGTAGCCTGCGGTGCAATATCCGGATTCCATTCACTGGTAAGCTCAGGTACAACTGCAAAGCAGATTACAAAAGAAGCACCGGATGCTCAGTTAATTGGATACGGAGCTATGCTTATAGAAGGTCTTGTAGCAATTGTTGCTCTTATAGCAGTTGGATATGTAGCAAAATCAACAGGAACACCTGCTCAGATTTTTGCCGGTGGTGTTGCAACATTCATGAACAGCTTTGGATTACCAGTTGCAGTTGGAAAGGTATTTGTAATTCTTGCATTCTCAGCCTTTGCACTGACAAGTCTTGATACTGCAACGAGAATTGGAAGATATATATTCCAGGAGTTCTTTGATAATGCAAAAGAAAGCACAAAGAAAACCTTCGCTAATATTTATTTTTCAACATTTATAACAGTATTAGCATCAGCAGCATTATTGTTATATGGCTATGCAAAGATATGGCCGATATTTGGTTCAGCAAATCAGCTTCTTGCAGGTCTTGCACTGCTGGCAATATCAGCTTGGCTGGCTAAATCAGGAAGAAAGTATATCAATACTTTGCTGCCAATGATATTCATGTTTGGTGTAACTCTTACAGCACTTGTTCTTCTGATGAAGCAGTATCTGTTCGGTGCAAAACCAAACTATATACTTGGTACATTTGCAGTAGTACTGTTTGTACTTGCTATAGTACTGATAGTTGAAGCAGTTTCAGTATTCAGCAATAAACCTCAATCAAAAGGCAAGCAAATGAAAGCTAATTAAATATAATAAATTGCATTTAAAATAGCAATGAAGGGCTTCTCATAATGAAATATTGTGAGATGCCCTTTTATTTAATGTAAAGTCTTATGCTTTGCAGGTGGGTTAATAATTAATAATTGAACTATATTTAACCCTAGGGTATACTAAGTAATAACGGATTGTATCTTATGGAGGTTATATATGGCAATAATAACAATGAAGTCACTTAAGGACCAGGCAGAAATGCTTAAAGCTATGAATGAATGCTACAGCAAGGAGATAAATAAGCTGAATTCTAAAATTAATATTATAAAAGATGAATATAGCAGGGAAATTGAAAAGCTGCAAAATGAAATAAGCAGTCTGAAACAAAAGCTGGAAAGCTCGGAATTAAGGCTGAATGATAGAAATGCAGGCAGGAAGGCTTATTCAAATAAGCAGGTTATCGAAAAAATATATAATCTTTATATTTCCGGGAAAAGTCTTCAGGGAATATCCGATGAATTAAAACGTTCAGAAATAAAAACTAACCGCGGAAGAGACTGGTCTAAAAGTTCTATCAGATTTATCCTGATGAACCATGGGAATGCAGATGGCGGGATGGTTTCGGAGGAAGTATATAAAAAGGCAGTTAAATTGCTGAGTGAAAATAAAAAATAATTAAGGAAGTATTGAAATGGAATTGAACTTTACTTTAAATTCTCTTTATATATGTGTAAAGAACATGGACAGGGCAATAGATTTTTATCAAAGACTTTTAGATATTGACGCAGAAACTAAGGATCAGATATTGAGTATATTTAATATCAGCGGATTCAGATTCTGTCTTTTTAATAACGGAAAGGTTAATGAAATGAAAAGCTGGGGGAACAACTGCCTGCCAAGCTTTAAAGTAAATGATATAAATAAATTATTGGAAAGGCTTAAGGAGCTGAATTCAGAATTGGTATTTCCTCTTACAAGAATAAATGATAACTGGGTTTTGGAATTTGAGGATTCTGAAGGAAACCACATAGAGGCTTACTCAAAAATTGTTTAAGCAGTTATGAGGTAAATAGAAAGTTTCACTGTTATCAAACTTTAGCCCGTTTTTAGCTAAAAAATTAAATATATTTTACAAAAGAACATATGTTTGATATAATTATATATGAGTAAACTACATGATTTTTTAGATCTTTTATCATGTTTTTTCTGAAAAATCTAAGGTCAGTTATGTAATTTCTTACGATATGAATTATGGAGGACATATGGATATAAATGAAAAATTAAGAATATTATCTGCAGCTGCCAAATATGATGTATCCTGCTCTTCTTCAGGGGGTACAAGACAAAAT
>JAJBWD010000271.1:0-7448 GCA_032907345.1 Bacillota bacterium | reverse complement strand
TCCTTCTTCCTCGATTCCATTTTCAGTAAGCACAAGAATTCTTTTTGCATTCTTTATTGTTGCCAGCCTATGAGCTATTATAAAGGTTGTCCTGTTCTCAGACAATTTTTCTACGGACTTTTGAATAATTGCTTCACTTCTGTTGTCAAGGGATGAGGTTGCCTCATCTAATATAAGAACTGGGGGATTTTTAAGGAACATTCTGGCAATGGATATTCTTTGCTTCTGGCCGCCAGACAGCATTACTCCCCTTTCCCCTATGTATGAATCATATCCGTCCTTAAGCTCTCTAATAAATTCATCTGCATTCGCTTTTTTAGCTGCATCTATTATTTCCTCTTCTGTAGCATTAATATTTCCATAGGCAATATTTTCTCTAACTGTCCCTGAAAATAAGAAAACATCCTGAGATACAAGCCCTATGTTTTTTCTCAGATCGCTTATCTTAATGTTTCTTATGTCAACTCCATCAAGAAGCAGGCTTCCTTCACTAATCTCGTAAAATCTGGGTATAAGATTGCAGAGTGTGGTTTTTCCTGATCCTGAAGGACCTACTATTGCAACAGTTTCCGACTGATTTACTTTAAGATTGATATTATTTAGGACATGTTCCTTATTATCATAACTAAAGCCTACATTTTCAAACCTTATATCACCTTTAATGCTTTCAATCCCAACTGCATCATCTTTGTCCACAATATCAGGCTGAATCTCCATAACTTCAAGAAATCTCTTAAACCCTGCCATACCTCTCTGCAGCTGCTCAACGAAATCTGCCAGCCGCTTTACCGGCTGAAGGAACTGATTTATGAACAGGATATAGGCTGCCAAGTCACCATAGCTTATCCTTCCCGTGGAAACAAAATATCCTCCTGCTACTAAGGCTATTAAAGTTGAAATGTTCCCAAAAAAATTCATGCCCCCATGAAATACTCCCAGGTATTTTACTGAAATTCCTCTCATTCTTTTAAAATAGTCATTACCTTCATCAAATTTAATATTTTCATATTCCTCATTTGTAAAGGACTTAACTACCCTGATTCCTGATATGCTGTCTTCCAGCCTGGCATTAACATCTGCCAGACTTTCCCTAACCTTTCTGAAGGTTTTTCTCATCTTATTATTATAATAAACAGCAAAATATATCAAAAAAGGAATAATCGTAAATGTAATTAAAGTAAGGGGAATGTTTATTTCAATAAGTAGAATAAATGAACCTATTATCATTATTACAGAAATAAATATATCCTCAGGGCCATGATGAGCCAGCTCTGATATCTCGTTTAAGTCATTTACTATTCTGGACATTATATGACCTGTCTTTGTATTGTCAAAATAGCTGAAAGGCAGCTGCTGAATGTGAGAAAAAATTTCTTTTCTCATATCGTACTCCATTCTCACTCCCAGTAAATGTCCATAATACCCTACAATATATTCCAAAAGCATTCTGAAAACATATAACAAAAATAAAACAAATCCCAACTTGAAAAGAAGAGCTATTTCCTTGTTTGGAATAATGTCGTTTATAAATTTTCTAGTAACCATAGGAAAAATAAGGTCTGTTCCTGAAATCATAAGTGCACAAACCAAATCCAAAATAAATAAGCCTAAATGTCCTTTATAGTATCCTGCAAATTTTTTAATCATTTTTACCCCCATAAAAAAACAGGAAACTGCATAATTCAAATTAAACTGAAAAATCACCTAAAATGTTATTATTCAATTTCCTTAAATAAATAAACTCATAATTATAAAAATTATGAGTCCTTTGAAGTAATTAAGGTTCCTCCGGCATAACCAGAGCAAATATAATATATGCAATTATTCCTGAGCCATAGGCTAATGAAAATAATACCCAGGCTATTCTTACAATAGTTGGGTCTATATCAAAATATTCTGCTATTCCTCCGCAGACACCGGATATCTTCCTGTCATTTCTTGACTTATATAACCTCTTACCCATAATTCCTCCCAATGCATTCGTATACTTAATTATATTTTATAAACATGCCAAAATCAATAAAAAGAGGAAATTTAATCAAAGGATTTTCTAAGTAGATTAATCTCCCTTTCATATCCATCAAGTTCATTGGGTGTTTCCAGGTTAAATGTAAGATTTTTTATTCTGGGGTGATTTATAAATTTAATTATATTTTCAAGTCCAATAGAACCCCCGCCTATTACTTCATGCCTATCCTTAAATGAGGCTAAGGAATTCTTATTATCATTTAAATGAACTCCTAAAACCCTGTCAAAGCCTATTATTTTGTCTAATTCATCAAGAACTTTGTCCAGATCATTAACTATATCATATCCTGCAGAATGAAGGTGGCAGGTATCAAGGCAAACACCTAATTTCCTGTTATACTTAACGCCGTCTATTATAGCTTTCAGTTCCTGGAAGTTTTTCCCCACCTCTGAGCCTTTTCCTGACATACCCTCAAGAAGAACCGTAATATCATTGTTTTCATCTATTACTTCATTTAATGCCTTTACAATATAGTCTATCCCTCTATCTGCTCCCTGTCCCATATGGCTTCCCGGGTGGAATATATAATAGGACTTAGGAAGATATTTAAGTCTTTCTATGTCTTCTTTAAGCACATTTTTTGCAAAAGTCCTTATTTCTTCTTTATCGGAACACAGATTCATGGTATAAGGTGCATGAGCAAACAGAGGTGCAAATTTATACTCAGATACCAAATCATGAAGCCTTTTTACATCCTCCTGGTCAAGTTCACGCCTTCCGCCGCCTCTTGGGTTTCTGGTAAAATACTGAAAGGTGTTGGCTCCTATTTCTGCTGCCTGCTTCCCTGCAAAATAAAACCCTTTTGAAATGGATAAATGACAACCTATATTTAACATACTGCACACTTTTCTCCTTAGCTTTATTTACATTTATTATACCACTTATAATATCCATAAGCAGGAGAAAATATTAACTGTACTGTTTACATATTCATACTAAGATATCATGCTGATATCTTTATAATTAAATTTTCTTTGTTAACAGCATTCATTTTGTAATAATTTAATAAAAGCTTGTCCATTCTTCTGCTGACATTTAATGTTTCTTCATCTAAAGGTAATTTTAATTCGATTAGTAAATTTAATTTTTCACTAAGCTCTTACATAATTACACCTCTGTTATGTATATAATTTTAGTTAACAATTTACATTATATTACTGTTTTACCATTATATCAACAGGAATTTTATATTTTAATCTGTTTCAAATAAAAGAGATTATATAATTCGTGAATTTATTCCAGCTTCAGAGTCAAAGTAATTATCCAGTTTCATAAATAAAATAGAAGGATTAACCTTCTATTTTTTATTATCATATCTGTCTAATAATTCTTGTAATTTCTGTGCCTGCATGGCTGACTCTTCAGCAAACCTTTTAAAAGTTTCATCTATTTCCTTATCGTCAACCTTTCCTGAATACTCCTGAAAATCCTTAACATTTTCCTGAACATCCAGCAGCTTATTTTTAATCATATCCACTGTAGTTAATTTCATAAAAACATCTCCTCTCTGTATATAGAATTTGCAATATCTAAATAATTTATTCAAAATCTTTTGTTATATTTTTAAGTTATTTGGGTACACTAAATGCATAAAGCAATAAAATAATTAAATTTTTACATTAGGAGGAATATTATGGCAAGTGAAGAAAAAGAAAGAAGAGAAGATTCAGGAGGAAGCGGATTTCTGCGCTGGATTGGAAGATTATTATTAGTTGCAGTTGTTTTAGTTATAACCTCATATCTTACCCCGGGTTTTTCCATTTACGGGCTGTGGTCTTTCTTGATTGCAGCACTGGTTATAAGTATACTGGACTATTTGGTAGAATCTCTTATGAAAGTTGATGCATCACCTTTTGGCAAAGGTATTAAAGGCTTTATCATCTCAGCTATAATTATATATATAGCACAATTCTTTGTTCCTGCTATGAGGGTAACTGTAATAGGAGCTGTGCTTGCTGCACTGGTCATCGGCGTAATCGATGCTATAATTCCAGGCAGAGCAATGTAAATAAGGCCTTCCAAAGCTGGAAGGCTTTTATTTTATCTGGTTTAACTAAAGATTTGCCGGAATATCCAGTGAGGAAAAAAATAAAAAGGCAGGCATATTTATTTGATTAAGGCAAAAAACAGATTTTTATAAAGATCACTTTCATGAAATTAAGGCCGTCACTGGACTCCAGAAAAATGGAGGAGATGATGAAATAAGACAAGTTCATTTTGTGGATTCTGCAGTCAGAGAAGCTGGCTGTCATCACCCACATTGAAAACCCAATTTCTAAAGTTTATTTACAGTTCTGTAAATTATAAAAATTAGATTTATCAAAAAAGATCCTCATGCAATGAAGGTCTTTTTTGATTTATCCATAATTATCTATTATTTTTTCTGCCAGCTTATATATAGGAATACAAAGATCCATACTTTTTTTTCTTAAATGCTTATAGGATTCATCCTCTGAAATTCCTAATTTTTTAATAAGGATACCTTTAGCTCTTTCAATTAATTTACGGTTTTTCAATTCTGTTTCCAGATTTTCAATTCTAAGCTGAAGATTATTAAGTTTTATAACATTATTTATACTGAATTCCAATGTCTGATATAACTGTTCAGGATTTACGGGCTTTGTTATATAAGCAAAAATATTCATTTTTCTCAGCTGGTCATAAAAAACAGAATCAATTTTACCGGTTATGAATACTACATTTGAAACCCTGTCTTCTTCAATTATTCCGGCTGTACTGAAAGCATTAATGCCTGTTATACCCACATCCATGATTACCAGATCAGGAAACAAGCTTCTGCTTAATCTTAAGGTCTCTCCGCTGTCCTTAGCCTGATGAACCTGATATCCCCTTGAAGTTAATAATGCACAAATCATTTCTCTGCTTTTACGGTCACTGTCTGCAACTACTATTTTATAATTATCCATAACACCACTCCGAAAAGAAACAATTTATCACATGGTACAGGAAATTACATAATTTAAAATTCATATGATAATTATGTAACTTCCTTAGTTAAAACTTCCTTAAATATCTGTCAATTTCCCACTGGGAGATATATTTTGAATAATCATTCCACTCATAGGCAGCTGCCTCTGAAAAACGTTTATATGCATATTCCCCCAAAGCTGATTTTATTACTTCATCCTTTGACAATTCCATCAGCGCTTCATATAAATTAACTGGCAGCCTTTCTATTCCTCTCTGCTGAATTTCATCAGTATTCATCTCATATACATTGCTGGATACCTGCTTTACAGGCTCTATTTTATTTTTTATGCCGTCCAGACCAGCTTTTAATGCAGCGGATAGTGCCAGATATGGATTTGCCGAAGGATCAGGGCTTCTAAGTTCTATCCTTGTGCCAGCACCCCGTTCAGCCGGTATTCTTATTAAAGGACTTCTGTTAATTGGAGACCAGGCTATTAAAACTGGAGCCTCATACCCAGGTATAAGTCTTTTATAGGAATTTATTGTAGGATTAGTTACAGCAGTGTAAGCTTTAGCATGCTTTAACAATCCGCCTAAAAAGTTATATGCAATAGAAGACAGACCCAGTTCATTGTTTTCATCGTAAAAAGCATTGCTTAAATCTAAAGATGACAGGGACATATTTAAGTGCATTCCGGAACCATTCACTCCAAATTTAGGTTTTGGCATGAATGTGGCATGAAGTCCATGTCTTTGGGCAATTATTCTTACTGCCATTTTAAAGGTCATTATATTATCTGCTGCAGACAAGGCATCATCATATTCAAAATCAATTTCATGCTGCCCCGGCGCTGCTTCATGATGGGATGTTTCAATCTTAAAGCCCATTTGTTTTAAAAACATGGTCATTTCATTTCTGGCATTACCTCCTAAATCAATAGGAGCAAAGTCAAAATATGAAGCAGCATCATGGGTTTCAAAGGAAGGGTTACCGTTTTCATCTGTCTGAAACAGGAAAAATTCACACTCCGGCCCCACTTCAAATATATAGCCCATTTCTTTTGCTTCTTTCTGAGCCCTTTTTAAGGTATTCCGTGGGCATCCTTCAAAAGGTGTACCATCCACATTGTAAATGTCACAGATAAGTCTGGCTTCCTTTTGAAAATTTGTCCAGGGAAACACAGTAAAGGTTGATAAATCAGGTTTTAAGTACATATCTGATTCTTCGATTCTTACAAAGCCGTCTATGGATGACCCGTCAAACATAATTTTCCCGTCCAGCGCTTTGCTGAGCTGCTGAGGTGTTATAGAAACACTTTTCATTACACCCATGATATCTGTAAACTGAAGATGAATAAATTCAATACCAAGTTCTTCTACTTTATTTAAAAGTTCTTCTTTGCTGTATGAGCTCAATTTTATTCCCCTTTCCAGAATAATATCTATTTATCATCGTACTTTAGGGCATCTCTTCCTTCAGCCCCATTGCTTATACGAATGACATTTTCCACATCATAAATAAAAATTTTACCATCACCCATCTTACCGGTCTGTAATACCTTTTTTGCAGTTTCCACTACGGTTTCTACTGGTACCTCACAGACAACCACTTCAACCTTTACATTCATTAAAAGCTTGATATCTACCGCTGTTCCACGGTAATACTCCTTATGCCCTTTCTGTACTCCGCAGCCCAGCACATTAGTAACAGTCATACCTGAAATTCCAATACTATTTAGTGCATCCTTTAAATCTTCAAATCTGCCTGGTGGTGCAATAATATCAATTTTAGTTATCTTTTCATTCATATACATCACTCCTCTTATGTGAATTGTATCATATAAGAAACTATATTTATATATTCAAGCTTCCATAAGCCTCTTCACCATGGAGTGAAACATCCAGTCCTTCCTCTTCATCTTCTTTGCTTACTCTAAGACTAATGAATTTATTTATGAATTTTAATATTATAAAGGTCATAAGAGCAGAAAAAATTATTGTAATTATTATCGCGATAAGCTGAGCACCTAAAAGTTTTGGATTGCCGTAGAGCAGTCCATTTATGCCGCTGGAATTAACAGCTTTTGAAGCAAATATTCCTGTAGCTATTCCACCCCAAATTCCTCCAACTCCATGACAGCCAAAAGCATCCAGAGCATCATCATATTTTAATTTCTGTTTAATAACTGTAACTGCAAAGAAACATATGACTCCTCCAATGCCACCTATTATTAAAGCTGACAAGGGAGTTACAAAGCCGGCACCGGGAGTTATTGCCACCAGACCTGCCACAATTCCACTGGCCAGACCTAAGCTGGTAACCTTTCCCCTGAATTTCATTTCACAGGCACACCAGGTTATTGCTGCCGCTGCTGCGGATGTATTAGTAGTTATGAACGCATTTAATGCCACCCCATTCATGGCCAGTGCACTTCCTGCATTACATCCAAACCATCCAAACCAGAGAAGTCCAGCTCCTAAAAGAGTC
>JAJBWD010000270.1:0-3042 GCA_032907345.1 Bacillota bacterium | reverse complement strand
CTTTCATCCAGTATAAAATTAATTGAAAATAATGAAGTTATATTTGATGAAAAATTAAGGCTGCCCTTAAACAAGATGATAGGGGTCATAGGAACAGCACCGCCATTTGGCGAAATTAACTGCGGTACACCAGGAAGTCATGGCGGAAATATGGACAATACCATGATAACCGAAGGCAGCGCGTTATATCTTCCTGTATTTACAGAAGGAGCATTATTTGCACTGGGAGATCTGCATGCAGTTATGGGAGACGGAGAAATAGGAGTATCCGGAGCAGAGGCGGCAGGAAAGGTTCACGTAAAGCTGGAGGTTATTAAAAATCTGAAGCTTAAAAATCCCGTACTTGAAAATAAAGAATCAATAAGTACTATAGCCTCAGCAGAAACCCTGGATGCTGCAGTAAATAATGCAGTAGCTGATATGGCTGACATATTGGCAGAAAGAATAGACTTGCCTTACAGTGAAATTGCAATGCTTTTAAGTTTAATAGGACAAGCTCAGATATGTCAGGTAGTAGATCCGCTGAAAACTGCTAGATATGTAGTTCCTAAATGGGCTTTGGAAAAATATCAATTTAAATTAATTTAATTATAAAAGCCATAGCTTGATTACTATGGCCTTTTTAATCTAAATATTAAATTTACTCTATTTCCATGTTGCTTCTTCTGCAGTCTAATGGATTAAGGTTAATATGGTGTATAGTCTCGCTGTCACCGGGATTCATAAGCAGCTTGTCTAAATAAATTCTTCCCCCTGGAGTATTGGCCACAACATGAATATCATCATGAGTTTTATACTCAGACCAGCTGAATTCTTCGGTAATTACAGTATTCAGGTCTTCTCTTGATATCAGAGCCTTAGATAATATTTTGCCATATCTGTCTCTTAAGTTTATGGCAATAGTGTTATCATCCAGAACTTCATAATCATTCTTAATGTTTCTTTTAACTATTTCCAGGTTTGATTTTCTATTATCCAGAGTATCCCCGTTAATGTGCTTAATTGGAGCTTTTGGATTAGTATCCAATATTACACTTTGCAGGTTTTGCTTCAGTGGTTTGGAATTTTTATTTATTTTCGCAGAATCTATGTTTTGCACTAAATAACTATTGAAATCCTTATGCCATTCAGCAAACCAGGTACCCTTGCTTTTAACCTTTTCCATATCATCAGCATCTATTTTAGTTATGAATTTTGAACCACTCTTATTCAATATTGAAATTAGGACTATATTCCCTTGAATTTCATATTCGTTCTCCAGGTTTTTATAATTTGTATTTATAAAAAACACCTCTTTCACTATACTATTATGACAATAAGTATAACAGAGGGAAAGACAAAATGATACATTAAAGGCATAAAAACATAAACCTGTTATATAATTGTAAATTGATATAATTAAAATAAATATAATGATTATTGGTACTAAGAACCTTTATGTAACGGCTCTTAGTACTTTTTTAACACAATGACGGGACAGGGAATATTATGTATAAAACAAGTAAATAAGGAGGATTTTTATGTTTTCGGCGCTGAGCGCAGCATATTCAGTTTTAATTTCCATCAGCAGCAGTATATTTGCGGACACAGCAAAACAAACCAAGCCTGTTAATGGAATTAATTTATATATATTGATACCAATAATAATAGTGGTTATTTTAGTCGTTTTAAGTATATTTTCATCGGAATCATCCATCCGTGTTCCAAAATGGCTGTATTATATTCTGGCAGCCGCAGGAAGAGCTCTGGCAATTACTGCCCAGGAAAAAGACAGCAGCAGGACAGATATGGATTCACTAAGCAAAGCAATAACAGCCGCAGGATATTCCTATGAACCAAAGCAGGATATATTTTATTCAAATATGGATGCCTGGCAGAAAAATTTCGGATACTGCAGGCTTTATGATGAAGCAGCAATACTGTCCGGAGTTGTTATTGACTGTGAACCTATATATTTTGAGTATGAAAATAAAAGATGGATGATTGAATTATGGAAAGGTCAATATTATTTAAACAGCGGCTGTGAGGTGGGTATATATAATACAAAGGATCATGATATCAATGTCCCGGGAACTTTTAGCGGAACCTTTTACTACTGTGCAGATGATAAAGATCAGCTTCATATATCCTATGCTTTAAAAAAGAACGACAAAACTCTATTTACAAGGAAAGGCAGACACTGGTGGCTTACAGGCTTTAAGCTTGGTGAATATTCAGAGCCTTCAGAGCTTACAATGGATATATATATTACACTTAAAAATAAGGCTATGCTAAATGCATTTTTATCCGGGTTAAAAACAGCAGGATATTTAGAAAATGAAATTTTTGTTAATTTAAATACTGTAGGCCTGAAATTCGATAAACCCCGTAATGCACAGCCCTATACAAGAAACTCCCAGACAGACTGGATAATACAAAGAAATAATAAATTTATGTGTGATAAGTACAGGGAGATAACAGGTCCCTATAATAATTTTCAGGATAAAATGAAAGCCTTACAAACACAGGATTTGGATATTTATAATACCATTATAAATATAGGAAAAACTAGAAATTTATTTTCTGCATTTGAGATAATTAGAAAGTATCTTAAGCAATGATATAAAAACAAGTATTCTAATGGGGGAAGATATGGGCTTTCTAAAGCATATATCTGAAGTATTTAAATCAGCGGCGGAAATTACTTTTGATGACAGCTCCAGGATTGTTATAATGAGTGATTGCCATAGGGGTAATGGCAGCTGGTCCGATGAGTTTATGAAAAATCAGAATATATATTTTTCAGCTTTATCACATTATTATAGGGGAAATTATACCTATATAGAGGCTGGTGATGGAGATGAGCTTTGGGAAAATAAAAAATTTTATGAAATCCTGCAAGTTCATAAAGATGCTTTCTGGCTTTTGTCCAAATTTTTCAATGAAGGCAGGCTATATTTTATTTTTGGAAACCATGATATAGTAAAGAAAAATGATAAATTTGTAAAAGATAACTTATATCAATACTTTGATGAACGTGAGAAGAAATATAGTCCCTTGTTT
>JAJBWD010000269.1:0-4607 GCA_032907345.1 Bacillota bacterium | reverse complement strand
TCCGTTTGCAGTTTCGCCGCTGAGCATTACAGCATCTGTTCCGTCAAATATAGCATTTGCTACGTCTGAAGCCTCTGCCCTGGTAGGTCTTGGATTATATGTCATTGAGTCCAGCATCTGTGTTGCAGTAATTACAGGCTTACCTGCTTTGTTGCATTTTTTGATTATCATTTTCTGAACTATGGGGACCTCATCTATCGGAATGGCTACTCCCAGGTCGCCTCTTGCCACCATTACCCCATCTGAGAGTTTTATTATCTCGTCGATATTTTTAACTCCCTGGTCATTTTCTATCTTTGAGATTATTCTGATTCTTTCTCCTCCGAAATGACTTAGGATTCTTCTTATTGCAACTACATCCTGGCCTTTTCTTATAAAGGAGGCCGCTATAAAATCTACGCCGATTTCACATCCGAATTTTAAATCGTCAATATCCTTCTCAGTAAGTGAAGGCAGTTTTACATTGGCACCGATAATATTAATATTTTTCTTGCTTCCTATTATTCCGGAATTTAAAACTCTGCAGTATATCTTTTTTCCTTCAACCTTTTCAGCTTCTAAAGCAACCAGTCCATCATTTATCATTATCCTGGCACCCTGGATTATGTCCTGATACAGCTCCTTATAAGATATGGTGCAGGAATTTTCATCTCCTGATATTTCTTCACCGCAGTCAATTATAAAGGAGTTTCCTTCCTCCAGTTCTACTATGCCGTCTTTGAAGTTTCCGCACCTGATTTCAGGGCCCTTTGTATCTAAAATGACAGCTATAGGCTTATTGTATTTATCTCTTAGTTTTTTAACAAGTTCAATTCTCCTCTTATGCTCTTCGTGATCGCCGTGAGAAAAATTATGTCTGGAAGCACTCATACCTGTTTGAATCAGCTTATCAAGCATCTCTTCACTGTCACTTGCCGGACCTATTGTAAAAACTAATTTTGTTTTTAACATATAATTCTCCTTTACTTCGTAAATTCTATGGTTACCTTTAACTGATTTTCAGCATAAAATAACAAAATACCAAAGTTTTTTAAGCTGAAAAAATTATATAATACAGTTTACTTGGATAATGTTCTTGCTATCTCGTATAATCTGCCGTCAAATCTGCTTGGCATATTAAGAGCCTCTTCAATGTCCTCATCAATTATTACATTTCCTTTTATTCCTACAACTCTGTCTGTCTTTCCTTCTTCAAGAAGCTCAACAGCTCTGTATCCCATTCTGGAAGCCAGTATTCTGTCCTGGGCAGATGGAGATCCTCCTCTTTGGATATGTCCAAGAACTGTAGCTCTGGCAGTTATTCCTGTAACATCTTCAACCTTTTCTGCCAGTTCCTTTGCTCCCCCTACTCCTTCTGCAAGTAATATAAGATTATGCCATTTTCCATTTATCTTGTCTGTAATTATGCTTTTGCACAATTCATCAAAATCATAACCAACCTCCGGAACTATAACGCTTTCTGCTCCTCCTGCTATTCCTGCATATAGAGCTATGTCTCCGCAGTTCCTTCCCATAACTTCTACAATACTTACTCTTCCATGGCTGGAGGAAGTATCTCTTAATTTGTTTATTGCATCTAATACTGTATTTACTGCTGTATCAAAACCTATTGTAAAATCTGTATAGGCCAAATCGTTGTCTATTGTTCCCGGAAGTCCGATGGTTGCAATGCCCAGCTGGGACAAAAGCCTGGCTCCCTGGAAGGAACCGTCTCCTCCGATAACTACAAGTCCGTCTATGCCAAATACCTTTAATATGTTAACAGCCTTCAGTCTTCCCTCTTCAGTTTTGAACTCAGGACATCTGGCAGTTCTAAGAATAGTGCCGCCCCTTTGAATTATGTCTGAAACTGAGTGCCTATCCATATCTTCTATTTCACCATTTATAAGACCGCTGTATCCTCTTTTTATTCCCATAACCTTGATTCCCTTTTCAAGGCCTGTTCTGACTACTGCTCTAATAGCGGCGTTCATACCAGGAGCGTCTCCACCGCTGGTTAATACTCCAATTGTTTTCATTTTAAATACCTCCTTAGTTAAAAAATTAACACCAGTATACATTGTAGTTCATTCCTCATATTTATTCAATATAAGCCCTTATATTTTGTATATTTTCACATAATCTTGATGTTATCTTTACCAAATTCTCTTATTAATCTGCTTTCCATATCTTCATTTATGTCTACCCAGAATTCGGGTTTCATCATATATTTTAGTCTTTCCTTTCTTGTGCATATTATGACAGGATTTATTCCCGCATTTCCTTCTGCACTTTCTTTTATAGCTTTCTTTGCTTTTTCAATAAGGCTCTTATCATTTACAAGGATATATATGCTTTTATTTTCCTCAGAAGACTCCTTATTTTCGTTTTCTTTTTTAAGCTCTTCTATATCCTCTGCCAGTATCTTGGGAGCCTCATCCTCTCTTATGCTTACTCTTCCCTTTACCAGTATAAGTCCGTCTTCCCTGATTATTTCCTTGTATCTGTCAAGTATTTTAGGAAATATTATAACCTCTATTGATCCGTACATATCCTCTAATACTGCAAAGGCCATCATGTCATTTTTTCTTGTAACTTTTTTTGAAAGTGATGATATTATCCCGCCCACTGTGACTTTCTGCTGGTCTTCTACGTTTGACTCTCTGAATTCCTCTTCTTCTTCGCTGCTTACATCTATAATATCGGATATTTTAGTAACTGATGATTTTTTTAATACTTCCTCATACTCTGACAGAGGATGGCCTGATATATAAAGGCCTGTCATTTCCTTTTCCATGGAAAGGAGATATCTTTTGTCAAACTCTTTAATTTCAGGATACTTAATTGATATTTCCTTATTATCCTCAATGGATGAGAAAAGACTTACCTGTCCCTTAAGGTTTCTCTTTTTGTCTCTTGAAACTCCATCCATTATCTTTTCGTAAACTGCCAGCATCTGGCTTCTTTTTTTCTTAAAACAGTCCAGGCTGCCGGAGAATATAAGGCTTTCTATGGCTCGTTTATTCACACAGGTTAAATCTATATTCTCTATGAAATCAGGCAGATCCTTAAACTTACCCTGCTTCTCCCTGCTGTCTACTATGGAATCTATTACGCCTTCCCCTACATTTTTTACAGCTGCCATTCCAAAACGAATGGTTTTCCCCTCTACTGTAAACTTACCTCTGCTTTCATTAATGTCAGGAGGAAGGCAGTCTATGCCGTTATCCTTGGCAAATCTGATATAGTAGGCTACCTTTTCACTGCTTCCCATAAAGGAATTGAGCATGGCCGCTATAAATTCCTGAGGGAAATACCTGATTAAATATGCGGTCTGATAAGCAACAACAGCATAGGCGGCAGCATGGGATTTATTGAAGGCATAAGAAGCAAAGTCCATCATCTGATCAAATAATTTATTTCCTATATCTGCTGATATGCCGTTTCTGATACAGCCTTTAACTATAACTTCTCCGTTTTCCACTATTCCATAGATGAAGTTTTTTCTCTCTTCCTCCATAACCTTATGCTTTTTCTTGGACATGGCTCTTCTTACTAAATCGGATCTTCCATAAGAATATCCGCCTAATTCTCTTACTATTTCCATTACCTGTTCCTGATATACCATGCAGCCATAGGTTACATCCAATATATTTTCCAGCATGGGTGTCATATATTTTATTTTTGAAGGATTCTTCTTATTTTCTATATACGTGGGGATTTCAGCCATTGGTCCCGGTCTGTACAGAGATATTCCGGCTATTATGTCCTCTAAGGAATCCGGCTTTAGTTCCTTCATAAATGATGTCATTCCCGGTGATTCCAGCTGGAACACTCCCGCAGTTTTTCCATCACCTATCATCCTGTATACTTCTTGGTCATCCATATCTATTTTATCTAATTTAATATCTATTCCTCTGTTATAATTAACATTCTTTATGGTATCCCTCATGACAGTAAGAGTCCTGAGCCCTAAAAAGTCCATCTTTAAAAGTCCCAGCTCTTCTAAGGTATTCATTGTAAACTGAGATACTATTGCTCCTTCATTTTTAAGAAGGGGAACAAAATTAACAAGAGGCAGAGATGCAATAACAACCCCTGCAGCATGAGTTGAAGTATGTCTT
The DNA here is from genome assembly GCA_032907345.1 of Bacillota bacterium. GTDB lineage: Bacteria > Bacillota > Clostridia > Clostridiales > Clostridiaceae > JAJBWD01. Next base: position 504 of record JAJBWD010000269.1, on the reverse strand, counting down.
GGAAGACCTTCTAAGCTTTTTGCCACGTCAATAAGCTCTTTTACTCTTTCATCATCCTCATATAAAGTCCTGAGCTCCTCGCTGATCTCTAAAGCTTTGTCTATAGTTATAGGTATATTTTTAAGAGTTGGAATCATTTTGGCTATCCTGTCTACCTCACTGTAGGAGTAATTCATGGCTCTTCCTACGTCTCTTATGCAGGCTCTTGCTGCCATGGTTCCAAAGGTTACAATCTGGGATACATTATCTGCTCCGTATTTTTCAACCACGTAATCTATTACCTCCTGCCTTCTTTCATAGCAGAAGTCTGAGTCAATATCAGGCATGGACACTCTTTCCGGGTTTAAAAATCTTTCAAATATAAGATTATATTTAATAGGGTCTATTTTTGTAATATTAAGAGTGTAAGCAACTATAGAGCCTGCCGCACTTCCTCTTCCCGGGCCTGTCATAATATTATTATCATCAGCAAACCTTATAAAATCCCAGACTATAAGAAAATAG
>JAJBWD010000268.1:0-6576 GCA_032907345.1 Bacillota bacterium | reverse complement strand
TCTTCAATATAATTGATAGCTTTACCGATTCCTTCAATCCATCCCATAATCATCACCCCTGTCTGTACTTATATCATATTTCTTTTCAAGCGGTTATTCCCGACTTTTTGTGTTATGTTTTGTCTTACCTAAAGATATGTTTCTATCTTTTTAAGGAAAATAAGTGACAAGACACTCGAAAAATTCAGTTCTCCCGATTTATAGCGCTCAGGCAATTCTTCTTCACTTAAAAACTTAAAATTGTCATCACGGAGTATTGGTAAAAATGCTTCATATGGAATCCTGGGAAACTCACAGGCATAAATACTAGCTCCAAACCACTTACCCTCTTTGCTGCTCAAATTTAAATCTCTGGCAAACTTTGTATAGTTTGAGCAATCATGAACTGCTAAATCCCACCTTTCTTCATCAGCTATTTTCATGAATTTCAGAGTTAATTCCCTGCTCCAGATTGGAGATATATAGCCATGTCTTGAAATATACAAGTTTTCTCCATAATAATTGTCTATGTTATTATCATTTAAATGTAATTCTGCACAATTTATAAAATCCAGTTTTGTATCTAAGATAGATTGCTTTTTCTTAAAAAATGCTTCGAAAAACTCAGGAGTCATTGGAGTTTCAATACCTACATTTTTAATATATTTTTTCGCTATTCCAATATTTTCAATAACTTTATCTGAACAATTAGAAGCACCCAGATTGAAGCGCAGCTCATCAAGACCTGCTTCACCTAATGCTTTCAATGTTTCTTCCGCAGCTAATGTGCCATTTGTATATAGATGCTGATAAATACCTGCATCCCTAAATTTCTTTATAACCGAATAGTATTTTTCAATTTCCATGAATGGTTCTAAATAAACGTAAGAAATACCGGTGGGTTTCTTATGTATAGAAAGAAGTAAATCAATATCCTTCTCATAAAATTTTGTGCCTCCGATTTCCCACATACCTTCCCCAATTGGAGGAATATCATCTATTTCTCCATAATTATAACAGAACTTACACTCAATGTTGCATTTGTTTGTTTTCCTGATTGCACTGAGTCCGGTGCCCAACAGACAAGAACGGCATCCTTTTGGAAATTTACTTTCATTTCCCACATATAAAGTTCTATTCTCCAAAGTTTTTAAACCTTTGATTTTTGACATTAAAATATCATTTCTATGATCAATGGCTTCCTCAATCTGCGCAAAAGCGGAGTAAATGATTTCCTGCTGTTTTATCATGATTTCCTCATCCTCAGGCAATTGCGAGAAAAATTCAAACCATGTAAGCGCATCTTTCTTTGAAATTTTCATAATGTATCCTCCTTTATCTGGTGCCACCCAGTTCACATTTCACTTTTTCCATTTTTTATCATTTATTTATTTTAAAGCATCACCGTGCTGACAATCCGAGGCTTTGCATATAGAATCTATAGTGCACTTTTACATTTCTGTTCTTCAGTATAGAAAGATTAGCCCTTGTTTTCCAACCTCTCCGAAAGCTCTGTTACACTCATTTGTCTGCACTATAACGGCTGCCTTTATTAAATCTTGATAAATACATAAATAACATAGGTAATTCTTTCATTGACCTCTCTTGGCTCATCTTATTCATTATATTTGCACATCTCTCAACAAAATTACATCGTTACTTATTATATCATTATATAATTCATATACAAATTTATCAATTTGTTCTTCTAACAATGTGGTGTCTTTAACCTTAGCTTTTTAGGTTCCTGCAGCTATATCTTAGCTTTCTCCTTGGCATGGATGACTATAGTATTATCATCATCTTCTTGATTATCAACTTCCTCAACTCTATTCATTAAACAAAAAAGCATCCGGGTTTTGACCAGAATGCATTTTTTATGCTTCTATATTAAATTGCGATATTCTCTTCTGCCATCCACTATGGCATATATAATAACTGCCTTATCTGCCTCATTTATCTTATAAAACACAAGATATCTTTCAACAATTACGACTCTATAGCCCTGCTTTTTCAAAATCGAATATCTAGGTATACTTCCTGACTCTGGAAAATCCTGCAAATGATTGATTGCGGCCTCAATTTTATCCAGATATCCAAGTGCAATATCTACATCACCGGAATCATCTGCAATATAGAATATGATTTCGCGGAGCTGTTCCTCTGCCTTATCCGTTCTTAAGATTTTATACTTCATCCATTTTTCCTTTCCAGTAAAGATGCACGAAGGTCATCAAATGAATCCTGAATTGGTGCTATTCGTCCATTTTTCACATCATCCTCCGCTTCTGCAAGTGTTCTGAGTAATTCCAGTTCAGATTTCATCTGATAGTAATCCTGTAATCCAAGGACTGCTGTATCACCTCTTCCATTTACGGTAATAATAACTGCATTCCTTGATTCTTTGCATTGTCTGGAGATTTCACTATAATGATTTCTTAAATCTGCTGACGGTCTGATTACTGTTTCCATGGTATCACCTCTTTCTGATGAATTTCATCATAGTCATACTATATCATAATATGACTATGTTTTCAATAAATTATTTTAACCATGCAAATAGATTCCTTCTTATAAAGCTAATTATTTCTCAATGGCAGCCATCAATTCATTCGCTATTGCGTTTTTATGATCAATATAGATTTAAGCGTGCATTTCTTAGCAAAAAAATTTATCCTCTCCTAATATGGTATTTCCCACATTTTCTCTATTTATTATAACATGTTTACGAAATAAGAATTAATTTATCTTCCAATCCATCAGTTTATAAAAACCCTTGAGGTTCATCCAAACACTCAAGGGCTTTTATCCATTCTTATTACTTTATTTTTATCGCATAAGCTTCACTTTTCAGTCTTTTTTATAATTAATCAAGATCATCCCCGTTAGATGCGATTACTTTTTTATACCAGTAAAATGAGTCTTTACGTAATCTGTCCAGGGTTCCATTTCCATCATTACCTTTGTCTACGTAAATAAATCCATATCTTTTTTTCATTTCACCCGTTGATATGCTAACCAAATCAATGCATCCCCAGGGAGTAAATCCAATCAGATCTACTCCATCCCTGATTGCTTCCTTCAACTGATTAATATGATCACGTAAATAATCAATTCTGTTGTTATCATGGATGTAGCCATCTGCTTCTACCTTATCAATTGCTCCCAAACAATTTTCTACTACCATAATTGGAATTTGATATCTGCCATACAATTCATTCAATAGGTAACGCAGACCTTTGGGATCAATCTGCCATCCCCAATCGCTTGATTTCAAATATGTAGAGAGATCCTATATTCGTTTAATTTTATACATTACATTGAAATTGATGTTATAATCAGTATAAAAACAATCATTATTTGGTGTTTATAACATATTTATCATGCTAAAGGAGGGATAAAGTTGAACCACATTATAAGCATAGTATCATTTGTATTATTAGGTGTTTTTCTTCTTATTGATTATTTCAAAGATAAAAAAGTATACAGATTATTAGCAATAATACCTATACTATTCGCAATCTTTTTTCAGACACCAGTATCAAATAATATTAGTAAAGTATTATCAAACATATTAATAGGAATATTAATTTTAGTTGGAATTTTTATTTTATATTTAATTCTAAAGGATGAAGAAAAGCAAAAATTATAAAATATTCAAATATAATAAAAAGGCGAACTCGCCTTTTTATTATATAATTAATTATCAACACTATTCTGAAACATAGCCTTCTTTTATTAAAAAAATGCTGAACCATTCTGTATGACGCTTCCTAAAACCCGCTAATAACTCTTTTCTTCCGGCTGGTTAATTTATTTCATTACTATATCCATTACATCTCTTCTCATACTTTGAGGAAATTCTTGTGTAGGCTTACCAATACGGAAAAACATCTGTATAGCAGCTCCTTTTGCGGCATAGTCCTTATGGATTTTTGCATACTGCTCTCTCATTTCCAGATATTCTTCCAGAACCTGACTTGGCGGCTGCATAACTAAACCTAACGAATGTGCCGTCAATATTAATCGACTGTAAAGCATCCCGCTTTTTACCTGCTCAGTACGACTATTGTCATTAGTAATAATCATGGCATAGGCAGGAGTGTTATCTACTGCAGTTAGAGTTGATTTTACATACAAATCAGCGGAATTTTTTTCGTTGTTTATTGACGGAAATAATGTAATGAGGCCCTGCATAACATGCTTCATTATTCCTGTTGTTCCCTGCCCTTCAACTGAAAAGCCATATCTGTATTTATTTTTTTGATACTCATTAGTTCGAAGTACATTTGCAGATTCTTGATTGATACGATGAATACCTGATTCTATTTTTGCTCCTTCTAAAGCATAATTACCCAGATTCTTTTTATTTGCTTCATCTTGAAATATCTTAAGTGTCATATCACTATCTGTGTTAATGGCAAGTAACTGCTTTATTTCTCCTTGTGTTAACTCCTGCTTATTATATGCTCCTCTGTTTGTATCGGGTAAAAACATGTAATCATACAAGGCACTGCCTTTAGTTTCAGTTTTTGCTATAGTTATTTTTGCAGCAGACTTGTTTTTCATGCTCTCTTCCAGATTTTGCTCATCATATTCCCCGTCCGGGAAAAGGGTTATATCAGTTTTGTAACCTAACTTTTCTCCGGCAACTCTTACATATTCAAGAAAAGTACCCTGAGTAACCATAGTCTGCCTTGCGTAAGGATCTACTTCTTTAGTTAAACGCTCACTGTCTGCAAATAGGTAAAAAACATTTTTATCAGCATCTAATTTAATCTTCCATGGCTGCATATTATGACCATTTGCTGCTAAAAGCCCATGTGCTGCAAGCTTGATTCTTGGATCATCAAATTTGTCTGAATAAGACTTCTGCCACGGTTCTAAATATTGGGGCTTTGAAAAAACACCGCTTGCCATAAATACAATAATTACAGCAGCTAAAAATATACCAGCAAGACCTAAAATCATGATTTTCACGCCCTTTTTCCAATTACTATTTTTCATTTTCTTCTACCTCAATTTTATTTTTGATGGATTCTGCTAAAAAATCCAAACCTTCTAATAAAAGTTCTTCTGAATTTCTTTTGTGATAATGCTCAATATAGTTTCTTTTTTTTGTTGCTGTATTAAATAAACCAATTACACATGACCAAAGTAAAATAGCTGTATTTGTTACATCCAATTCACTTCGGATTAACCCTTCCCTGATACCATCTGTCAATTCAGATGTTAAACAGCCAAATATTATTTCTCCCAGTGCATAGCATTCTTCCCTGGACTCATCCGGCACACCATTAGCAAAATCCTTCTCACCATTTTCATAACTCATAATGGCTTTAAAATAATCAGGATATTCATTGTTAAAATTATATAGAGTTTTTCCTATTTGTTTGATTCTTTCTAAAGAATTTTTCCCTTTTACATCATTAAGGGATGCTTCTATCATTTGGATTAAGATTTTATATCCTCTCACCATGATTTCAAAATAAAGCTGTTCTTTACTGTTAAAATATATATATACTGTCCTTTTGCTGAATTCCGCTTCCTTTGCAATATCATCCATGGTAGCTGAATCATACCCTTTTGAAAAAATAACCTTTTCCGCGGCATCTATAATATCGTTTCTTCGAATCTGTTTTTCTTTTTCCCTGCGTTCATTTACTCCCAACTGCTCCACCTCACATTTCTCTCAATTGTACTATTGTTTACTTACAGTTTACCTTATTTCATTATATTGTAATATACACTTTTGTCAAGTCTTTTTTAAATCTGGGATATTCAAAAAAGGCTGCTGACTTAGAACTCTCATTTCAAATCAACCGCCAATAAATAATTCATTAATATCAATTAAGTATACTAATTTAATTTATTTCCCCAAAATTTTTCGCTTCTTCCTTATTACCACCCTGCCCGTGAACATTATTTCCTTCCATAACATCGAATTGCATCTGCAGTTATTCTTTGCACAAACTCGGTCTTTCCCTCAGTATATCCATCTCTGTTATGCTCAAATGGCTTCCATAGAGAAAGCTTCAGTTTTTCATATTCCTTTGCAATCTCCGGATGATCATTCAGATAATCCCGGAAATATAGTTCGTTATTGTCACCAAATTTTCTCAAGTGAAGATGGAAAACCTTTTTGGCAAATCCGTCTGGGGTATAACCCTTATTGAAGTCTATCCTCTGCTCATTCTCTGCCATACACAGGTAGCCGTCTCCAAGCAGTTTTCTCTTAATATCTGCAAACCTGTCAGCCTCTGCTTCCACGAGGATGTCGACAATTGGTTTTGCCCAGATGTCTTTAATTACTGTACTCCCTATATGATGGATCAGCACACTGCTTGGAAGCAAAATCGCAAGACTTTGTGCTTCTTCCTGATACCATAATTTCCAACATTCCTGGTGGGCTGTTAATTGTATGGGAAACAATCGCCATAACTCCTGGAGAGTCAATTCTGATAATGAGGTATTCCCGCCCTCATTTTGTTTCATATCATCATCCCTTTCATTAACCAAATAGTTTATTTATTTATTCAAACATGAACTAACAAAATCAACCGGAATATCCATTCTGACTGCGGTTTCTTCTACAGA
>JAJBWD010000267.1:0-2525 GCA_032907345.1 Bacillota bacterium | reverse complement strand
TTTGTTTCAGTTATATATCCGGATGATCCAGACTGGAGCTTTGATAATGTACAGGATTACTGCTATGAAAGAGGATTTACCATTTATACGGGGAAAATTTCAACAACAAATACCTTCAGGCTTTGTTCTTTAGGAGCAATTGACGTGCCTGATATTGAAGCATTCTTTAAAGTACTTAAGGAAGCACTTAAAGCTAATAATATAGCAGTGCCTGTTATATATAAATAATGGTTTCAGGTTTTCCTGAATGTTTTAAATTAAGACTTTATAAAATAAGGAAGTTATGCAAATTTCTTAATACCATGGTATAATGTACAATGTAATTAAATAATTTACTGCCGCTGCAGGCAGAAGGAGGTTATTATGGGAAGTGGAAAAAAGGTATATGCATGCTTCAGTACGGATATTGTACATGAAGGGCATATGAATATTATCAATGAGGCAAAAAAATATGGGGATGTAATTGTTGGGGTTTTAAGTGATGAGGCTTGTGTTAAGTTTGACCGTTTTCCTACAGTAAATGTTGAAGATAGAGTTAAAATGTTTGAAAAACTGCCGGAGGTAAGCCGGGTAGTTATTCAGAAAACTATTTCTTACAAAGGCGTACTGCAGGAATTAAAACCTGACTATGTGATTCATGGTGATAACTGGAGAAATGGACCACAGTCTGCAATAAGAGAAGAAGTTATTGAATTATTAAAAAAATGGGATGGAGAGCTGATTGAAACAGCATATACAAGAAACAGCAATGTAAAGAAAATAGATGACATTGCAAGAGAAAAACTGGCAATGCCTGAATACCGAAGAAAAAGATTAAGGCAGTTACTGAAGCTTCGTCCAATTGTAAAGACAATTGAAGTACATAATGGTATTACAGGACTGATTGCGGAAAAAACTGTTGTAGAGAGGGACGGTGAGCTTGATCAGTACGATGCAATGTGGATTTCAAGCCTCTGTGACTCTACTGCAAAAGGAAAGCCTGATATTGAGCTGGTTGACATGTCATCAAGACTGGATACGGTAAATGATGTCATGGAAGTTACAACTAAGCCAATTATATTAGACGGTGATACAGGCGGACTTACAGAGCATTTTGTATATAACGTAAGAACTTTGGAAAGAATGGGAGTTTCTGCAGTTATTATTGAAGATAAAACCGGTCTTAAAAAGAACTCATTATTTGGAACAGATGTTAAGCAGACTCAGGATACCATTGAAAACTTCTGCCATAAAATCAGTGAAGGAAAGAATGCACTGAGAACTGATGAATTTATGATTATTGCTAGAATTGAAAGCTTAATCCTTGAACAGGGCATGATTGACGCGCTGACAAGAGCTTATGCCTATGTAAAGGCCGGTGCTGACGGAATCATGATCCACAGCCGCAAGAAGGATCCAGCAGAAATATTTGAATTCTGTGATACTTTCAGAAAAACAGATAAGGAAACACCAATTGTAGTTGTTCCTACCTCATTTAATGCAGTTACAGAAGAAGAATTTGCAGCTCACGGAGTTAACATTGTAATATATGCTAACCAGCTGACAAGAAGTGCATTCCCGGCAATGCAGGAAACAGCCACAAAGATACTTGAATGCCATAGGGCTAAAGAAGTAGATGATAAGCTGATGTCAATCAAGGATATCATCACTTTAATTGACTAATCAGGGAAAATAAATTTTCAGAAGTAAAAAGCAGCTTCCATTTTGTATATGGAGGCTGCTTATTTTAATTTATTAAAGTATTAATTCTCTGGCATTTCCTCTTCATATATGAATTTATATAAATGAGCTTTAGCCACATTTAAATCTGCAACCAGGTAGTATACCTTATTAATTGTTTGGCCTTGACCTAAACCATCCTCAGGAAGTCTGAACTGCTGAAGAGCAGTTATTTTCTTTGTGAGTACTGTTGTACCTGTAGCCAGTATATCAGTTTTTGACATGCTTGTTTCAACAAAAGGAAGCATTGTATTAATCAAGGAAGGCAGTTTTGTTATACCGCCGTTTGTTACTTTTTTAATTACCTGTTCCAAAACTTTCCTCTGCCTTTCTGTCCTCTCATAATCTGCATTTCCTACATATCTTATTCTTGAATATGCAACAGCCTGTATGCCGTTTAAGTTCTGAAGTCCGGCTTTTGTAATATAAGGAGGTGTTACCTTCTCTATGCCTGAAGTTTCATTAATATAGCTGTTCATTACCGGTATCTCAGCTTTTTCCACATTTATCGGAACTCCGCCAACGCTGTTTATAATTTTCTCCAGACCAAAGAAATCAACTGTAGCATAATCCTTTATGTTCATGCCAAAATTCTCGTTAATTGTTTTTACTGCCAGCTGTGGTCCGCCGTAGGCATAGGCATGAGTTATTTTTGTTTTTCCATGTCCATCCACACTAACGTACAAGTCTCTCATGAGAGAGGTAAGCTTAAGCTTGTTATGTTCTTTATCTATTGATAAAATCATGATTGAGTCTGATCTGGAACCCTTATCCATGCCTGACTCTCTGCTGTCCACACCAGATAG
>JAJBWD010000266.1:0-14661 GCA_032907345.1 Bacillota bacterium | reverse complement strand
AAGGAACTTAAAAAATGGAGTTATAACAGAAAAGCAAGCTCAAGAGCTTATAGACCAGTTTGTAATAAAATTAAGATTAGAAAGACATTTAAGAACTCCAGAATACAATGAATTGTTTGCAGGAGATCCTAACTGGGTAACAGAATCAATAGGCGGAGTTTCTTTAAATGGTAAGCCAATGGTTACAAAAACAGCCTTCAGATTTTTACACACCCTGCAAAATTTAGGACCAGCACCGGAACCGAATATGACTATATTATGGTCAGAAAAGCTGCCCAAACCTTTTAAGGATTTTTGTGCTGAAATGTCAATTAAAACAGATGCCCTGCAGTATGAAAATGATGATGTAATGAGACATTTATATGGAGATGATTATGGTATAGCCTGCTGCGTATCTGCTATGGAACTTGGAAAGAGAATGCAGTTCTTCGGCGCAAGAGCAAACCTGGCTAAATCACTTTTAATGTCTCTAAACGGCGGAGTGGATGAGCTTAAGGGTAAAAAGGTTATTCCAAATATTCCAAAGATGGAAGATGAAGTACTGGATTACAAAAAAGTAAGAGAAATGTACTCCAAGGTACTGCAGTATGTAGCAGAAGTATATGTAGATACTATGAATACAATACACTACATGCATGATAAATATGCATATGAAGCAGGACAATTAGCTCTTCACGACACAAATGTAAAATACTTTATGGCTTTTGGTGTAGCAGGACTTTCAGTAGCTGCTGATTCCTTAAGCGCAATTAAGTATGCAAAGGTTATGCCGGTTAGAGATGAAAATGGAATTACAACAGATTTTAAAATAGAAGGAGACTTCCCTAAATACGGTAATGATGATGACAGGGTAGATGATTTAGCAGTTGAATTAATAAAAGAATTCTCAGGTTACCTTAAACAGCATAAAACCTATAAGGGAGCAGAACATACACTGTCTGCACTGACTATTACATCAAATGTAGTTTATGGTAAGAAAACAGGATCTACACCAGATGGAAGAAAAGTTGGTGAACCCTTAGCACCTGGCGCTAACCCAATGCATGGAAGAGATAAGAACGGTGCACTGGCTTCCTTAAACTCAGTAGCTAAGATACCATACAGAGAGTATTGCCAGGATGGTATATCAAATACCTTCTCAATAATTCCTGATGCTCTTGGCAAGAGTTTAGATTCAAGGATAGATAATCTTGTAAATCTTATGGATGGTTATTTTGCACAAAGTGCTTTCCACTTAAATGTAAATGTACTAAACAGAGAAACATTGATAGATGCTATGGAAAATCCGGATAAGTATCCAACATTAACTATAAGGGTTTCCGGTTATGCAGTACACTTTAACAGACTGTCTAAAGAACAGCAGTTAGATGTTATAAAAAGAACATTCCACGAAAAGTTCTAATTAAAGAGAGGTATTCAGATGGTAAAAGGTAAGATTCATTCCTTTGAAAGCATGGGACTGGTTGACGGACCTGGTATAAGGACAGTAGTTTTTTTCCAGGGGTGTCCCCTTAGATGCGCCTATTGTCATAATCCGGATACCTGGAGCACCGCAGGAGGAACTGAATATACAGCAGAGGATCTGATGAAAAAAATCCTTAGGTTTAAGCCTTATTTTAAAAGATCAGGAGGAGGAGTAACCTTCTCTGGGGGAGAGCCTCTTTTGCAGAGTGAGTTTCTCCTGGAGATGCTTAAAAAGTGCAGGGAAAACGGAATTAATACCGCACTGGATACCTCAGGTTATGGACTTGGAAATTATGAAGAAATATTAAAAAATGTAGATTTAGTAATACTTGATATTAAACATACTAATGATGAAGATCATTTGAAGTTAACAGGAAAAGACAGAAAAGGCTCAGATGAATTTATTGAAGCTCTGAATAAGGAAAATAAGAAAGTCTGGGTAAGACATGTGGTAGTTCCGGGTATTACAGACAGTGAAGAACATTTGATTAATCTTTCTAAAATAATAAAAAAAATAAAAAATGTAGAGAAAGTAGAACTGCTTCCATATCACACCATGGCAATTGAAAAATATAAAAAACTTGGCATTCCATATAAGCTGGAAGAAAAAGAACCTATGGACAAAAAAAGAACAAAGGAACTTGAACACTTTCTTAAAGATTTGTTAAAAGAAAAAACTTCATAATATAATTTTAAATAATGAGCAAGGAAGAAACTACAATTTCTGCCTTGCTTAATTTTTTTATTAAAAATATAAAGTAAATATTTCAACAATTAGGAGGAATTTACTGATTATTATCGAATAAAACCATTATATGTATTAATATGTAAAATTAATAATAATATGTTAATTTACAGATGCATTTTACTTCTATTATTAAGGAGAGCAGATATTATGGCAGAAGAATCCAGCGATAAGGAATTACTTTCTATATTTAATAATATGCCCGGTGGAATTTGTGTCTTTAGCTTTATTGATGATTATCCATATATAAGGGTTACTATGTGGAATAAGTTCCTGGAAGATATAACAGGTTTCGATATGGCGGAAATAAATAAAATAGGCCTTTCCCATGTTAAAGGCATAGCACAGGACCGGGACAGTATTATTAAAGCTTTTACTAAGGCAATTAAAAAAGAGACACTGTTTAAAATTAAGGGGAGAGATGGCATAAACAGGCTGCTTAAATTTAGATTCTCAACAGCAGATAATGAAAAAAATAAAGGATGCTATATTGCATTAGTAACTGAGATTAAAAAGGAAAAAAATTCAGAACAGGATATTTTAGAAATAAAAGAAAGTGAAGCTGTCATGAGAAAGGTTGCAGATAACACATTAGATATGGTAGCTATTTATAAACCAAACTTTACACGGAAGTATTTAACTCCTTCCTATAAGAATATATTAGGATATCCATTGGAGGAATTTAAAAGCATGCAGTATAGTGATTGGATTCATCCGGAAGATCTGAATAATATATTATTATTCAATCAAAACCTGATCACATTTAAGAAAAAAGCAAAATGCCAGTACAGAGCCATCTGTGCAGACGGCAGATGCAAATTTCTGGAGACATTAGGAAAACCTTTATATAACAACGATTTGCTGGAGGGCTATATTTTTTCCACCCGGGACATGACAGAAAGGGTAAAAACTGAAAAAAATCTAAAAAGAAGCAGAAAAAGATATAAAACATTATTTAATAATGTTAACGATGCAATTTATTTAAACAAGCTGAGTAAAGACGGAAAACCATCTAAGTTTATTGAAGTTAATAATGTAGCCTGCAAGAGGCTTGGCTATACCAGGGAAGAAATGAAATCCATGAATATCTACGATGCCATACCCAGCTTAACATCAGAGAAGATTTCCGGTTTATTGGAAATAATAAAAAATAAAGGCAATGCTCTATATGAAGCCTATCCTAAAACCAGGGATGGAAGAATAATACCGGTTGAGGTAAACAGTATATTTTTAAATGTAAATAATGAAAAATTTGTTCTGTCTATATCAAGGGACATCACTGAAAGGAAAGAAAAAGAAAGGGCTGAAGAGTATGAGAGCCTTAGAACTGAGTTTTTTGCAAATATATCTCATGAACTCAGAACTCCGGTAAATGTAATATTAAGTGCACTGCAGCTTACTAACTCATATACCACTGATTATTCATCCTCTGAAGCTATGTACAAAAAATATATGCCTGTTATGAAACAAAACTGTTATAGGCTGGTAAGACTTATTAATAACCTGATTGATGTTACGAAAATTGATGCCGGATATTTACATATGAACTTATCAAACGAAAACATAGTGAGCCTGATTGAAAATATTACCCTTTCTGTAGCTCAGTATACTGAATCTCAGGGTATAACTCTCATATTTGATACAAATGCGGAAGAAAAGATAATGGCCTGTGACAGCGACAAGATTGAAAGGATAATGCTCAATCTTATTTCTAATGCAGTGAAATTCACAAAAAGCGGGGGAAGTATTTTTGTAAACCTGAAGGATAGGGGAGACAAAGTAATAATATCTGTTAAAGATACAGGTATAGGCATATCTGAGAAAAACCAGAATTTAATTTTCGGCAGATTTATTCAGGTAGATAAGTCATTTGCCAGAAATACAGAGGGAAGCGGTATTGGTTTATCCTTAGTAAAATCACTGGTTGAAATGCATAATGGAACCATAGCTGTAAAAAGTAAACTAAACTCTGGCAGTGAATTTATTATCACTCTGCCGGTTTGTCTTATTCCAAGCCAAAATAATAACATAAATACAAAGGATTTCATGATTCAGGATAATGTAGAGAAGATAAACATAGAATTTTCTGATATATACAGCAGAGAGGATGCAGTACTTTAAAATTCTTATTTTGAGAAAGCCATAAAGTAAAAATCCAGAACTGATGCTGGAGTTTAAGATGTATTTATGATAATATTAAAAGATGTAAACCATACAGACTTTAATAGGCATCTTTATATGAAAACGATAACAAATACATATTTACACCATATTTGTGTGAATTATATAGTAAACTGGAATTTGTGATGAAATTAACAAATAAGGAGTAAAAGAAAGTGAAAGAAAATAATAAAGCAAACAGATTTTATAAGAACATATCAGGTAAAATGCATTTTGCAGCTTATATTATTATAATTCTTCTTATAGCTTTTGCTTTTAACGCTTTTTTGTTTATGCGTATAGTAAGTTCTGCTAATCTGGCTGCAGAAAATTTAAAATTGGCAGGCGCCAGAATATCCAGCTCAGCTGAGGCAGCAGCAGATCATACCATGATTTTGCGTGATACAGCAGAAGGGTATTTAAAAGAACCAGCCACTTCAGTCCCCAGTGAATTATTCTCAAGTCTGACAGTTACTTCCCAGGGTCAAAAATATGAACTAGGTAAATTACCTAAATATTACGATAAGGATTTAGCAAGTTACGTAACAGGCGGCGGCATCATCCCGCCGCTGCATAGTGAAACAGCACAGGAAATAGAAGCTTCCCTGAAATTAAACCAGCTGTTTGCTGATATTAAACATAACATTCCCCAGGCATCCTGGGTATATTATTACTCTAATAACCGTTTTATAAACATGTATCCCTTTGAAAATCAGTCAGGCAGATTTGCCTGGACTGATGAATATTTAGTTCACCCTTTATTTATGCAGGCTAAGCCTGAGCAGAACCCTGACCGGGAAATCAGGTGGTTTAAGGCGTATATCGATGAAGCCGGAAAAGGATTAATGACCAGCATCACAGCTCCTGTTTATGATCAAAAGGATAAATTCAGGGGCATGGTAGGAATGGATTTCACACTTCAAACAATGAAAAGTTATCTTTCCGCTGCAGGCTTAGATATTGGTACTCCTATACTTATTAATAACCAGGGACAAGTACTTGCTCAGCAAAGCAGTGTAAATTATGATGATAAAACTGTAAAGCAGCTGAGTGATGTAATCCCATCAAAGCTTAAAGACAGTTCTGAAAAAATACTAAACTTAAAATCAGGAATCTATTATGATATTTCAAATTGGAAGGTTTATGTATTAGATATAGATTATGCACCCTGGAGATTAATATTTTTAATAAATAAAAAGCAGCTGTTTTTAAATGCATTAAGGGGTATGTGGGCAGAGCTGTTAGGAATATTATTTTTTCTGATTATTCTTGGAGTACTGGAACAAAGACGCAGACTGGCATCAAAACTTAGAACATATAAAGCTGCAGTAGACAGCAGCTCAGCCCCCATTATTATTACTGATCATCATAATATTATCCAGTATGTCAATAAGAGCTTTGTGGAAACTACCGGGTATTTTGAAGGAGAAATCATAGGCTGCGATGCAAATATATTAATATCAGATGCAGTACCTGATGAGGTAAATACTAGTTTAATGGATGCCTTTAATAATAACAAAAGCTGGAAAGGTGAATTGCAAAGTAAAAAAAAGGATGGAACTTTGTACTGGGTAAATATTTTAATTTCACCGGTTATAGGAAATAAAGAGAATGGCTGCTGGGTGGCTGTTATGGAAGATATTTCTGAACGTAAGCATGTAATGGAAGCATTACATGAATTAGCAACTCTTGATGTATTAACTAAAACTCCAAACCGGGGATATTTTATTAATATAGCTGATAATGAGTTCAATCGTGCAGTAAGATATAATAAAAGCTTATCAGTTATGATGCTGGATATTGATCATTTCAAACATATTAATGATACTTATGGACATTTAGCCGGAGATATGGTGCTGCAGAAATTTGCTGAAAGGTGCAGTGAACTGATTAGAAGTGAAGACACCATAGGCAGATTAGGGGGGGAAGAGTTTGCTTTTCTTTTACCTGAAATAGATCTGGAAGGTGCAAGAGCAGTGGGAGAGAGAATAAGGCAGTCAGTAGAAATGATGGAAATTAAAGCACCTGATGGAAGATTGGTGAAGATAACCTGCAGTATTGGAATTACTCAAAAAGAAAAGGATGATGATTCCTTTGATATATTGCTGTCCCGTGCTGATAAAGCAATGTATGAAGCAAAACACAGCGGGCGTAACGGAATTGCAGTTAAGCCTAAAAATCAAAATGAAGATAAACCAGTTGATAGAATGTAAAGGTAAAATTTTTGGACAGTTTGTCATGATATTATTAACTTACCGGGAGGATTATATAGCCATCCCGGTTTTTCTGCTTTAAAATCAGCCTCCAGTATGGCAGAATCTATGTGCTTTGTTATTTTTTTATATTTTGAAGTAATTCATTTACATCTGAAACTGTTATAAGATGCAGTGATGTTATTTTTCTGATAAAATCAATAAACATTGGATTAGAAATTAAGAACTTTTCTATGTCTATAGGAATTGTATTTCTTGTTTCAGCTGCTAAATCAAGATACTTATATAATTCTGCTGTATCAAGATCAATATTAAAAATCTTTGCTATAATCATTAGTTTGTCCTCAGGAGGCGCCGGTCTGTTTCCTGTTTCTATGTCATTCAGATAAGTAGCAGTAATTCCTATTTTTGCCGCTAAAGTTCGGAGGGACCATTTATTTTCCAATCTTTTATCTTTTAAATAATTGCCGAAATCAACGGGTATCTTATTATTTATAATCTTTTCATATCCCATATAAACCACATTCTCCTTAAATTAGGTGTAATATAGTAAGCTTCCATGCTTACATAATCATTATACCAGTACCTGCCTGAAAATACAAATTCAATAATATTATTTGGGTGAATACTTAATTTTTAAGGCCATATTAATATAAATATTTACCAGATGAAATAAACTGTTTTATATCAGTCAGCAAATTAATTTATATGCTTTAGCAGCAGGAATTCATTTGAGTAAGAATTTGTAGTAAAATAAATTTAGATCTTGAAATAATGAAAAAGGAGCAAAAATGAAAGTAATATTTGAATTTAAAAATATAAATGGGGAAATAAATAAAGAAAATAATATAGAAAAAGAATTAACAAATGATGAAATCCTTGTAATACTAAACGCAAAGGAAACAGCTTACCCGGTAAATAACTCATTTTTATTTACACCAAAGCACTGCATAATTGAAAATTCCACTTATGATATGTTTACAGAACCATATAAATTGAGAATAACTCTTAGAGAAAAAATATAATATAATTAGCAGGAGAGATATTTTTAAAATAAATTCAGGGGGTTATATGTGGATTATAATTATCATTATTCCAATACTTACAGTGCTGGATTTACGATTGCTGAAGATTTATTTCAAGCTGGTTTTCGATAGTAAGGAAGACTTTTATAATTCTGTAAGATACAATTTCATTCCTGAAATATTTTCACTTTTTAAAGGAGAATATTTAAAGGACAAATTTGCAGAATTTAAACTTGGTGTTTTTATGTTTTTATGCTTTATAACTATTATACTGGAGGTAATTTTAGTATCCAAGATACTGGATTTCATTTGAAACAGGGAAATTAAAAAGAAGGTGAATCTGATGGCAAAAATATTAGTAGCTGATGATGAGGAGGATATTGTAAATCTTCTCCGGGATTATTTTGAAATAAACGGATATGAAGTCATGACGGCTTTCAGCGGAACGGAAGCATTGAAGCAGGCAGCAAAGAATCCAGATCTTATTTTGCTGGATATCAACATGCCGGATGTAGACGGATTGGAAGTTTGCACTAGAATCCGGGATTTTGTTTCCTGCCCTATTTTGTTTTTAACTGCAAAAGTAGAAGAAAGCGATAAAATCAATGGATTCCATGCAGGGGGAGATGATTATATTGTAAAACCCTTCAGCATTGATGAACTTGGCGCCAGAGTATCAGCACACCTTCGCCGGGAGGAAAGGCATCAGGCAAAGACTATGATAAAATTTATTAATAAATTAGCAATAGACTATACATCACGGACTGTGTGTTACAATAATGTCCCACTTTCCTTTGTAAAAAAAGAGTTTGATATTATTGAATTCCTCTCTATGAATTCAGGACAGGTTTTTGATAAAGAACGTATATATGAAAGAGTATGGGGATGGGATAGTATTGGAGACAGCTCCGTTGTGACGGAGCATATCCGCAGAATTCGTGTGAAGCTTAACGAAGCGGGCTGTAGTGACAGCATTGAAACGGTTTGGGGTGTGGGGTATAAATGGATAGGATAAAAAGAGCATTTAAGAACTTATCAATTAAAAAGACCTTTATGCTGTATATGCTTCTGTTCCTGCTGCTGGCTGCAGTTCTAAGTTCAATAAGCATTAATTTTGCAGGCAAAGTGAGGAATAATATTAATCTTTCCTATGCTGATTCAAGCAGCCGGGTTAATCTGGAAAATAGTAAAGGGCAGATTCTGATTGCCATTCCGCCTGCAGACTATACCTCCAAAGACAAGGTAATCATTAATATTTGCGGCTTTGTTGAGATATGGTCTATTCCAGTCTTTTTCGGGATTTGTATCATTCTCTCTGCTCTGCTTTTTTACAGGAATAAACTGAAAAAACCCATTGAAATATTGAATGAAGCCTCCGAAAAAATAGCAGGCAGTAATTTAGATTTTCATATTTCCTGCGACAGTAAAGATGAAATGGGCAGACTCTGCAGCTCATTTGAAATTATGAGGGCTTCACTGGAAGAAAACAACCGGGTTATGTGGCGGTCCATGGAGGAACGAAAACGGCTGAATTCTGTATTTTCCCATGATCTGCGTACGCCGCTGACTGTGATACGGGGTTATTCTGATTTTTTGAAAAACTATCTGCCACAAGGTAAAGTAAGTGAAGAAAAGTTGATTTCTACAGTTTCTGTAATGTCGGGACAAATTGCACGGATGGAAAAATATGTCCAGATGATGAGTGAAGTACAGAGACTTGAGGATATCAGTGTTTCTATGGAGAACGTAGATATTTCATTCTTTTTAGAACAGATAAAAAACACAGTCGAAGTATTGGCAGGAAGCCATGAACTTAAAATTAATTTTATAAATGAAATACCTAAGCAGGAAATTTGTATGGATTCTGCAATCGTAAGCAGGGTGCTGGAAAATCTGATTGCAAATGCTGTCCGGTATGCTGAAAACAGAATTTCCATCTGCTCTGAATATTCTAACGGGAAATTAACAGTTAGGGTCAGTGATGATGGAAAAGGTTTTACTGATGAAGATCTGAAACAGGCGGTGAAACCCTATTACAGGAATCAATCAGACTCCGGCGAATTTCATTTTGGTCTGGGGCTTTACATCTGCAGGATATTGTGTGAGAAACATAAAGGCTGTATTCTGATTGAAAATGACGAAAGCGGCGGCGCCAGTGTAACGGCAAGCTTTTTGTGTTATATGGAACATTAAGAAAAAAGTTGATAAAAAGTAGATATTTAAGGTTTATACTCTCTCTGTAATCAAAAACAGGGAGAGTGTTTTTATGGAAAAAAATAGAATAGAAATCAGAAATCTAAACAAATTTTACGGTAAAAAGCAGGCACTCTGCAATATAAATCTCACCATTGAACAGGGGATGTTTGGCCTGCTTGGAAGAAACGGTGCGGGAAAAACCACGCTGCTTAAAACCCTTGCCACACTGCTTAATAAAAAAAGCGGGGATGTTACTATCTGCGGCATTCCAATCAAAAATGCTAAGGAAATACGCAGGATAATTGGTTACCTGCCTCAGGATTTTTCCATGTATCCGGGGATGACAGTCTATGAGGCTATGGACTATCTTGGTGTGCTGTCAGGGCTTAACGATGCAGTACGAAAAAAGCGCATACCTTTGCTTCTGGAAAAAGTAAACCTGATTGATAACAGCAAAACAAAAGTGAAAGCCCTTTCAGGCGGAATGAAACGCAGGCTTGGCATTGCTCAGGCATTGCTGCATTCACCTAAAGTTTTGATTGTGGATGAACCCACTGCAGGGCTTGATCCGGAGGAACGAATTCGGTTCAGAAACCTGCTGTGTGATACTGCCAATGATAGAATTGTTCTTTTATCTACCCATATAGTAGGAGATATTGAGGCTGCCTGTGAGAAAATTGCCATATTAGACCAGGGAAAAATTTTATTTAACGGACTCACTAGGGAGCTTATAGGATCAGCAGAAGGCAAAATTTTCAGTATTTCTGTTTCCCCAAATGTGGTTCCAGACTTAAAGAAAAAATATATAATAACCAGTATGCTTACTATGACAGATAAGGTAACTGTACGTTTTATTGCAGAGGAAAATCCGCCGGAGGATGCCATACCGCAGACACCTGCTATTGAGGATGCATATATGCTGTGCATGCATGAAAGCGGCGTTGAAAAACAAAAGATTGGAGGTGGGATTTGATGGCATGTACTATGTTTTTGAAGGAATGCAGACAGATAATGAAAAGCAGCTCTTATATTATATTT
Organism: Bacillota bacterium; assembly: GCA_032907345.1. Taxonomy (GTDB): domain Bacteria; phylum Bacillota; class Clostridia; order Clostridiales; family Clostridiaceae; genus JAJBWD01. Next base: position 3,820 of record JAJBWD010000266.1, on the reverse strand, counting down.
GTAATTGTGCTTATTGCATTTGGTTATTCGCAAATTAAACCGGAGTTTGTGAAAATTGAGAAACCACAGCAAGGTCAGGAAAGCTACGGAACAAAGTACGAAGAAAAACCGGAAATCATCATGACAAGTGCTGTAAAAAGCCTGTATGGGGAATTTGCGGTTAATTCCTATACTGCTTATCCTGTGGGCTTTTATAAAAAAGTCAAATTAAATAGCAAACATCAATTGGAAATGGCTGAAATTCTGTCAAAGCTGTCAGGAATCTCAGCCGATAAGCTGCCAGCATATGCCGGTACTGAAACGGCAGGAGAAGCTGCTCCTGAAAACCCAGATACCATAACTCTTGATGTGAAAGTAGATAAAAACCTGTCTTATGAACAGTTTCTCAGTATTATGGAGAAAACTGACAAACTTATAGGGGGAGGCTCCAAGTATGGCCATACTTATCTAATTCGCTTTGGTAAAATGAATAAAACCTATGAAGATGCTCTTTCTGAATATAATGATATTCTAGAAAAAGATAGGATAACAGGAGCTTATGCCAGGCTGTTTTGCGACTATCTTGGAATTATTCTTGGGCTGTTCCCAGTATTCCTTGCAGCAGCATATGGGATGAAAGATCGCAGGGCAGGAATGCGGGAATTGATTTATACAAGGAAGGCATCATCCTTAAAAATTGTATTTATCCGTTATTTTTCAATGGCTGCCATGATGTTTCTTCCAGTACTGATAATGGCAGTTTATGCTTCAATTCAAGTTGCAGGAAACTATGCAGGCTTTAATCTTGATAAGCTGGCATTTATCAAGTACTCCATTGGCTGGCTGCTTCCAACATTAATGGTATCAGCGGCGGCAGGAACATTTATGACGGAGCTGACGGACACACCAATTGCCATCGCAGTTCAGGGAATTTGGTGGTTTATTGGCTTGTTCTCTGGAATGAAGCATATTGACGGGGGATATGGAACTGATCTTGTACTGCGCCATAACATGATAGGCAATACACAGGTATACCTGAGGAACTATCCTATCCTGCTGGTAAACCGCATTAGCTATATCATTGCCGCTCTTATGCTTATCCTGTTCACTGCATGGATTTATGAATTAAAAAGGAGGGGTGGATTAAATGGAAATTTCGGTTTTAAAAAAATATTTTCTAATCCTCAGGGCAAATGTAAAGCATAATTTTCTCCCGCATTTTGCGCTGTCAGTACTGCTTTTGATAATCGCCCCCGTAATTTTTGGAACCGCAAATCTAAATGCCAAAACAGCTGCAATTCCGCTGGAAATGTTTATTGCACTGGTTGGAATTATTTTGCTTACTCCTGTCTTTCTGCCAGATCAGCAGAAGGAAATCAGAGAGGTTGTGGAAGCAAAATATACGAATCAGAACATTATTTATCTTGTCCGGATTGTGATTGCAGTTTTAACTATGCTGCTGTTAATCTCTGGTTTTGTTTTCTATATGAAGCAAAGCGGCTGCAAGTTTAATGATGTTTCCTATATTACCGGTACTTTTGACGGCAGTTTGTTTCTTGGCGCTCTTGGGCTGTTTTCCTATGGAGTCAGCGGCAGCATCTCCATAGGATATATGGTTCCGATGGTTTACTATATATTAAATTTGTTTGGCGGAAGTGAACATCTTGGAAATCTATACCTGTTTTCTATGACCCAGGGCAGTTTTGAAGAAAAATACTGGCTGCTTGGAGCCGGCATATCCCTTATTATTTTGACTTTATTAATGAAAAGTATTGGTAAAAAAACCAGATGATAAATCTGGATAATAAAAGATAAGCATCTGTCTTCAGATGGTGAGTCTGCCCCACCTGAAGCGGAATTTTAGAATCACTAACTTTAAAAGTTGGTGATTTAAAATTTTACGGTTAAATCATTACTTATTTTTTTCTCTGAAAATACTAAAAACATTTTTAATAACACTTTTGCCGGTATTTACCATTAGTTCACCGGGATACTTTTTCAGCTTAAAATTATGCAAATCGAATATAGGAACAAGAAGGTTCATTGTATCTATATAGCCATCTCTTATATGTCCTGATATACTTTCTTTAGAAAAATCTAATATAGTTGACAAACTTACTCTCTCATCGAAATTCGGAGCAATATATATAATTTTAGAATTAGGGAAGCTGCTTAAATCTAATTTATAATTTTTATCTACATTTACTGCAAGAATTAAATTAAAGCCTTCTTTATATAGGGGTCTGATTGGCAGGTTATCTGAGAAACCGCCATCTACATATTTTACATTATTTATTTCTTCACATCCATATACAGGCGGAAGAGCAGAGGTGGCACATAGAATTTTATTGACAGTTTCCACATCATAGTCATTTAATTTAAAGTATTTTGCATCTACACCGGGAAGTGCACTGCAGGCAGCATATATTGGCATTGAGGGAGAAAGCGCTTTAAGAACATCAAGACTATTCATAATGTCCATGAGTCCCTGCCTTGATACATTTCCCTGACCTAACAGACCAGGCAGGTGCTTCTTAATAAAATCTAAATTTTTACTGCCTAAAAATGCTTCGATACCTTTTGCAAAAAGGTTTAGATTATCAATAGGCAGTATTTTTTCTTTGTTAAGTTCCAGCCATATATTTTCTGCCAGCTTATAATCCTTCAGGGCAAAAAGTACTGCATTTAAAGCACCAATTGAAGTACCGGAAGCACCTTGTATGTAATTATCAATATTTAATTCTTTTATTGCCTTCCATACACCAATTTGATATGCACCCAGACAACCACCGCCGCTGAAAACTAAACCTATTTTCAAATTAATCACTTCCTGTTTTTCATCATAATAAAATTCTTTCCCAAATTACAGTTTTTATTTCATCATATTAAAGTAAGGTCTTTAACATTATATACTGTTAATTTTAAAAATATTTTTGACCCAGAACGTATGTTTCTGATTAAAACGGTTATACTATCAGTATAAGAATAACTTAAGGAGATAAGCTTAGAAATAATAAATATGGAGCTTAATTTCTTTAAAAATGAAACTATTTTCCCATAGATGTTAACTAAATCTTTTGGTATAATATAATTTAAAGGCGGTGAAGTATTTGGATAAGGAAATTATGGAAGTATTGAAATCGATGCAGAGTGATATGATATCGATGAAAAGTGATATGAAATCGATGCATAATGATATGAAATCAATGCAGAATGAATTGGAAAAAACAAATGTAAAATTAGGTAATGTTGAGAAAAATACTGATAAAAATACAATACTGCTTGAAGATTTAAATAAAAAAGTTCAAATAATTGCAGAAGTAAATTCCTCTTTATCTGAGCAAATAGATAGGGAAAAAGACAAGGATGGCAAATCCTTAAAAGATAGATTAAATATTATAGAACTGGCAGTTACTGATACATCATCAAGAGTAAAAGATGTCCAAAAGGATTTATCAAGGGCAGTCAGGGTTACTGCTGAAAATTGGGCTGAAATAGTTGAATTAAAGGCTGTTAAATAGGAAATTTCCTTTTTCAGCTTAAAAGCGCTCTAGTTGTTATTTCTAAATGATAAAATCAGACAAAGTAAATTATATTTGAACCCTGCTTTAGTAAAAAAATTTATTTTAAAGCAGGGTTTTTTTATTCTTTTCAAACTATTTTTATGCTGCAGATCCATCAGATTTCTTTATAATTTTGTATAAATTTAATAATATAACTTAATGTATAGAAATCTCTGTCTAATTCAGCCTGAATGATATTTAGTCCTCTTATCAGTGCTGCAGTATCAAAATTATCTAATAAAATCATTATATTTAACAGGTTAAGACCGCCATCTTTT
>JAJBWD010000265.1:0-10782 GCA_032907345.1 Bacillota bacterium | reverse complement strand
TTTTTATTATTTATCAGTATTTCTCCTCCTATTCTTCCTCCATAGAAGTTTGGAACTGCACCAGTTATCGCCTTCCCTAAGGTTGATTTAGAAGAGCCTGATCTTCCTGTTATTAAAACCAGCTCCCCCTTTTCAATTTTTAGATTTATATTATCAAGAGCCTTTTCATTTTCATTGGGATAATAATAATTAAGATTATTTATATTTATAAATTCCATAACTTACCTCTATTAAAAAACTATAACCACTGAAATTATTAACATTATTATTACATTTATAGAAACATACATATTGAAAAAACTATTTAACCTTAATCCGCTGTAAATATCAAAATATATATAGTCATTCATGCTGCACCATGTAAAAAAGATTATCAGGACTAAGGACAGCAATAATATTATATAATCTTTAGTATCCAGTTTCTTTTTTTCATAAACTGTCCTTTTGTTTCCTAAATAACCCCGGATAAAAGCTGCTTCACCTATTTCAAAAGAGCCTTCCAGAGTATCTTCAGTGAGACTTGCGATTACGGGAAGGAATCCTTTTATCATATCTCTCTTTCTTTTTTTGCTGAAATCAACTCCCCGGAGAGAAAAGACTTCTCTTATGCTCTCATATCTTTTCTTAAGTCTGGGTATAATTTTAGCCGATATAAGAAGAGTGAGAGTTGACTTTGGAGCAATAGATGAAAAAAACGAAACAAGATCATCTGAATCAACCAGCACTCCGAAAAGCGGGAAAATATATATTACATTAAGCAGTTTAAGAGACATTATTAAAGCGTAGGCTAAGGATTCCAATGTGAACTTTTTACCTGAAATCTGAAAAATCACATGGCTGCCCTCTGATACAAATATTAAATTAATAAGTATTGTAAGGACTGCATAGGGAACAAAATAATATATATATTTTTTAAGCTTATCAGCATTTCCTGAAAATATAAATACTGCCAGAATAAATGATAAAATTCCCAATATTACAGAAACATTATAAGTTGAAAAATCTATAACAGTAAGAATGAGCACAAGTATTATTGCAGCTGCAGGGTGAATATTTATTTTCATTATTCCTCCAAATAAAAAACGAACCTAAAAAGGTTCGGTAAATACATTTCTACCAAGCCTTCCCACCGAAGGTTGTTTAGCTGATTTATAAAGATATCCTGGCTCACACCTTAACCTCATGATAACCTTCCCTGATTTCTCAAGTGGTACTCTATCAATTGTAGGTGTTACAGTAGCGGGGGCTGCTGCGGATTCTGACCGCATTCCCTTTATTAAATCAGATATTATTTAATTATCAAACTAATATTAACATTATAAGATATTAATTACAACCATTTTTATGCTAAAAAATAGCCAAAATGTAATTATGCAATTTCCTTATTCAATGATACTTTTAAATCCTTCTCCCAAAGTTTCCCTTATATTTTTAATTGTAATAAATGAGGAAGTGTCAATTTCCTTAATATAATTTCTTAGCTTTACGTATTCTTTTCTGTCTATAATTGTAGTTATTACTTCCTTGTTCTCTCCTGAGAAAGCTCCCTTTGCATAATATATAGTTGCTCCTCTCTGAAGCTCATCAATAATAAACTTCTTTATAAGATCTCCCTTTTCACTTATTATTACAACTTCCTTGCATACACTAAATCCCTCTATCACATTATCTATTATATATCCATTCATAATAACGCCCAGCATTGCATAAAGGCCCTTTGTAATTCCGAAGGTTAATGCAGCTATTATTGTAATGACAAAATCCGACATAAGAACTGCCTTGCCTAAATCAATATGGAAAAACTTATTTATTATTTTCGCTATTATATCTGTTCCGCCTGTGGATGCATTCTGATTGAAAACTATTCCCATACCAGTTCCGGATATTAAAATACCCACTATAAGCTGCAAAAGCATGTCATTGGATAATGGGGTTTTAATAGGATATAAAATCTCAAAAGCCCAAATCATGCCTGATAAGCCTATACTTACATATATGGTCTTTCCTCCAAAATTTGGTCCTATTATAAGGAATGCTATGATAAATAAAATTATATTCATAATTATCATCAAAAGTCCAACAGAAATAAACGGGAGATAATGATTTATAATAATTCCCATGCCATTTACCCCTCCGGTTGCCAGATCATTAGGCATAAGGAAAAAATACATACCCGCAGCTACCAAAACCATTCCAAATGTTATTAAGACATATTCTTTAATCTTTTTCTTCATAAAACCACCCCTTCGAACTGTCAGCCAAATATTCCATAACCAGTATACAATAAGACCTTTAGGAATTGAACCCCTTTAATAAATATTATATTTAGAAAACTGCCTAATGACCTTTGGTACGATTTTTCTTAGTTCTCTATTCCCCGTCTGGCTGTTATACCACTATTATAATAATGCTTTATCTCCTTCATCTCCGTAACCAGGTCTGCCTTTTCTATTAATGCTTCGTTTGCGTAACGGCCCGTTAATATAACTTCAGTTTTAATGCATTTTTTATCCAGCATGTTCAGCACCTTTTCAACCGGAATTAGATCTAATAAAACTGCTATATTTATTTCGTCTAATATTACTAAATCATATTCTCCCCCTGTAACTGCATTATATGCCTTTTTAAAGCCCTGCTCCGCTCTTTCAATATCCTTGCTGCTTGGCTTATCTACTATAAATGTAGGTTCACCATACTGCTCCATTGTAAGATTTTCAAAAATTTCAGGAGCTTTAAGTTCACTGTAATTTTGTCCCTTGGCAAATTGTCCGATGTACACCTTAAAACCTGCGCATAAAGCTCTCAGTGCCAGACCCAGCGCCGCAGTTGTTTTTCCTTTTCCGTTTCCTGTATAAATTTGAATATATCCTCTTTCCAAACAAATCACCTTCCACTATATAATATAATTGATAAGTATATAATTTGCAATTAACCGGCGGTTTACTTTAAGTACGGATTAGCATATAATATTAATTATCAATTGAGGTGTTAATATGCTGGAATTTAAAAACCTGGAAATAAGTGATAGAAAAATATTTGAAAAATATCTGTATCCCTATAAATTTAAAACCTGTGAATATTCATTTACAAACCTTATAATATGGAAAAGTTCATTAGATATTAAATATGCTGTATATAAAGATGCTTTAATAATTAAGAAAAAGGATTTTGAAGGAAAATATCATTTTATGCAGCCAATAGGTTATGCTGAGGATGACCTTTCTGATATAGTAAACTTATTAAAATCCGAAAAAGATGATTCATTTAATTATCTGTTCAAATTTGCTGAAGAGGATTTTACTTTCAAGCTTAAAGAATTAGATGATAGTTTAACTATAGAAGAAGACAGAGATAATTTTGACTATATATATAGCAGTCAGGATTTAATTAAATTACCGGGAAAAAAACTGCATGGCAAGAAAAATCATTATAATAAATTTGTAAAAACTTATAATTACTTTGTGACTGATATAAATAAGGAAACTATTCCTAAATGCATCGAAGCTGCCAGGTTCTGGTGCAAGCTTAAAAACTGCAAAGGGTATCTGCGAGATGAACTTCATGGAATTGAATATATACTGGAAAACAGTAATGATGTACCCTTTGACGGAATGGCAGTTTTTGTGGATAATAAACTGTCTGCATTTACAATAGGTGAAAAAGTAAACAGTGATATGGCAATAATCCATATAGAAAAGGCAAATCCGGAAACAAATGGCCTGTATACATTTATAAATAAAACTTTTGTAGAAAAATATTATCAGGATATCCCGTATATTAACAGGGAACAGGATCTTGGAATAGAAGGTTTGAGAACTGCCAAGCTTTCATATAAACCGGTTAAACTTGAAAAAAAATATGCAATAAAATAAATGCAATAAGCAAATCCCCAGTGGGGATTTATTTATTGCATTTCATCGTCAACGGGAAGGTTATCCAGATTATTGCTCTTATCTCCATCAGGAGCGCTCTTTAAATACTCTTCTCCCTTTTTAGATCTGGATACGATAACGTCTGATATCTCTCCATTTTTAGCCATGGAAACTCCCTTTTCTTTATCAACAGTTTCACCTGAGTCTAATCTATAACCAACAATCTCGCCTCTATTATCCTTAACTACAGCTTCTATCTTATGAGAATTTTCCTTCATAATATCCCTCCTTTATTTCTATTATCTCCAGATAGGATATTATTATTATAAAATTTTATATATTAAGTACTGCCTTAAGAAACATTATCTTCATACCAAGATGAGTAAATTTAGTTTCATATTCTGTCATAACATTTTCTTTATAATCAGCATTTTCCAAATCATAAGTAAAATAATCAATGTGGAAGCTTTCATCTTTAAAATACTGAAGAGAATCATCAAAAAGACCTTTATCGTCAGTTTTAAACCAGATTTCAGCTCTGTTTTTAAGAAATAATTTATATTTATTTAAAAATTTACTGTGAGTCAGTCTTCTTTTATTATGCCTGAGTTTTGGCCAGGGATTACAGAAATTAATAAATATCCTGTCTATTTCATCTTTATCAAATATTTCATCAATGAACCAAATGTCCATGGCCAGAACCCTTACATTTGTCAGTTCTTCTTCTTTTATTTTTCTAAGTACATATATTAAAACTTCATCCTTTAAATCCACAGCTATGAAATTAATATTTTTATTTTCTCTTGCCCACTCTAAAATGAATTTTCCCCTGCCGCAGCCCAGCTCCAGATATATAGGGTTATCATTCTTAAATTCTTCCTTCCAATTTCCCTTAAGCCTTCTGCCCTCTGCTATAAATACTTCACTTTCTTCCATTTCAGGTCTTGCCCACCACTTTTTTCTGAGTCTCATATGTGCTCCTGTTTTTAGATCAGATTTGTTATATTCATAAAAAGATTGATCAAAATGTTTATTGGTGTATTGATTATATAAGGTGCTATATAAATTATTATTAAAAAAATAAATATCTGATACCTGTAAGTCTTATAGTATATTGGCTCCATAACCTTTGGAAATAAATCTTTCAATATATTAAATCCATCAAAACCAGGAATGGGGAGTAAATTAAATACAGCTAAAACACAATTTATATATAAGGTAAGATAAACTATCTGAATAATTATGCTTAATGCCTGGGCATTAATATTTGCAAATTTACCTTCTGCCAGAAATAAAATTCCCAGCGTTACAGATGCTAGAAATGCAAGAATAAGATTTCCGATAACTCCTGCAATGGATACCTTAAGATCGTCTTTATAATAATTTTTAAAAGCTCTGGGATTTACCTGAACCGGCTTTGCCCAGCCAAATTTAAAAATAAGTATTGCAATAAATCCAATGGGATCTATATGAACTAATGGGTTGAAGCTGAGCCTTCCCTGGAATCTTGGCGTTTTATCGCCTAATCTGTCAGCTGTAAAGGCATGAGCATATTCATGAAAGGTAAATGCCAAAAGTATCCCGGGAATCAGTAAAATTGTATTTAATATATTATTACTTGTCATCAATTCCTCCTAATATTTTATAATTTCATATTAACATTATATCAGAAGAAACAAAATCGCCCAACAATATGGGCGATTTTTTTATGCTATATTTTTAAGATACTTTTTTCTTTTTATTAATTACACAGAACCCTGATGATAATGCTGCAATTCCAATCAAAATCATAACAGTTGAATCTATTGGTGATCCTGTCTTTGGAAGCTGTTCTACTGTATTTGCAGGTGCTGCCGGTGCCGGCTCGTCTAAAAGCAGATTCTGGTACTTATAATTAAGTGGAGTTGTTAATGTGGGTTCTAATGCTTCTGCCAAAGCATCTCTTATTGGCAGATTTGTATTTACTGCATTTTTAGCTCCTGTAAAATCATAATTATCTCCGCCTGTAAACATAAAGTCGTTTGTTACTACAGAATAATATTTATTCATATCAATTTTTGTTCCATCAAGCAGATACATGGCAGTTATTCTGTTCCCTGCTGCTTTATCCGCATCATAATATACCTTTACTCCGTATAACTGAACCCAGCCCACGGTTGTATTCATTATGCCGTTTTCGATTACTCTCTTAAGATCTGAGCCTTTTAAATCCATCTTATATAATGTATTGTCAAAAGGCATTACTTCATAAAGGTTACCCATGGTTATGTTTCCTGCTTTTATTGATGTCCTTAAGCCTCCGCCGTTTGTAATACCAATTTGAGTTTTTGCTGTTTTAGCCATAACCTCGCAGGACCATTCACCAAGAATTGAAACACCTGCTGACTTATCATGTGTTAAGTCTGTTACTGTCTTTCCTACAGGCTTATCTAAAATTGGAGCTAAAGTATTCATGTAATTAGTATATATGTTTTGTGTAACTGAATCATCAGGTAACGTTTTTAAAAATCCATTTGAATCATATAATTTTTCACTAGCTGGTGCAATTGTAAATGTATTATCCGGTTTTACTGTTATATTTAATTTTCCAATATTTCTTCCATTATAATAAGCTTGGACTACCGGAATGTTATTAACTGTTCCGCATACTGCCATATGAGTGTGGGCACAAAGGATAGCATCAATTCCTGAATCTTTTACATTTGCCAGGTCTGCTGCTTCTCCGGTAATAACTCCATTTGAATCCTGTGCTGCTCCCAGATGAGTTACTGCTATAACTATATCAGCCTGTTTAGTACTTTTCAGAAGCTTTGCCCAATATGTTCCGCAGGCATTTGGATCTTTAAATTCTATATCCTTAACATTTTCCGGCAGTGTTTTAAAGGCTGTTTCCGGAGTTGTAAGACCTATGAGTCCTATTTTTACTCCATCAATGGTTACTATTTGGTAAGGATCTGCCCAGGATACTGGAAGTCCTGTTGTTTTATCATATATATTAGATGCTAGAAATTTATATCCGCCCTTTGATGCCCATTCTGCTATTTTGTCAGTTCCCCAATCAAATTCATGATTGCCTACTGCTGAAGCTGTTAAGCCAACTTCCTTTAGAAATTCATTAACTATGGCTCCATAGGTCAGGTTTGATGCTGCACTTCCTTGGAATAAATCTCCGCCAGCTAAAAATACAGTGTTTGTATTACTAGTTGTATTTTCAGCTTTAATCGCTTTTAATCTGCCTGCTAATTTTACCATACCCGGATTTTTGCCGCTGGCATCTACTGACCCATGAAAATCGTTGATATAAACTATCTGAATATTTTTGTCTGTAGATTCCGAAGCTGCTGATACCTTTAGAATGTTAAATGGCAATACTAACGTAAAAAGAAATATTAAGGCAATAACTAATGATGTCTTTTTAAAATTAAAAATTTTCGACATTATTGTTCCCCCTTTTTTACATTATAACATTATTTTAAAACAAATGTTTAATATTGTAAATAGCAATCTGTAAGGCAGCTATGATAAACTTACAGTTTCAAAAAATAAAAAGAGCTTAGGATAAACCTAAGCTTATGGTAGCTCCTAGGGGAATTGAACCCCTGACTCCGCCTTGAGAGGGCGATGTCTTAACCTCTTGACCAAGGAGCCATATCACAAGGAAGATTATATAATAAATAATTATCCAAGTCAACAACTTTTTTCACATTCTAAATAATACTAATTGACTAATGATAATAATTATTATATAATCAATTTAGAAAAAAGGAGGTGCTTTATGGATACTATATCAAAAATATTTAAAGAAAAAAAACTAAAGCTTACTCCTCAGAGGATAGCAGTATATAAGTTTTTAAAAGGAACTACAGAACATCCTTCAGCAGAGACTATATATGAGGCCATTAAAGAGGATTATCCTACTATGAGTCTGGCAACCGTTTACAAGGCACTTAAAACCTTAACTGAGGTTAACTTAGTTCAAGAGATTAATGTAGGTGAAGGTAATTTCAGATATGATGGAAATACCTGTTCCCATCCTCATATTCACTGCTTAAGATGTGGAAAAGTAGATGATATCCAGGGAATTAATTTCGACAGACTTAACGAAGATATAAAAGAACATACCGATTATGAAGTCTTATCTAATCAAGTTTATTTTTTTGGTTTGTGCAAAGACTGCAAATAAAAATCCGCTGATGCGGATTTTTATTTTGCCTGTTCTAAAATTTGAGACCACTCACTTCCATTATAAGTTCCTCCAAGTACAGAGTTTACTTTATTAGCTATAGGCTTTTGAAATTTATCCGGCAGATTAAACATAGGCAGCACTTTAGTATATACATCTTTATCATACTTCTTGTTTCCCGATACATAGTCCCGGCTGTTAAGAAGTTTAGCCGTTTTATCGCTGTATAAAAATTTAATAAAAGAAGCTGCGTCCCAATTATTTTTACTTTCTATAGGAGCTGAAATAACAGAATTAATATAATATACAGGAGTATCAGAAATTATGTAATTAATATCTTTATAATCATTATAATAATTCATGGAAGTTATTATAAATGGAATACTGCCGCTGTTTAAATTTTTAAAATCATTTTCAGTTCCATTAAAAAATATATTTCTGCTTAATATCTTATTGTTATATAGATTACTAATTTCTTTAAAAGCCCTGTCAAAAGGTATATTTTTATAAGCATCCTTTGATGAATCATAAATATTTGTCAGGTTTTGAGTATCCAATACTTGATTTGATACTAAGGAAAATATAAAATAGTTAATATCCATATTTTCATCTAAGACCACCGGTATCTTAATATTACTGTTAACACATATATTTAGAGCCTTTTTAAGAGTATCCAAATAATTTTTATCATTCAGGTTATTTTTATCCCAAAAATTTTTGTCATATACTATCCTGATGTTTCTGGGAAGAAATCCTATTCCATAATTAATAGAATTATATTCACCATAAGATGATACCAGATTTATATAATTCTGGTGCAGCTTAAGGTTTTCATAAAAATCAGACATATCCTGAAGCTGACCGTCTCTGCTTAAATTAATCATATTTTTCCTGCTGGTTAATATTATATTGCCGTCAGATATGCGCTGCTTTTCTTTATCCATTTCGTTTATAGGTATCATATAATTTATTTTTGTGCCGCTGTTCTCTTTTTCGTATTGATCTCCTAGATATCTAAGTACAGATATGGTATTGCTGTCTTTTATATCGATATATAAATTTAATTTGCTCTCTTCAGTTTTCTTACCACAGGCTGGAAATATAATTAATGCAAGCAGGAAACAAAATATCTTTTTCATTTAATCACCTCATAGGATTATTATGCGTAAAATTAAAAAAACTATTAAAATTTTAATCAAAAATAGCATAGAACCTTGTTATTTTGACGGAAATTCAGCCAAAATGTAATTATGCAAATCAGATATTTGCATAATTACTAAATTAATATTTTCCCTCAAAAACATAGAACATTGTTATTTGAGGGAAAATACAACCAAAATGTAATTATGCAAATATCTTTACATATAATTTAATGGGGGTGATTTGATGAAGCTGAGGGTATTTTTCCTTAGAAAAAGAATATTAATATATACTATAGCAATTATTTCTGTTATTTTAATTATTATATCTGTATTAGCCAGAATAAAGGGCAGTGAAAATGTATTTAATGCAGAAGAAGACAAAAGCTTTAAGGTAGATTTAACCGGAGATGGGGAAAAAGATGTTTTAAATATCAAAGTGCTTAATAAAAAATATTACTTAAGCGTTGATTCAAAAGAAGATAGTTTTCAGCTGTCTCCTGTGAAAAATGGTGAAAGTGCCGGAGATTATTTAAAAGAGTGGCCTCTTAATATCATCTTAGAAGATATAAACAGGGATAGAATTCCTGAGATATTTTCTCAGGGTCAGTTAAAAAATAAGCCCTATTTAAACATTTTTAAATTCAAAGACAGTGAATTCGAAAATATATTATCATCAAATAACAGTATACTTGGGTTAATAGATACAAGCAATAATAAGACTGTGAAGCTTCTTTCAGGCAAGATTGTGAATAATAAAATATCATTAAAAAATTATATAATGGTAAATAACAAACTTCAGGAATTTGATTATAATTATAAGGAAAACTATATAGGTAAAGATACTGTACTTACATTTATAAATTATATTGAAAGCCTGCCCTATGGTGAAAAGGAAAAACCTGATATATTTTCCGAAAGCCTATCCACGGATATTGGCAATATAGGTAAACTATCCAGCGAAAGCTCAAGATTCAAATTTCATGACGGATTTTTTAAAGATATAAAAAGTGACAAAACCGGCAGTATATCTGAAGCAGAGTGGAGACTGGATTTTAGCGGAGCTGATAAGAATAATCAAAAAAATAACTACACAATAAGTATTAAGCTGAAAAATGAAGGCAGTGAGAAATATTCATTTAAGATATACTCCATAAAAATCAAATAGGGACTGCAGTGCAGTCCCTTTGGGGGATGGGGGGTTAAAGCATACATGGAGAAATTTCTCCTATGCATTTAATATTATAGCCATATAATAATTTTTTATTCACTATAAATTAAATTTAATGCTTCAATCTCCCTTTTTATTTCTTCCTTTAAACTTACAGGTTCCACAACCTTTGCTTTATTTCCAAAGCCCATTACCCAGGATTTTATTTCAGCTGTTCCATTTACATATACAGTAAAAGCTATATCCCCGTTTGGGAAATCTTCAATTTGTTGATTTTCATGCCATTTTGTTTCCTTTATAAAACCTGCTGCTTCCTTTTTAAATATAATTCTGACCTTTGTCCCTTCTCCTCTGAATACGTTCCATGAATTTTTCATATATTCCTTTGCAGAATAATTTTTTTGTATTTTAAACCTT
>JAJBWD010000264.1:0-2817 GCA_032907345.1 Bacillota bacterium | reverse complement strand
AGGTTTTTTAATTGTAAATATTGTAACCAACGGTACCATAGATTTAGATATTCCTGAAGCAGATGTAATATTTTTAAGTATGGACGGTAAAAAAGATACTCATAATTTTATAAGGGGAGATACTTTTGATAAAATTATTGATAATGTATCTAAAGCTGAAAAGTCAAATATCTGCGTTTATATGGCAGTTAACAATGTAAATTATAAAGATATAGAAGGTCTATGCAAAATAGTTAAAGAAAACCCAAATTTAAATTCCATTTCATTTAACTTTCACACTCCTTATGAAGGAACAGAAAGCTTATCCTTAAGTCCCGAGCAGAAATCAGAAGCTGTAAATACTATAAAATCCATGATAAAAAAAGGTTATCCTGTATTTAATCTTTATTCTGGCCTGGATTACTATTTAAAAAATAAATGGGAAAGACCCTGCTTCCAATGCATTGTGTCTGAGAATAAAAGAAGGTATACCTGTGGTAGATGTGCAGAAATAGAGGGACTTTGTGAAAATTGCGGATACTTGTTTGCTGTTGAGTTTTCTCTTCTCTGCAGGGGAAATGTGAGAGTTATATTTGATATGATCAAAACTTACTTAAAATATGTTTAGGAGGAATTATGATTACTGATTTAATAAGAATACTGCTTACCAGGTCCTTTAAGCCTCTTAAACTTACAGATAAAGCTTCGGCTGATAAGGATTCTGGAGAATTAGGTTTTGGAATATATGTCCATATCCCCTTCTGTATAACATTATGCCCCTTTTGTCCTTATAATAAGATTAAATATGATAAAAAAATTGTTAAGCCATATTGCCAGGCTTTGATTTCAGAAATTAATATGGCAGGAAGATTAAACGGGCTTAATAAAAATGTAAACAGTGTTTACTTCGGAGGAGGAACTCCGGCACTTATTGCAGATGAGCTTCCTGAAATTATAGCTGCCCTTAGAAATAATTTCAATATAAAAAGCAATATAGGAATAGAGCTTCATCCAAGGGATATAAATGAGGAAAGCCTGAGAAAGATTAAGGATGCTGGGTTTGATATGGTAAGCATTGGTATTCAGTCCTTTGATCAAGGAACTCTTGATTCCCTGGGCAGAGAATACATTGATGGAAAAGAAAAAGTAATTCTTGCCAGAGATGCAGGTTTTAGTGTAATAGATGTGGATTTAATATTTGGCATTAAAAATCAGACTGAAGAAAGTTTAAAATCAGATTTTATCACTGCCTATAAATCTGGTGCCACTCAGGTATCCACATACCCATTTATTGATTTTTCTTATGCAAAAAATATTAATAAACCCTCAGGAAAAAATAAAAAGAGAAAATTCCTAAACTGTATTGAAGATACAGCCGGAGAAATTGACTGGAAAAGGACAGCAGTCTGGACCTTTGGGAAAAAGGGCAGCAGCAGATATTCCTCAATTACAAGAGATGTTTTTATGGGCTTTGGTGCCAGCAGTGTATCTCTTACGAAAAATAAATTTAAAATAAACACTTTTTCGGTGCCGGAGTATATAAAAAGGGTAAATGAAGGCAAAATCCCAACAGCTCTTAGCATGGAATTAAATTTAAGGAACAGGGCTCTCTATTGGCTTTTCTGGAATGCTTATACTTTAAAATTTGATAACTCTGAATTTAAGAAACTGTTTGGAAAGAATTTAAAGGATGTATTCAGGATTGAACTTTTTATGGCAGCAATTTTAGGAATAATTAAAAAGGAAGATGATAATTATTATCTTACTAAAAGAGGGATATATTTCTATCATTTAGCAGAGCAGAAGTTTACAAACCAGTATATAGACAAGACCTGGAGAACAGCATCAAATAATCCCTGGCCTGAAGAGATAAAATTATATTGAATATATATATAACTGGAGTTATAATATGGGCTTATAAGCTATTTGTGTATATTTATTCAAGTTTGGGGGAAATCTAATGAAGAAATATATTAAAAACTTAGCAGGATTTTTTGTTTTATTATTTATTATCAGCACAGCATTATATTTAGTTTCGACCCGTAATTTCCATGAGGAAGTATTTAATAAGGGAAATGTATATAAAAATGCAGAAGAAATAAATAAAATAAAGGATAATGTTGGACGAGCTAAATATATAGTAAACTATTTTAAAACCATAGGAATTTCGCCTGCTGCAGGTAATGACAGTTTTATCCAAGAATTTAAAACAATAAACAAAGCTTCAGATAAGCCAGAGGATACAGTTAATGTTTTAGGTAAAATTCAGGGTAAGGATAAATCAGAGGGATACCTTATTTTATCTTCCCATGTGGATGGAAATGCTGCAGAAACTGCACTTATTTTAGAAATTGCCAGAGTCATGAAAAGTCAAAAATACAAACCTGAGAAAACTGTAGTTTTTGCATTATGGGGGGACTCTGAACAGTCTCTGAAAGGCTCTGAGTATTATACTGAAAATCCTTCTTTTCCTCTTAATAAATCTCAGGTTATTTTAATTGATAATTTTGGTAAAGATATATGTAAGAATTTATTTATGATCACCTATGGGGAAACAGGCAGAGCACTTATGGGAAAACTTTCTTCCTATTCAAAGTTTAATGGCTTCAGCACTGCAGCAAATGAAAATATATATGGAAATGATGATGAAGCTTTTTTATTAAAGGATGTACCTGCAGTCCTTATTCAGGGAGACAGCAAGGGAAACTTCTGGGGTGATGAAAAAGGTGCAGTGTATAAGGATGGGGTAACCACAGCTTCCAGTGTGCTTTTAAATTATATACACAGGGATATATATAAAGATAATTTCCACGGGCTTTTATCCTATAGTGAAATGGT
>JAJBWD010000263.1:0-3387 GCA_032907345.1 Bacillota bacterium | reverse complement strand
TTTATGTTTTATTTCTGTTTTCTCTTTAAAACCTACTCCATATACCTTCGTTACATTACTAAAAATCAATGCGAGTACAATAAATACTGTTTCAAAAAAAAATCTATATGATTTCATACAAATTCTCCTGTTCTTTAGAAAGTTTTCATAATTCATTTCCTAAATTATTTTCTCCAGCAGCTTCCTAATTCATACTGGCAGGTATTTAATTTATTTCCAAAATATTTTATATTGTAATTGCATTTTTAGCTTTTCATTAGGGATGAGGAATAAAATAAACTTAATGTTATTAAAACAAAAAGGGCATTATGCCCCTTTATTGCTTAAAATACTATGGATTTACTGATTGCTGACTGTTTCTGATTTTTTATGGATAACGAAACTGCCGCTGAGCAGAATATCTGAGTCCTTGGTTTCCTCAGCACCCTGCATGTTATCGTAAATTACTTTGCTGCTCACCTGATCCCAAATTTTTATTCTAAAATTATTACGGTTAGACTGGTCTGCAGCAGTAATCATAAAGGCAAACTGGGTGGTACCGTTAATTGCCCTCTCATTTACCATTTTCTGTTTCATTATTTCAATTTCATCATCCATGTAATCAGCCCAGGTTAAATTCTCTTTAGAAATTATGCTTTCAATTGTATCAACAAAACTTTTAAAAGAATTAAGTTTTTTATATGAACCGGATCTGGTTATATAAAGGTATTTCTCCCTGTTTAGTGATGCTGTTGTTTTTGAATATTCAATCCATAGTTCATGAGATTTAGTCAGAGATAAAGTACCGCCAAATATTGTGCCGGCAACTCCAAGCAATGCTGTAATAATTTTAATGTCTTTAAGATCTAATACAACAACTAAAGGTATTACAGCAGATGATAATAATCCCAGCCATTTCAGCACATTATATATCCATTTATGCTTCTTTGTTTTAGAGTCATAATAATTAATTTTATTATCTACTCTATTAACCAAATAGTCATTTTCACTCATTATTTTTATCTCTTTGTATGCATCCCTGTCAGGCTTATTTTCACCCATTTAACCCTCCATATTGATTATTCTTTTTCAAAATTATAGAACTATAATATTAATTTTTTACATTGTATTCATAATGGGGTTTTTATGTGCTTGATTTTTATGGATTATGGTTCTAAAAAAAATGTATTTCACTATTCATATATACCAGAGTTCATTATTTAACATTAAAATCGGCAATAAATATTATGCATCTACAAATAATCAATATTACCTAATATTACTTGAAGTATATTTTATTATTCTCTGTTTTGTGGTATAATTTTCTAAAATACTAAAAAAATTGGAGGTAATAAAATGACTAAACTGAAGGAAATTTATAAGTGTGCTGTATGTGGAAACATTGTTGAAGTAGTACATGCAAGTGCAGGACAATTAGTCTGCTGCGGACAGCCAATGCAATTACTGAAAGAAAATACTGTTGAGGCTTCTAAAGAAAAACATATTCCTCTGATAGAAAGACAGGAAAACCAGATATTAATTAAGGTTGGAAGTATAGAACATCCAATGGAAGAAAAACATTACATTGAATGGATAGAACTTCAGACAGTTGATAATGTATACAGGAAGTACCTTAAGCCAGGTGAAAAGCCGGAAGCAGTTTTCAAAACTAATGAGGATATTATCTGTGCCAGAGAATACTGCAATATACATGGACTATGGAAAACAAATTAATGCCATGAGTAAAAATATAAGGAGAGGACAAGATTAAGCTATGATTGATTACAAAGCATTTTATAAGTTAAGTTATGGCTTATATATTGTAAGTTCAGCTTTTGAAGGCAAAATAAATGCTCAGATAGCAAATACAGTTTTTCAGATCTCATCAGAACCTCCTATGATTGCAGTAAGTATAAATAAGCAGAATCTTACTCATGAATATATTGAAAAAAGTAAAAAGATAGGAATTTCTGTTCTTGCTTACGAGACTCCTATGGAATTAATAGGAAAATTTGGTTTTAAGTCCGGAAGAGATACTGATAAATTTTCAGGTACCTCATATAAAATTCTTGAAAGCGGCATACCGATAATTACTGAAAACTCTGTATCATATTTTGAACTGGAAGCTGAAAAGGAAATAGATGTTTATACCCATACCATATTTATCTGCAGGGTGAAAAATTCCGAATTGCTTAAGGATACTAATCCTATGACATATAGTCATTATCAGGATATAAAACGCGGCAGATCATCCGGCGCCCCAGGAGTCCAAACAGAAAATAAGAGCGAAATTGTAACTGATGTAAAGAACAGTTCTAAATATCAATGCACTGTATGCGGATATATTTATGATCCAAACATTGGTGATCCAAATTCAGGTATTCCGGCTGGAACTTTATTTGAAAATCTGCCGGATAGTTGGACTTGCCCAATCTGCGGTGTAACAAAAGATATGTTTGAAAAAGTTATATAAAATATTTAACAGAGGTGTTTAAAATGGAATTAAAAGGAAGTAAAACTGAAAAAAATTTATGGTCTGCTTTTGCAGGTGAGTCACAGGCAAGAAATAAGTATACATACTTTTCCTCAGCTGCTAAAAAAGAAGGATATGAACAGATAAGCCAAATTTTTAATCTGACAGCAGATAATGAAAAGGAACATGCAAAAATCTGGTTCAAACTTTTAGACGGTATAGGAAGTACTCCGGAAAATCTGAAAGCAGCTGCCGGCGGAGAGCATTATGAATGGACAGAAATGTATAAGAACTTTGCAGAAGAAGCTAAGGAAGAAGGCTTTACAGATATAGCAAGACTATTTAAAATGGTAGCAGAAATCGAGAAGCATCATGAGGAAAGATACCTGGAGCTTTTAAAGAATATTGAAGATGCTAAAGTATTCAGCAAAGCTGAGAAGAAGACATGGATATGCAGAAACTGCGGATTTATTTACACAGGCGAAAATGCACCTGAAAAGTGTCCTGTATGTGCACATCCTAAGTCATACTTTGAATTGGAAGCTAAAAACTGGTAATATAATATAAGTAAAGAAGCCAAGTAAAAAAGTACAGCCTAAACTGTACTTTTTTCTTTTCCAAGTTAATTGAAGTTTTTATAAATATATATCAGAAAATTCGATCTTGATTTTTTCACTCAGGCTCTTTCCTTCCTGATTATATTCTTTAATTCCACCTTTAATCTGATTTATCGGTAACTTAATGATGAATTCACTGCCAATACCAATCTGGCTTTTCACAAAAATTCTCCCGCCATGCATTTCCACAAGAGATTTAACAATAGATAATCCGATACCGCTGCCTTCAGCATTCCTTTTTAGGGAACTATCTACCAGTATAAAAGGGTCAAAAATTTTATCATGCATATTCTCCGGGATGCCAATACCGGTATCCTT
>JAJBWD010000262.1:0-3870 GCA_032907345.1 Bacillota bacterium | reverse complement strand
TCAGCAATTTGCAAAAATTAAAGTTGTGGGATGCGGCGGAGGAGGAAATAATGCAGTAAACAGAATGATATTAAGCGGTCTTAAAAATGTTGAGTTTATTGCAATAAATACTGATAAACAGGCTCTTATGCTGTCAAATGCATCCTTAAAGATTCAAATAGGAGATAAGCTTACTAAGGGCCTTGGTGCCGGAGCTAATCCGGAAATAGGTCAAAAGGCAGCTGAAGAGAGCAAAGAGGAAATTTCCCAGTCCATTAAAGGAGCTGATATGGTATTCATAACAGCAGGAATGGGCGGAGGAACAGGAACAGGTGCAGCACCAATAGTTGCAGAAATTGCAAAATCCTTAGGAATTTTAACTGTGGGAGTAGTAACAAAGCCATTTCCTTTTGAAGGAAGAAAAAGAATGCTTCATGCGGAAATGGGAATAAAAAATTTAAAAGAGAAAGTCGATACACTTGTTACGATTCCAAATGAAAGACTTTTGACTATGGTTGATAAAAAGACCACGTTAATGGACTCATTTAAGCTGGCAGACAATGTGTTAAAACAGGGTGTTCAGGGAATATCCGATTTAATTACTATACCAGGCCTGGTAAACCTGGATTTTGCAGATGTAAAAACAATAATGGAGGACAGGGGCCTGGCTCATATGGGAACTGGAAGAGCCTCCGGCGATGACAGGGCAAAAGAAGCTGCTAAGCAGGCAATATCAAGCCCTCTTCTTGAAACTTCCATTGTAGGCGCTACAGGAGTTTTATTGAATGTAACCGGCGGTGCAGATTTAGGATTATTTGAAATTACTGAAGCTGCAGAAATAGTTCAGCAGGCGGCAGATCCTGATGCAAATATTATATTCGGCGCAGTAATTGATGAAAATTTAAAAGATGAACTTAGAATAACAGTAATAGCAACAGGATTTGACTCTGAAATAAAATCTGCTGCCTCATTTAAAGAGAATACATTTAAGAATAAAGATATAGAAATCCCGGCAGAAGTGGAAAAGGAAAAGAAAAAAGAGCCGGATGATGGAATTGATTTAGAAATCCCAGCTTTTTTAAGAAGAAAAAAGATTTAAAAAAATCAGCTAAATTTAGCTGATTTTTTTATTTTTTGAATATAAATATAAATACATTATGACAAATTTTTGAAATAAACAGGTTTATAATTTTTTATAGGGGGTGAGAATATGGTTGTATATTTAGATACATTGATTTTTGAGAATTTTATAATTGACTTTTTTCTATTATATGTAACACTGCAGCTTATGAAAATAAAAGTTAAGATATGGTCCAACGGTTTAGCTTCATTAGCCGGAAGCCTGTATGCAGCAGCTTACCTGCTTAATACAAAAATTTTTGGCTTTATTCTATTTAAATTATTTTTTTCTTTCATAATGATATTTATAACACTTAGAGGAGGAAAACTAAAAAGAATAATCTATGGTACAGTAATATTGATTTCATTATCCATGCTGCTTGCTGGTTTTTGTATCTTTACAGTTCCTGCAGAGAATTTATATTTTTACTGGAATGGTATATCTTATAAAAATATTTTAATAGGAATTATGCTGACTTATATTTTATTGTGGCAGATTATCTATTATATAGGCGAGAAGAAAAGAATTAATAATCTTTTATATAATGTAGAAATTGTATCTAAATATGGAAGTAAAGTTATAAAATGTTTTCTAGATACAGGAAATAACTTAAGAGAACCTGTTACAAAAATTCCTGTCATCATAATTTACAGCAGCTGCTTAAAAGAATTTAATATCGAACAGAGTGATCTGGTAAAAATACCATACTTTACTGTTGGGGGCTTTAACAGTGTGATAAACGCTTTTATGCCTGACTATATAAAAATATATGATAAAAATCAAACCTGTAAGCAAAAGGCTTTTATAGGATTATCAGATACAGAGATATCAAAAAACGAGGAATATGACGGACTTTTACCAAGAGGATATATAATTAATGGAGGGTTAATATGAAATATTTAATAAGGTATCTTAATAAATTATTTAACAAGCTGAAACTATTTATAAGTGAACTTAATTACGTAGGAGGCAATGATGCTCTTCCGCCGCCTCTTACTAAGGATGAGGAAGATATATTAGTAAGCAGGCTGATAAATGGTGATGAATCAGTAAGATCTGTTTTAATAGAACGCAACATAAGACTGGTTGTTTATATTTCAAGAAAGTTTGAAAATACAGGTATTGGTATAGAAGATCTCATTTCAGTTGGAACGATTGGACTTATAAAGGCTGTAAATACTTTTGATCCTGAGAAAAAAATAAAGCTGGCAACTTACGCCTCCAGGTGTATAGAAAATGAAATATTAATGTATCTTAGAAGAAACAATAAGATAAAAGCTGAAATATCTTTTTATGAACCCTTAAATATTGACTGGGATGGAAATGAACTTCTTCTCTCCGATATCTTAGGAACAGATAATGATTCTGTATATAATGTTTTGGAAGATGAGGTGGATAAAGAACTTTTATCAATAGCCTTAGGTAAATTGAACGTAAGAGAAAAAGAAATAGTAAAGTTAAGATTTGGATTATTTGGTCAAAAGGAAAAAACTCAAAAGGAAGTAGCTGATATGCTGGGTATATCTCAGTCCTATATATCAAGACTTGAGAAAAGGATAATTAAAAGATTAAAAAAAGAAATAAATAAAATGGTATAAAATATGTTGAATAAAAACGGGTCCTTTAGGTAAAAATATAAATGCAAACTACTTACTTAAGGGAGCTGGTTTAATGATCACAAATAAAGTGGACCTATGCGGAGTAAATACTTCAAAGCTGCCAGTGTTAAGTGAAAAAGAAATGAATTATCTCATGACTTTGATGAAAAAAGGAGATAATGAATCCAGAGAGAAATTTATTAAAGGTAATCTTAGATTAGTTTTAAGCGTCATACAAAAATTTAATAACAGAGGAGAAAACCCTGATGATATTTTTCAGGTGGGTTGTGTTGGACTTATTAAGGCAATAGATAATTTTGATATGAGTCAAAATGTAAAATTTTCTACTTATGCTGTACCTATGATTATAGGTGAAATAAGAAGATATCTGAGAGATAATAATTCAGTAAGAGTGAGCAGATCACTTAGAGATATTGCCTATAAAGCTCTTCAGGCCAGAGATTATCTGGCAAATAAAAATAATAAAGAGCCTACAATTTCAGAAATTGCCAATCAGCTTCAGGTCCCAAGAGAGGAGGTTGTTTTCGCGCTGGATGCCATTCAGGATCCTGTTTCCTTATTTGAACCTGTATATCATGATGGCGGTGAAGCTATTTTTGTAATGGATCAGATCAGCGATAAAAAGAATCTTGATGACAGCTGGATTCAAAACATATCTATCAGAGAAGCTTTGAAAAAACTATCATCCAGAGAAAAACTTATCCTGAATATGAGATTCTTTCAGGGAAGGACTCAGATGGAGGTAGCAGAAGAAATTAATATATCACAAGCTCAAGTTTCAAGATTAGAAAAAACTGCCTTAAAGCATATGAGAAAGTATGTATAAAACTGCTTAGGCAGTTTTTTTATTTGTATTTTTTCAGGTAATTATATAATTTCTATTATCATATTATTAATTGAGGAGGGATGTTATGGAAGATAAAATTTATTCTTTAGAAGATATAAAAAGACTTCAGGTGGTAGAGATAAACACAGGTAAAATAATAGGTTTTATTAAAGATTTCAGAATTGATTTAAATTCTTACAAAATTAAATCAATGATAATCCCATTAAAAAATTACTCTATTTTTAATAAAATAAATAGTATTGAGATAAAATGGGATAATATAAAAAAAATAGGGGAAGACGTAATATTGGTTCAGGAGAATCTTA
>JAJBWD010000261.1:0-2782 GCA_032907345.1 Bacillota bacterium | reverse complement strand
CAAACATAAAATCTGTTTCCCCTGCCTTCATCCTACCATTTACAAGATAGGCATCAGAAAGCACCGAGGCACCTCCCTTTTCAAAGCTTATTCCCAGAATATCCTTTTCGTAGGGTGAAGTTATGCCGTTTTGCTGGGTAAGACTATTACACTGAGCAGCATGTATGTATAATAGGCTTTCATATATTTCAGCAAAGCTGCTCCTTGAATATTGCCCCTCAATCATGCTGACTAATTTAAACAAATCTTCTTCATAGGAGTTTTCTGCTTTTATCCCTTCACCTTCTAATCTTAATTTGAATCTTTCATTAATTAATTTTTTATCCTGCAGTGATATTTCAGGATTGTCTAAATAATTATCCGTATAAGGATAGAGCATGCTATAAGCAAAAGCAGAAGGTGTACATTCAATCTTAATGTTAAAAAGAGCCTGCAGTATATTCATAATCCAGAGGTTTCTTATAGCCTGTACTATTTTATCCAGACTTATGTCCTTATTGAATTCTTTAACACTCCGAATGAATTCATTAGTTGTTATTGGAAGTGCTTTTGAAAAATCACTGTTAATTTCATCTTCATTAAATCCGGAGGCACGTCCAAAATCTTTTATCATTTCCCATAAAGTGTTTCTCCAGGCTGTTCTCTTATCTTCATTATCAGGGCATTTCTTCAAATTGGAAAACAAGTCATTTAAAAACTTGTTCATATGCTTTTCCCGCAGAATTTTTTCTTTAAGACTAATTTCTTCGCTGAGTGCAGGAAATGATTTATCTGTATCCCACCATAATTTTATATATTTACCCTTAAGTTTTTCCATATTGTTATTTGAATCCATTTTACCCATAATACACCTCTAACCTAATTATAATGAAATTAGGTTAGATTCACAATTATTTTATTTTTAGTTCTATATCAGCCTCAGCTTGATTTATTTTCTGCCAAAGAAATAAAAGTCCTAGCAAATTACCTTAGGTTATAGAAAAACATAAAAGGTCTGACCCCGATGTAATATCGAAATCAGACCTTTTATTTAATCTTTTTGATCTGTAGCTCAAAAGAGAACATGTTTCGTGCTGCCACAAGGTTTCATATACATTAAGTATTTACTTATTGTTTCAACCCGAATTTAATATTATCTAAGGACCCTTCATTAAACCTTCCCTGCAAACGTCAGATACAGAAGCACTGCATTTAGAATTATTATTGCTGCGGCGATCAAAATGCCGAAAACTCTTACAATAGCCTTATTTACTAAAACTCCCATTAAATCTTTTTTCTTAGCTATTATTAACATTTGTATTATTGGAAATGGCAGGATAAAGCTGAGTATTACCTGACTTAAAACAAGTGCATACATTGGATTTACTCCAAAACCAATCACAATTAATGCCGGCATCATAGTGATTAATCTTCTTATATTTACAGGTATGCTTAAATTAACAAAGCCCTTCATTATTGTCTGACCTGCCATTGTCCCAACAACAGAGGATGACAAACCAGATGCAAGCAGCGCTATTCCAAATGCTCCGGCAGACAGTGAGCCTAATAAAGGCTGCAGTGATTTGTGAGCCTCTTCTATTGTATCTACAGCTATTCCATTTCTGTAAAAAACTGCAGCAGATACTATAACCATTGCCGCATTAACAACAAATGCAATATTCATGGCAATTTTTATATCTATCTTTTCCATTCTTAAATGCTTCAGCTTTTCCTCGTCAGAAGAATCAATACTTCTTTGCTGAACCAGCTGGGAGTGCAAATATATCACATGCGGCATAACCGTAGCACCTAGCATTCCTACAGCAATAAAAACCGCTTCTCCATTTGGCAGCATTGGAATTAATGTATGAAGCCCTGCCTGGGCCCAATCCGGTTTGGCAAGCAATAATTCAATGGTATATGCAATGCAGATTACTGCAATAAGTATTGAAATTATAATCTCAATAGCTTTTTGCCCATATTTCTCCATATAGCATATGATAAATGTTAATACTGCAGTAAGAAGTCCTGCATATACCATGGGTATATGAAACAATAAATATAAGCCTAGTGTTCCTCCGAGAAACTCCGCCAGATCTGTGGCCATGGCAGCTGTTTCAGCAACAGCCCAAAATATCCAGTTTGTTTTCCTGGAGAATACCTTAGCACACATTTCAGGCAGATTATGACCTGTGGCTATTCCTAATTTTGCTGACATAGTCTGTAAAAATATGGCCATCAAGTTACTGCATAAAATGACCCATATAAGAGAATAGCTGAATTTTGACCCTCCGCTGATGTTGGTGGCAAAATTTCCAGGATCAATATATGCTACACTAACTACAAAAGCCGGTCCTAAATAGCTGATTATTTGCCTTAACTTCTCGGATAACTTCAAACTATTAATTGTTTCTTTCCTTAAAGTAAAAATCTTTTCTGAAGATATATCTATATCCTCTATGACTATTTCGTTTTTCATAAAATATATCACCTATATTAATATAAAATAGATTAAGCAGCAAAGTTTATTACAATTCCCTCAGTTAACCTTATTAGCCTAAACTAAATTTATTTCTACAATATAAATTATGAAATAGCTTTAAAAAATGATACTCTTTGTAATTAACTTATTTATTTAAGCATATAATTTATTTAAGGAAATTATATTTTAAAGCAGGTGAAAATGTGGATAAAAATGATTTCTATACTTTTAATGAATATATGAAAAAGGAAGATAATTCTCTTACAGCTTCTATGGAGGATTATCTTGAAATGATATATAGACTATCCTTAAATACAGGAT
>JAJBWD010000260.1:0-10500 GCA_032907345.1 Bacillota bacterium | reverse complement strand
TTTACTTTACCTTCAGACAGTACCAGCACTTCCGTATTGTTTAGAGTTGGATTGGAAAATGAATCAGGAACCGCTTACTTTGACTGTATGCAGGCAGAGGATGGAACTATTGCAAACAGATACAATATACTGGAAAACTCTGATCTTAAGTATGGCTCAGGTATTCCAACCTCTTGGGCTAAAAATTCAAACTGTGACAGTTCAGATATATTAACAACAACTTCTGACTCCAATCATCCTGCTTTGTTAGATAAAAATGTATTAAAAATGACTGGAATTTATGGGAAAAATAAAAATTTAGCTCAGACTATAACTTTATCAGGTAAAAAAGGAGATGCTTTTGTAGTTGGAGGCTGGGGTCAGGGTTCATCTGTCCCTACTGACTCCTCCAGATATTTTTCTTTAGAAGTGGGATTACAGGATTCAACCGGAAACATTAAATATTATATTGTTCCATTTAACCCGGATTCTTCAGATTGGCAGTACGTATCAGAAAAAATAATTGCCGACTCGGATTATGTAAAAATAAAATTTTATTGTATGTATTATCAGAATGCAAACACAGCATATTTTGACGGCCTCCAGTTATATAAAGAAGAGTTTGGAGAAAGCTATAACTATGATTCTAATGGTAATGTCATATCAACTGCTGATTTAGCTAACCAAAATTCAACCTTTGAATATAATACAAGCAATGATCTTATAAAATCAACAGATCCAAAAGGTAGTAGTTTTAATTATACCTATGACAGCAAGCGTAACATTTTAAATGCCACATCAGCTGAAAACGTAGTTTATTCTTTTACCTATGACAGCTATGGAAATCCACTTACTTCAAAGATAGGAGGAAGTACATTATTTATCAATTCCTCAGCAACTTATACAGCAAGCGGAAATTATATAAAAACAGTAACGGATGCTTCCGGAAATACTGCAACCTATAATACAGATGAAACAAAAGGAAATCTAACCAGTACAGTTGATGCAAAAGGGAAAACTACTAATTACACCTATGACAGCAATACTGATAATTTAACCTCGGTTTCTAAATTAGTAGGCAGCAATAATATAACTAACAGCTACAGCTATGTAAATGACAGGATAGATACAATAACTCATAATGGCTTCAGCTACAATTTTGATTATGATAAACTGGGCAATAATACATCGGTTAATGTAGGAACTCAAAACCTTATAACAAACCTCTATGAAGCAAGATCCAGCAATCTTTTAAAATCAACTTACGGGAATGGAAGTTATATAAGTTATGATTATGATGACCTAGACAGAATTATAGATAAAAAAGTAAATGATGTTACGAAGTTTACTTATGAATATGATGCCAGCGGGAACTTGGGATATGTAAATGATTTGGAAAACGGAGTAGAATATAGGTATATATATGATTTAGCTGACAGACTGGTAAAGATAACGGGTTCAGACAACAGCTCCAATAGCTTCAGCTATGATGCAAATAATAACAGCAGCAGGGTAGATGAAAAAGTAGGTGAAAACTCTTTTTCCACTAGCTATACTTATGACAAAGATAACAAACCAAAGGAAGTACAGTTTGGTGGGGATAAGAAATCTACTAATAACTATGATGAAATAGGAAGGCTAACAGGCAAATCAATTTATACCGGAAGCACAACCTATAATACGACCATAGGTTATAAGGCTGGAGTAAATGGATCCTCTACTGCTCAGGTTGAAAGCATAAGTAATAACGGAAAGGGTATATCCTATACCTATGATGCTAACGGAAACATTGAAACAATAACAGAAAACGAGAAAGTAATAAAATATACTTATGATGAGCTAAATGAAGTAACAAGGGAAGATAATCAGGTTCTGAATAAAACGATAACCTACTCCTATGATGCAGGCGGCAATATATTAAGTAAGGCAGAATATCCATATACCACTGATACATTAGGAACGGCAACAAAAGTATATAATTATACCTATGGAGATTCAAACTGGAAGGACAAGTTAACGAATTTTGATGGAAAAGCCATAACCTATGATGCTATTGGAAATCCGTTAACTTATAATGGATATACCTATACTTGGGAGGCAGGAAGACAGCTTAAGGGAATATCCGGAAACGGAAATACCATAACCTATAAATATAATAATTCAGGTATAAGGACACAAAAAACAGTTAATGGTGTCACAACTAAATATTATCTATCAGGGGACAAGGTTACCTATGAATCAAACGGAACAGACAAGATACATTATACTTATGACAGCTCTGGTAATTTAGTATCCTTGAACCTGAATGGTACGGAATATTACTACATCAGAAATGCTCAGAGTGATATAATAGGATTAATAGATGGTAATGGATCACAGGTTGTTTCCTATACTTATGATACCTGGGGCAAGCTTATATCTATAGGTGGGACCTTGAAAGATACTGTAGGAGTGAAGAACCCATACAGATATAGAGGGTATAGGTATGATACCGAGACAGGATTGTATTATTTACAAAGTAGGTATTATAATCCGGAGTGGGGGAGATTTATAAATGCGGACGCTTTAGCTGGACAGGTAGGCAACTTATTATCCCATAACGTTTTTGCTTACTGTCAAAATAATGTCGTAAATATGGCAGATCCTAATGGGTTTATGATGGTATCTATGTCAGATTATGGTGGAATCAGTAAACCTTTAACTAAAAAAAATGGGGTGCTAAGGTCTGCTGTTTCAAGCTCTTTGATTGCTTCAGGTGATAGGATATCAAGAGAAATAGCTGATAACACCATTAAAACAGGTATTAAACATTTAACAAGTATTTTAGATTTGGGTCACGGAGCGGAACTTTATGTAGAATCATTTGTTGAAAAGAACCCATTAGGAGCGGGTATTAAAAATGTAGGTAAAGCTGCAGGTCTAATAAGTGTTGCTTATTGTGGTGTTACAGTAGTAAATGACATAAAAAAAGGAGAAGGTTGTAGTGCGGTGTTAGATATAGCGTCTTTTGCAGTTGGAGTGGGATTAGGTGTAGGAATTGATGCTATTGCAGGGCTATTTATTACTGCAAGTACTCCGGTTTTAGCAGTTGGAGCTATAGGGGTTTTAGCATTTGCAGCAACTGTGGGTAGTAGTATGTTTTTGGATTATGCAGTAGATAAAGTCAAAAATAATATTTATAGGAGGTAATAGATAAATGCAAAAAAAACTATTAATGGCTAATATAATTGCTGTTATATTAGGAATAACTTTAAATAGATATGTGTCAGATAAATATGGTCATAATGGTACAGTGGTAGCAATGTCAGTTGTAGTTGGTATTATGATAAGTGCTTACTTATGTTTAATATTTATGAAACAATATTATGCAGTATTGGGTATTTCTTCTTTTGTCTTACCGATATTAATTATGTTTATAGGTGTTTTAATAAACAATGACTATATACTAGTAACTGGCTTATTACTTTTGCTAATATTAATACCTATTACCATAGTAATTGTTAAGAAAAGCAGAAATAACTAGAACTAATATATAATTGTTAAAGAAAAGCAATAACATGAAGGGTTAGAAAATCATACCACAATAATTATTATGTAAGGTGGTTTTTCTTATATTATCGAAGGTAGGTGAAGTTTATTGAAGAAACAAAATATCATTAAAGTTATAATGTGTAGATAAACTTGTAGAATTTCATTGATCTGTATATTTTAATGGGGTGGAATACTTTTTCGCAAAACTCATATTAACGCATATTAGTATCACTTTTCTATCAAAACACACGTGGAGACAGTCTGTTTGATAGAACGGGAATAGCTTTGTTTAGAAGGCTTGGGGCATTATGCCCCTTTTTTTTATGTGTGTTTTATGTTTCCGCAGACTAAGACAGGCAGCAATATTTTACCCCCGGGTGTAAAATATTTGGCAAATAAATACCGATGACAGAATGATGGTCTAGTAGCTGCATGAGTATGGGGAAAGGTTGGATTCTGCTTAGTATTACAATAATTAATATGGCTAATCCTGTTTTAATAAAATTGCCGGGTAGATATTTTTTACTCTAAAGTAAGAAAACATACTTACCATAAAAGCTGTCAGAATAATTGATATAAAGGGTATGATAAATGATAACAGTGGGGGAAACAGGGATAATGTAAGCTGTGCCATTTTATATAAAATAGGATTTATAAATAATGAAACAGCCAGTAATGTTATAATAAATCCTCCTAGATACCCAATAAGGGATATTATAAGCGATTCTGAAAATACAATATAAAAAATATGTCTGTTGTTATATCCTAAGGCTTTATATAATGCAATCTGATTTTTATTGCTTATTGCCAAGTTTGTTACGCAAAGATACAATATTAAAAATAAAAAGACCAGTATTAGATACACCATATAACCGTTGATTCTGGATACCAGCTTATAAGTTCTGATTTCATTGCTGCCGGAGGAATCATATAATTCAGCACTTATGCTGCCTGCTGATGACAGCTGCTTAATAACACTATCTGCAAACTGTTGTTTATCTGCTACAACTGTAAATATTAAATTTGATTCTGATTTGTAATGACCTGAGTTTGTAGAAATTTCATACATATCATTTAATGGGATGAATATAGAGTTTGTGGTATTGCCAAACTGATTTCTGTAAATGCCTATTATTTTACAATCATACGAAAATTCAGAAGAACCATCGTTATTACTATACACAAGTGATAATGTTTTTCCTATGAATGAATTGCCTTGTACTGTTTCCATTGATCTGTTAATACCATTTTGAATATATATATTTTCAGGTATAACAGCCACATTTTTTTCTTTAACGCCAAAGCTTCTCCCTTTTGTAATAATTGGGAAGCATTCACTTGATCCGGAATTAATTACATATCCGCCTCTGGATAAAAGACTGTCATTTTTAATTGCAGCCATGATTTTAGGTACAAACTTGTAGACCTCTTTAATATGCGGAATGGATTTTAAATAATTAATATATTCTTCAGAGGACTTTCCTTCCGAATTATTAATTCCAACAATTATTTCCCTGTTGGAAAAAGAATTAATATTGCTCTC
The DNA here is from genome assembly GCA_032907345.1 of Bacillota bacterium. GTDB lineage: Bacteria > Bacillota > Clostridia > Clostridiales > Clostridiaceae > JAJBWD01. Next base: position 5,447 of record JAJBWD010000260.1, on the reverse strand, counting down.
TAAAGCATTATCAATGGACTTGTTCACGCTAAAGGAAAAGTCATAGGTATCTGATTTCCATAGCATAGATTGAGAGACTCCACCAGCTATTGATTCTCTTACAAAACGATCAATACGAACTGCACTATAATAATTAATTCTTTGATCCGTAAAGTTTCTTCTATATTTAGGTGGTAGAGAATCAACATCATTTATAGATAGAGAATCTTTATCCAAAGCATTTGCATATGCCATAAGAAGTTTTGAAATATAAATATCTTCTTCAGGTGCAACAGTGTCTGGAGGAACTAACTCTTGTGGTATATAAATTTCAACATCACCAATATGTATCTTGCTGTCTGTTTCATCAAAGTAAACAGTTGTGGCAGGATACTTTTTTATTTTGGGAATAGTTGTGGAATAAGGATTAGTTATAGGGGAAGAAGTTTCTTTTCCTTCATAGATATCATCCATTATTTGAAGAAACAAATCAGCACAGGCATGACGGTGCCAAAGAATATAGAACCTAATAATAAAAAAGATAGAACATCAATTGAAATAGCAGTAAACCCTGATAAATCAAATGATGTTTTTGGTGTGTCAAAACATGTGGAGACCGTTTGTTTGTTGATTAACCAAAATGCGAAGGCAAAACATCATGTGAATGTTGGCCTTGATGCCGAGGATTACTACAAGATCAAGGACGGTAAGAAGGACTAAGCCGTTTAACTTTCGGGTTAATGCAACATCGGTCTGAGTGAAAAATTATTTGAATAGAAAAGAAGAGGATAGACAAATTCAAGTGACGGTTCTGTCTAACCTCTTTTATTACCTCAACTTTTCTTCTGTGTTGCCTCAAACATCTGCGCTAATTCTGTGCCAGATTCTTGCATTCCACGTTTGATCCATTCATGCACCCATCCATATGTCATATAACCCATGGAAAACGTTAGGTAGGCAATGATGTTTGGGAGCTCATCGGAAACCGGAAACTGAGAGAGGATTGCTTCTCGGATTACATTATCATGGCCAGAGCGGTACAACAGCGAGTAAAAGTCTTTGTGCGCCTTCAAAAAGTCAAGAAAGCTAATCAGTGTTTCACTGGTATTATCATTTCCATCCATTTTAAATGCACCGCCCCATTCTTTCATAAGCCGATCAGATTCCTGGCATAATACGTCGTTCTTATCTGTATAGTTACGGTAGAAGGAAGCACGCCCAACTTCAGCGCGTGATACCAGGTCACTGATCGATATCTTATCAAAAGGTATTTCAGCCATCATATCCAGCAGTGTAGTCGTGATTTGCGTTCTAACGTAATTATTTTTTTCTTGATTATTCATATTCATTCGTTGATACAAAACCTCCGTGTTTGTCTCATTTTCGCTGATACACTTGACTCAACAATATGCATATGATACACTTGTCTCAACAAAAAGTCAAGGAGAAATGTTGGAGGGAATAATATGACCGTGATAACAAAGAGAATAATTATTATTGCAATCATTGTTTTGATTGGTTTTGTACTCGGAAGACTTGCTGTAAGGGCAGCTTTAAATCTGATGCTGGGCGGAACCATGTTCGGGGGGAATATTCTGTGAGTAAGATAAAGAAAGAAAAGAGGAACAGAGTCGTGCCTGTGTGGATTGGAGTACTGGTATTTATTCTTGCCTTTGGAGCCGGCGTAACCTCGAAAGGCGTTATTAAGCCTTCCTGGATGAAGAATTATGAAGTCACTTGGAGCGATGAGATTGGAACGCTTAAGAGCGATATTGCATACGGCGATGGAGAAGCAAACAAATTCGATCTCTATCTTCCAAAGGATGATTCCAAGGAAGCATATGGACTTGTTATCTATCTTCATGCAGGTGGTTTTACCTCTGGAGATAAAACAGATGATAAATCTACACTGTCTTGGCTTTGCAGTAAAGGTTATGTAGCTGCCGGTATCAACTATACACTTCGTACAGATACAAATGGCGCAAGTGTTCTCTCTCAATCTAATGAAATCAAAGCAGCAGTTCCTGTAGTTATTGAGGCTGCAAAGAAAGCAGGTTACACCATAGATAAGATGACAATGGCAGGAGGCTCTGCGGGTCATGCACTTGCCATGATTTACACTTATCGTGATGGAAAAGAGGCACCTGTTCCGGTTGTCTTTACATATGGCGCAGTCGGTCCTTCTGATTATTATGCAGAAGATTGGGGGATTTTTGGGATTGGCATGGATACAGATGAATCAAGAACAGCTGGTGCATATCTGTTCAGTGTTATGAGTGGAGAAAACATTACACCGGAAGAAATGAAGGATGGTTCCTATTTTGAAAAAATGAAGCCTATTGCAGGTGCGGAGTGGGTATCGAACAATCCTGTTCCTACGGTTGTTGCATATGGTGTCTGTGATAAAGTGCAGCCTTTCGAGGCTTCCAAGCGACTTGAAGCAGCACTGAAAGAGAATAATGTTAATTACAAGTATTTTGTACTGGAACATTCCGGTCATGGACTTCAGAATGACTATGATGTTTCAAGACAGTGGTTGGAAGCGGTAGATGAGTATCTTGCTAAGTATATGCCTGTAAAGTGAGGATATAGAAATGTCAAAGGATAAGAAAAAGATATCAAAAGGGAAGAAGGTGTTGCGCGTGCTTGCTATAATTCCTGTTATTCTTGCAGCATTTGTAGGGTGTTTATATCTATATGCTGATAATATGCCGGTAATTTTCAAGGGTTATAACGAGAAGATTGAAACAGGAGAATCTCTTGAAGCGAAGTACTTGCAGACTGGAGATCTTGCAACAAAGAAATTCACTGCAAAGGCTGAAAAGCCGATTAATAAATACACAGTTTTTTATCCGGAAGAGCTTGAAACATCCGATAAGAAATACCCAATGATCATTGTAGTTAACGGCACTGGTTTTAAAGCTACAAAATATGAACCGGAGTTTGATCTCTATGCATCATGGGGATTCATTACAGTCGGCAATCAGGACAAGGGGACCGGAACTGGTGCAACAACGATAGAAACCTTAAAGTACATGCTTGCTGAAAACGAAAATCCAGACAGTGTATTCTATAAGAAAATTGATGTGGAAAACATCGGCATCACCGGTTTCTCGCAAGGCGGAGCTGCTGTATTTAATGCTCTTACCCGATATGATGAAGCCAGATATTTCAAGGCTGCTGCACCACTTTCCCCGGTTAGTGAAAATGGTGCAAACACGGCAACTGATTACGGATATGACATTACGGATGTAAAATGCCCTGTATTCCTTTTGGCAGGTACAGAAGGAGATTTTGAGTTACAGGTTGTCATCCCACCAGAGGAGATGTATAAAATGTTCGACAGGATGACAGTTCCGAAAGTTATGGCTAGGCGTATAGGTATGGATCACGATCATATGATGTATTCGGCAGGCGGATATGTGGTGGCATGGTTCCGTTGGCAGCTGATGGGTGACACAGAAGCCGCACAGGTATTCGTTGGAGATGATCCAGAACTGATGAATAACAGCATATATCAGGATCAGCGTATTGAAATGGGAGAATAAGCATTCAGGAAGGTGTAAGATGAAAAAGGTATTCAAAAAAATTATGAAGATATTAGGTATCATACTTGCTGTATTGTTAGTGATTGCTTTCGTCGTTTATTTCTTTGTATTAAATTATCCTGAATTGAAGAACGATCCGAAAATTGGTAAATGGTACCGTGTATCCAGTGACGAAATGAAGGACTCAGAAGGCGGAAAGTATCATGCATTGTTTAAGAAGGGTAGCGAAAACAAGGTGCTTATTTATTTTGCAGGTGGCGGAGTCAGCGTGAATGAAGTCATGGCAAAAGATGATACGTATAATACACACATGGTCAAGCCTGACTATCTGGCTAACCTCACAATGAACATGGGAGGTCTTGCAGCAGATTCCGCTGACAGTCCATTTGGAAATTGGTCTATGATTTTGTTCCCATACGCAACAGGAGATTTTCATTGTGGCACTGGCGAGTTCAAGTATACCGACACAGATGGTAAGGAAAAGATTTTGTACCATAAAGGCTATACAAACTATACAGAAGCTATGAAAGAGATTCTTGAGAAAGCAGGAATTGAAAATCCAGACACGGTTGTAGTAACAGGATATAGTGCAGGAGGATTTGGTGCTGCGTTACTTGCAGATGATATTTATACAAACTATTTTCCAAATGCAAAAAATAAAAACGTGTTGATTGATGCATCCCTGCTCCTGCGCGATGACTGGCATGATATTGCTGTTAATGTATGGAAAGCGCCTGCGTCTATTTCTGATAAACTTGTAAGTGATAATCTGACACTCGACTGTTTATCTGCTCTGCATGATAAGTATGGAGAGGATATTCATCTGATGTTTGATTCCTCAACACGTGACGGTGATCTTGCACAAATGCAAAACTACTTTGATAACGGCAAGATGGAGGTGGATGAAAACATTGCTAATGATTATCAGAAAATGTTGAAAGAAGAAGTCCCACAATTCCAAGAGGCAGGAGTATCCCTTTTTATCTGGGATGGTTATCCGTGGTATGACGATCCAAGAAACTTAACAGCACATACGATTATTGCGACGCCAGTGGTTTGGGCAAAAATTGAAAGTCAGAACAAGTCTATAGCCGAGTGGTTGACAGATACAATTGATGGAACAGTTAAGGACTATGGGCTGGAACTGGTCGATAAAGAATATCCGAAAACGGAGAATGCAGAGGAGTAAAGGTTTCTGACTGGCTCCTGAATGGAATCAATGGAAACCTTAAAATATATGGGAAGGATTAATTCTAAATATTGGATGGACATGAACAAGAAGGATAATAAGACAAAGACCGTGATTACTCTTCTAATATTGATTGCAGTAGCAGCTATACTGGGAGTACTTTTCGGAAAGGTCTTGCTGGACAATATTATATGAAAAAAAGACACTATATTGTTATATTTATTATTGTATTCCTGTTAAGCGCTCTCCTGGAAATGAAGTATTTAGGTGGAATACCGGAACGAGTCCTTAGGGTAAACTGGACGGATGAAACAGGAACTGTGTACCGAGATCTCGCTTATGGAGAACTTAAGAAAAATACCTATGATCTGTATATCCCTCATGAGACAGACAAGGCGCAAAATCAAAGACTAATTCTATTTATACATGGCGGAAGCTTTAATAGCGGCTCAAAGGAAGATGGAGCTACCTGGTGTGAATACTATGCATCAAAGGGATTTATTGCTGCATCCGTAAACTATACCTTGCAGGATCATGATACATATGCACCGTTAAGCCTAATGAATGACCAGATAGAAGCGGCGGTGAGCGCCATCAAAAATGAGATTGTTGCTCAAGGGTATAATGCCAATGAAATGGCTGTATGCGGAGTATCAGCAGGTGGGACTCTTGCAATGAATTTTGCCTCTACTGGGCAGTCCGACATTCCTGTAAAGTTTGTATTCCAGCTT
>JAJBWD010000259.1:0-6772 GCA_032907345.1 Bacillota bacterium | reverse complement strand
TTTCTTCATTAGTTTGTCCGGAACCTCCAAATTCAGCATTATCACTGTAAAATATCTCTTTATAAGATATCAGATCCGGAACCCCTACTCTATAGTCATAATAAACAATAGGGGTAAAATTACATATAAATATCAGATAATTTTCCTTATCTTTTCCCTTTCTTATAAATGAAATAATACTTTTTTCATAATTTGAATGATCTATCCATTCAAAACCTTCATAAGTGTGATCCAGCTGATAAAAAGAGCTTTCTTTCTTATAAAGCATATTCAAGCTTCTAACATAATCCTGCATTTTTTTATGAGCAGGGTAGTCCAGTAAAAGCCAGTCTAATCCATGTTTAAAATTCCATTCTATAAACTGGCCAAATTCTCCCCCCATAAACAGAAGTTTTTTTCCGGGGTGTGCCATCATGTACCCCAGGAAAACCCTCAGATTGGCAAACTTCTGCCAGTAATCACCTGGCATTTTATTAAGTAAAGATTTTTTGCCGTGTACTACTTCATCATGGGATAAAGGAAGAATGAAGTTCTCCGAAAAAGCATAATAAAGAGAAAATGTTATTTTGTTATGATTATATTTTCTATATAGGGGATCCTGTTCCATGTACTTCAGCATATCATTCATCCAGCCCATATTCCATTTATAATTAAAGCCAATACCCCCTAAATATGTAGGTGATGTAAGGTTAGGCCAGGTACTTGAATCCTCTGCAATAACTAATGGATTATCTATATATTTGAATACCGCTTCGTTTAGCTTTTTAAGGAACTCTATAGCTTCCAGCTTTTCGTCTCCGCCATATTTATTTTTAATATGTATGTCTGATTTTTTACCATAGTTTAAGTAAAGCATATTAGCAACCGCATCAACCCTTATGCCGTCAATATGATATTCCTTAAACCAAAATACAGCATTAGATATTAGAAAAGAAGAAATTTCAGGCTTTTCAAAGTCAAAATTTGCCGTACCCCAGTCAAAGTTTTCTCCAATGAGAGGATTATCATTTTCATAAAGATGAGTGCCGTCAAAATTATAAAGTCCATGACTGTCCTTACAAAAATGACCGGGAGCCCAGTCAAGAATAACTCCTATACCCTTCTTATGACATCTGTCTATAAAAAACTTAAAATCATCCGGCGATCCATATCTGGAGGTTACAGAAAAATACCCTGTAGTCTGATAACCCCAGGAATCATCCAGAGGATGTTCCATAACAGGCAGAAGCTCAATATGGGTATATCCCATAGAAAGAGCATAATCAGGAAGCTCTTCCGCCAGTTCTCTATATGTATAGAATTTTTTATTATCATCCTCTTTTTCTTCTTCATGATTTTTCCAGGAACCTAAGTGTGCCTCATAGATATTTACAGGCTCACTATAAACATCAAGCTTTTTCCTTTTCTCCATCCATTTAATGTCTTTCCATTTATACCTGCTGTTATTTACAGCTATTGATGCATTTTTCGGTCTGAGCTGAGAATAAAAAGCGAAAGGATCTGCTTTTAAAACTTTATTTCCGTCCCTTCCGTATACCTGAAACATATAGCTGTCTCCGCCTTGAACTCCAGGGATAAATATGCTCCATATTCCTGATTCTTTGATTTTATTCATGGAATGTTTTTCACCGTTCCATTCATTAAAGGAGCCAACTACATTAACTTTTTCTGCATGAGGAGCCCATAACGAAAATACAGCACCTTTAACATTATCTATTGATGTTAAATGACATCCTAAAAAATCATAGCTGTTATAATTAGTTCCTTCATGAAAATTTTGAATATCAGATTCTAATGGCAAAGTCCTTTTCATAAAAACACCTGCTTTTCTTATAACATAAAATTATATTATATATATTATTTTACATTATTATCAGCAAATGTACACCTATTAATAACCTAAAAATACAATAAAATAAGTTCCGCCTACAATTGAAAGCAAAAGACCTGCTGCCTCACCAAATCTCCCTGCAAACCAGGCTATTGAATATGGACGTACTTTATAATGCATTTTAATATTTCTCATTTCTATTCCTCCCTATATATAAATTAACTAAATTCAGTATATCGAACATACGTTCTATTTTTATTTTACTACCACATTTTAATAAAGTAAAGAGAAATTTTAGAGAAATTTTCAAAAAAATAAAAAAAGCAGATATTCTGCTCTTTTTATAAAATCAAATATTTAGCTGTCTCCCAGATAAGCGCTCTTTACCGATTCATCATTAAGCAGTTTATCTGCATCTCCTGACAGGATTATTCTTCCTGTTTCCAGAACATAAGCCTTATGAGCTATGGACAGAGCCATATGGGCATTTTGCTCAACTAAAAGTACTGTTACCCCTTCCCCGTTTATCTCTTTTATTATATTAAAAATATCCTTTACTATGATTGGAGCCAGTCCCATAGAAGGTTCGTCCATAAGAAGAATTTCAGGTTTTGACATTAGAGCGCGTCCTATAGCCAGCATCTGCTGCTCTCCACCGCTGAGTGTTCCTGCTACTTGATTTTTTCTTTCTAACAGCCTGGGGAAAAGCTGAAAAATCCTGTTATAGTCCGCTTTTACAGCTTTACTATCCTTTCTTATATAAGCTCCAAGTTCCAGGTTTTCCATAACTGTCAGATTAGCGAATATCCTTCTTCCTTCCGGAACCATGGATATACCCATTTTAACAAGCTGGAAAGCCGGAATATTTTTAAGGGTTTTCCCGTTAAATTCAATACTGCCTGATTTAATTGGATTTAATCCGGATATTGCTCTAAGTGTGGATGTCTTGCCGGCACCATTAGCACCTATCAGCGTTACTATCTGTCCTTTTTCTACTTCAATTGAAATATCCTTAAGTGCATGAATAGCACCATAATACAGATTAATATTATCTAATTTAAGCATATTAAGCCTCCTCTCCCAGGTAAGCCTTAATTACCTGAGGATTACTTTTAATTTCTGCAGGACTTCCCGTAGCTATTACTTTTCCATAATCCAGCACAACTATTTTTTCACATATTCCCATAACCAGTTTCATATCATGTTCTATTAAAAGTATGGCTATTTTAAATTCATCCCTTATCCACTTAATCAGGTGCATAAGTTCTGCAGTTTCTTGGGGATTCATGCCGGCTGCAGGTTCATCCAGAAGAAGCAGCTTTGGTTTTGCAGCCAGAGCCCTTGCAATTTCAAGCCTTCTCTGCTCACCATAAGGCAGGTTTTTTGCAAATTCATGGGCCTTATCTTCCAGTTTAAACACCTTAAGAATTTCCATAGCCTGTTTTTCAATCTCTTTTTCCCCTTTAATATAGGAAGGAAGCTTTAATATACTGTCTAACATACTGTATTTCGATCTGAAGTTAAAGGATATTTTAACATTGTCTATTACAGTAAGATTTTTAAATAATCTTATATTTTGAAAAGTTCTTGCAATATGCTTCTGAGTTATATTGTATGGTTTTACCCCTGTAATATCTTCACCATTTAAACTAATTTTACCAAATGTTGGAGTATAAACTCCTGTAAGCATATTAAATACTGTGGTTTTTCCGGCTCCGTTAGGACCAATTAAGCCAAATAAATCATGTTCTCCGATTTCCACAGAAAATTCTGAAACAGCAGTTAAGCCTCCGAACTGTATGGTTATATTATCAGCTTTTAAAAGTGTCATGATTTGCCACCCCTTTTCAATGGTTTTACTTCGCTTAATCCTCTGAAAGTCTTCAGTGACAGTTCTTTGCTGCCCATTAAGCCCTCAGGCCTGAACAGCATAAGAATTATAATTAACATAGAGTAAATTATCAGTCTTAAATCTGAGAAAGACCTTAAAACCTCAGGAAGATAAGTAAGAATAGATGCAGATAAAATACTTCCGCTTATGGACCCCATACCTCCGAAAACAACATATATCAAAATATCCATTGATTTCAGGAAATTAAAGGTTTTAGGGTCAAGGAACATTATTAGATGGCCATAGAGACCACCGGCAACTCCTGCAAAAAAACCTCCCAGCACAAAAGCCATAAGTTTATATTTTGTTGTATTAATACCCATGGCCTCAGATGCTATTTCATCTTCTCTTACAGATATCATACCCCTGCCGTATGTGGATTTAATTAAATTGTATATTATAATAACCGTCAATACTGTAATAATATATACCCAGGTGAAAGTGGTTTTCTTTGGAATTCCTGCAAGACCTCTTGGACCTCCTAAAAAATCAAGATTAACAATTATTACCCTTACAATTTCTCCAAAGCCTAAAGTTGATATAGCCAGATAATCACCTTTAAGTCGCAGGATTGGAAGTCCGAATAAATATGAAACAAATGCGGCAAAAGCTCCTCCTGCTATAAGCGCCAAAGGAAATGGCAGATGAAACTTCAGTGTCATCATAGCTGCCGTATATCCTCCGATTGACATAAAACCGGCATGACCTAAGGTCAGCTGTCCTGTAAAGCCTAAAATAAGGTTTAAGCTGCAGGCAAGAATTATATTAATTCCTACTATAATTAATATTTGAGTTTTATATGAATTTATTATTTTCTCTTTTATCATGTAAAATAAAATTAAATATACAGCCGCTAAAATAAAAGCTGTTATTATATTTTTTTTGTTTAACCTATCTTTAATTGCTCCCATCTTCATCACCTACACTTTCTCATTTACTTTCTTACCTAAAAGACCGGCAGGCCTAATTATAAGAACAATAATCAAAATACTGAATGCAATGGCATCAGAAAGGTTTGTAGATATATAGGCTTTAGTAAGGGTTTCCAGTGTACCCATCATAAGTCCTCCTGCCAAAGCACCCGGCAGAACACCAATTCCTCCAAGAACTGCAGCAACAAAGGCCTTAAGTCCAGGCATAATTCCCATATAGGGATCTATTCTGGGATATGCAATACCTACCAAAACTCCTGCGGCTCCGGCTAATGCGGATCCTAAAGCAAAGGTGAAAGAAATAGTATTGTTTATATTAATTCCCATAAGCTGAGCTGTTTCTGTATCAAAAGAAGCTGCTCTCATGGCTTTTCCTACTTTAGTTCCGTAAACAATAAACTGAAGTGCCAGAACCAAGGCCATTGATACAAGGAACATAACGATTTGAATAAGTCCTATTCTTATAGGTCCTAAATAAATTATCTTAGCAGGGAAAACTTCAGGGAATGGTTTTGGATTAGGTCCAAAAATAAATCTGAAACCATTTTCCAAAAGAAGTGATATTCCTATTGCAGTTATTAAAAGAGTTATTCTTGGAGAATTTCTAAGAGGCTTATAAGCAATTTTTTCAATTAATACTCCAAGAAGAGCACTGCCCGCCATTGCCAGAATTAATGTTGGAATAAAAGGCAGTTTAAACATTGTAACTGAATAAAAACCAATAAAAGCTCCCACCATGTAAATATCACCGTGGGCAAAGTTAATTAGTTTTATAATTCCATAAACCATAGTATATCCAATTGCTATCAGCGCATAAACACTGCCTAGGGACAGTCCGTTAATTAGCTGCTGCAAAAAATTCAAGAAATCCATGCACATACCTCCCTAAAATTTAAATTGTGCCTTGAGTCTCTCAAGGCACATAGAATTTTTTATGGGTTAACCTTCTTCTCAAACTTTTGTTTGCCGTTTTCTGTTTTGATTATAACTGCACCTTTAACCGGGTTTCTGTCTTTGTCATATGTTACAGCACCTGATACGAAGTTTCCGTTTGTTGCCTTAAGAGCTTCAGCTATTTTTGCTCCGTCTAATGAATCAGCTTTATCAATAGCAGTCAGCAGTATTTTTGCTGCATCATAGCTAAGTGCTGCCAGTGCATCCGGAGTTGCATTATATTTTGCTTTATATGCTGCTATAAAATCCTGAACTTCTTTTGAAGTATCATCCGGTGAATAGTGGTTTGAGAAATATCCGTTATTAACAGCTTCTCCTCCTATAGTAAACAGTTCCGGTGAATCCCAGCCGTCTCCGCCAAGGAATGTAGCAGTTATTCCTGCTGCTCTTGCCTGTTTAGCTATAATACCTACTGTCTGATAATAATCAGGTAATAAAAGAACCTGAGGATTTGTTCCCTTTATCTTTGTAAGCTGGGCATTGAAATCCTGGTCACCTGTATTATAGGTTTCATATGCTACAACTTTACCGCCGGCTTTTTCAAAATTAGCCTTAAAGAATTCTGCCAGGCCTTTGCTGTAGTCATTAGCTACGTCATATAAAACAGCTGCTGTTGTTGCTTTTAAATCTTGTGACGCAAATTTTGCTAAAACTGTTCCCTGGAAAGGATCTATAAAGCATGCCCTGAATACATAATCTCCGCCCTGAGTAGTAACCTTAGGGTTTGTTGAAGTTGGTGTTACCATAGGAATCTTATTTTCTGTTGCTATAGGTCCATCTGCTATACTGCAGGAACTTGCTATTGATCCTATAAGAGCAACTACCTTTTCATCATTAATAAGCTTTTGAGTTACGTTAGCTGAGCTGGCCGGTTTATTTTCATCATCCTGGTAAACAAATTTAACTGTCTTTCCATCGATACCGCCTTTTTTATTAACCTCTTCTGCAATTAATTCCAAACCATTCTTAGCTGATTGTCCAAATGTTGCTATGTCACCAGTAAGAGGAAGCATTGCCCCAATTTTTATTTCCTTTACGTCCGCACTTGATGCCTTACTGCCGCAGCCTGTAATAGAAGTTACAATAAGTGTAACCGCTGCGATAAATGATACCAGTTTTTTTGTTTTCATAATAAGAACCCCCTTTTATTTTGCTTAATAAGCT
>JAJBWD010000258.1:0-3640 GCA_032907345.1 Bacillota bacterium | reverse complement strand
TTAGAAATCTTGGACTTTTAATTTCGAAGTCTTTAGGTGTTGATCTTATCGAATGTTATTCCGCGAATTTAAAAGGATATCATAACAGTGATAAGCATAGTGCTTTTTCGACCGAAGAGTTCTTGGATTTGCTATTGAATGCTGCATTTGTTGTTACCAATTCTTTTCATGGTGTTGCTTTTTCTGTAATTTTTAATAAACAATTTTATGCAGCATATAATGAAGACTCTAGAAAGGATTGCCTTCTTGCTGAATTACAATTGTTAAGTAGGCATATTAACAATTATAAAGACATTGATTTAGATGCTAAAATTGATTACAAAAATGTTGATATAAATTCTTATATTTTATTATCAAAGGATAGATTTTCAAAGGAATTATTTAAAAACATAGTAAATAAGCCAAACAGATATATAGGCAGGTTATGTCTTATTAAGCTGGACAGGGAGTATTTAAATAAGGATGTATTCAGCACTTTATACTCTGCTCCGGGTCTTTCAAATGATGAATATAGAAACTTAAAAAAATTTGAAAGAAAATTAAACAGATTAAAATATATTAAAGATGAGAATAAAATTTCATATATAATTGGGAATTTAGGCTATGGAGAATATTTAGAGAAAAAGCTTGGGACTAAAGATTTCAGTAATTTAATAAATAATTTGAATAAAACAGAAGAAAGCAGCCTGACCCTCTCTACTATTCATAAGGCTAAAGGTACGGAATATGAAAACATAATAATATTAAACTGCACCGGATCTAATATTCCTTACTATAAAAATAATGACATAGAGGAGGAGCGGAGAATCTTCTACGTAGCATTGACAAGAGGAATCTCCAGCGTATATTTTATCACAAGGGAAGAGGAGGTTTCGCCATTTATTAATGAAGCAAATGAACCTTAGCATTGAATGTTATTTTTTAATAGTATATAATTTCCTTACTGAGATTAATTTAATTGGAAGAGTGATGATATGGATTTTTTAAAAATGGCAAAGGAAATTGAAAAGGAAATAATAGATATAAGAAGAGATATACATAAAAATCCTGAACTGGATTTTGATCTTTTTAAGACAAGGGATAAGATAATCAGTATTTTGAAAGAAGAAAATATTGAATATAAGATCTATGCAAAAACTGGGATTAAGGCAGTCATATATGGAAATGGAGATAAAACAGTAGCTCTGAGGACTGATATGGATGCACTTCCTATTAATGAAGAAACAGGATGTGATTTTTCCTCCAATTCCAGCGGAAAGATGCACGCCTGTGGACATGACGCCCATATGGCAATTGCACTGGGAGCATTAAAAATTTTAAATAAGATAAAAGATAAGCTTTCCGGAAATGTGGTATTTATATTTGAGCCCGCAGAAGAGACCACCGGAGGCTCTAAAATAATGATAAATGAGGGAGTACTTGAAAATCCCAAAGTGGATTCAATCTTTGGCCTTCATGTAAATGAAAATATTGATTCTGGGAAAATAGGATATAAAAAGGGAGTTATTATGGCTGCCTCGAATCCATTTTCCATAAAGATAACAGGAAAGGGAGGCCATGGTGCCCATCCTGAGGCAACAATTGACCCTATAGTAATAGCAGGTCAGTTTATTTCATTCCTTCAGACAATAGTATCCAGGGAGATAAACCCAAATTCCGGTGCAGTTGTTACAATCGGCATGATCCAGGGAGGAACAGCTGAAAATATTATTCCTGAAAGTGTAAATATTAAAGGAATATTAAGATCTCTTGGAAATGAAGACAGAGAATATCTGAAAAAAAGACTTGAGGATATACTCTCCGGCGTAACAAGTGCAGGGAGAGGTTCCTATGAGCTTAAAATATATGAAAGCTACCCCTGTCTTTATAATGATGATACTCAGGTAGATAATGTGGTAACAGCAGCCAGAGAAATAGCAGGGGCGGATAATGTAATTGAACTTAAAGAGCCATCCCTTGGAGTTGAAAGCTTTTCATATTTTTCCCAGAAGATACCCGCAGCTTTTTATTTTCTTGGAATCAGAAATATCGAGAAGGGAATAATATATCCCACTCACAACAGCAAATTTAATATAGATGAAAAGGCTCTGGCAATCGGAGCTGCAGTTCAAAGCAAGATAGCCTATGATTACCTAAAGGAGAAATAGATGAATATAACAATAGGACCAAATGAAAAAGGACAGAGCATAGATAAATTCCTTAAAAAATGGCTTAAAGATGTGCCTTTAAGTGCCATATACAGAGCCATAAGAAAAGGAGACATAAGGGTAAATGATAAAAAGATAAAGGAAAAATATATATTGGAAGATGGAGACATTGTTAAAGCTAAATATATAAAATCAGAGACTAAAAAGGAATTTACAAGAATAGATCAAAAATTAAAGGTGACCTATGAGGATGACAATATATTAGTAGCTGAGAAAAAGCCCGGAATCTTAGTTCATAAGGGCGATACAGCAGAGGAAACCCTCACAGATCAGGTTTTATCGTATCTTTTTGATAAGGGTGATTATCAGCCTGAAAGAGAAACCACATTTTCCCCATCACCCTGCAACAGATTAGACAGAAACACTTCAGGTCTTGTAATATTTGCCAAAAATTATCAGGCTCTTATTAATGTAAATGAGATGATAAGAGAAAGAAAAATTGAAAAATATTATATGGCATTAATTAAGGGCAAGCTGAAGGATGGATTATATGAAGGCTTCATAAAAAAGGATGAAAGAAATAATAAATCCACTGTATATAAGGAAGAGGAAGAGGGAGCAAAAAATATATCCATGAGGATAAAGACAGAAGTTACCTGTGGTACTTTTTCTCTTATTGAAATTGAACTCATGACCGGAAGAAGCCACCAGATAAGGGCCCATCTAAGCTCTCTGGGGCATGCAATAATAGGTGATCCAAAGTACGGAGACAAGGAGATAAACAATTATTTTAATAATAAATTCAGCCTGGAATATCAGTATTTATATGCCTATAAGCTGATATTCCGGGACTGCCCTGACTTTCTTTCCTACCTTAATAATAAGACAATATTAGAGAGCATTCCTCCTATATATAAAAGGATAAAGAAAGAAGTATTTAAGTTTTAAGGAGATTTTTAATGAAAACACAGGAAACAACTAAAGGCTTTGCAGTTTTATCTATTGCAGCTTTGCTTGTTAAGATACTATCATTATTATATGTGCCTCTTCTTTATAAGATTATTGGTGAGGAAGGCTATGGTGTTTACTATGCTTCCTATTCAGTATTTGTATTTATTTATATCGTAACGACTACCGGCATACCCACAGCTATATCAAAGCAGGTAACAGAGCTTATTTCTGTAAATAATTATAAGGATGCGGTAAAAACCTTTAAGATTGCCAGAGTAATCATGATTATAGCAGGAAGCCTCATGACTCTCCTCATGATTATTTTTTCTAAAAACCTGGCAGCCTATGTGGAGTATGATAAGGCAAATTATTCAATAATAGCCCTGGCTCCTACTATTTTATTTTCAGCAGTAAGATCTGCTTACATGGGATATTACCAGGGACAGGATAATATGACTCCAAGAGCTGTATCTCAGGTAATTGAGCAGATAATTAACGTAATATTTTCCCTGCTTTTTGCATATCTCTGGGTAAGCTATGGA
>JAJBWD010000257.1:0-2749 GCA_032907345.1 Bacillota bacterium | reverse complement strand
TATTTCATTAGAAAATCAAGTTTTGCAAAAGATAATTATTTATATGAAATAGATGACTATTCCAGATATAATTTTAGCTTAAGAGGTTTTGACTCACTGGAAGGAATAAAATTTGCAGGCATAACATTATTAGTTACAATTGGAATAAGCTATTTAGTTCAGATAGTATTTAAGCATTTTAATATACCAATTGAAGAGCAGGAAATAGTCAAGCTTCTTAAACAGCTGTCTCTGGTTAATTTTATTATGCTTGCTGTATCTGGCCTTCTGGTAGCCCCTATTGTAGAGGAACTTGTTTTCAGATGGTTTCTTTTCAGCAAGCTGCTTAAGCACAGACTTAATGTTATCCTTGCAGCAGTAATCAGTTCCATTATATTTTCCGCAGGTCACTTGACACTGGCTGGATTTTTGCCTATATTCGCATTAGCCATGATTAACTGTTATATTATAGAAAAAAAAGGTTACTGGTATGCAGTATTTAATCATTTTTTCTTTAACTTTTTATCTTTCTTTTCGCTGTTTATTCAAAGATTTGGAAGTAAATTAATAAAATAAAAAAACGTCTCAAATTTTGAGGCGTTTTTTTATATCAATATTTACCTGTATTATGTTGTGTCAATTTATTTGGGTGAGAATAATATATATTAGGAACAAAAGAAGATTATTTTGAAAAGGAGGTATCGAATGGAACTAACAAGTTGTTTAGGCAACTTCTCAAAACCGGGTTCCCCGAACTGTGGTAATAATTTCAGCTTTATATGGATATTCCTTATTCTATTCCTTTGCTGTGGTGATGGATTTGGCTCAATATTAGACTGCTTCTGCAAAAAAAAGAAACATCACCATAAAAAGAAAGGCTGCGGCTGCAATCTTTTAGGTGAGGATAATTTATTCATATTATTTATAGTATTTGCCCTGTTTTGCTGCAATAATAAGGGGCAATGCTGCTGAAATAGCAAGGAACTTATAAAATTTAAAAGGAGGATATAGTATGTCAAAAAAATGTAATTGCTGCTTAAGCGACCTATTGATATTAATATTAATAGTTCTTCAATTTAAACCTGTTATAGGACCAATAGGAGGACCAGGAAGTGGCCCACACCCAGATCCAGTTCCCCCACTGGCAATTGATAACAGCATTTTATTCTTAGTTGCACTATATTATTTAGCTTGCTGCAAGAAATGCTAATTAAATGAGGAGGAGGGCTCTGCCTTCCTCTCCAATTATTGAAAGAGGTGAATTTATGTCAAGTCATAAACACAGTAATAAAAACGATAATGAAAAAAGTTTTGATCTAAACAATATCTCTGACATGATAAACAATATGGATAAAAATCAAATTCAGGATGTATTATCAAAACTGAACATTGATCAAAATGCATTTAATAATGTGAATTTAAGCAATATGGACAATGACAGAGGATTACTTTTACTTACAACAATAAAACCATATCTTAGCAGAGACAAAAAGAAAATGCTGGAAACTATAGAAAAATTATATACAGCCTCTAAAATGATGGGGAAAAACATTTAAGAAGGAACCCCCTTCTTTTTTATTTTACTAATAGTAATATATTGCGCTTTTAAGGAGGAAATAAATTTTCAAAATTTAGTAATTTCCTCATTTAAGTAATTTAAAACAAAATCTGGTTATGTTATAATATCTATATCTTTTACAGTAGTATCAGAGCTTTCTTTATCTGACATCATTGTACATTTACCCTGAAGGATACCGCCTTGTATTATAATTAGATCTTTTACAGTAATGTCACCATGGACAAGACCTGTCGAACCAATGAGGAGTTTGCCGCTGCAGTTTATATTACCATCGATTTTACCGCTGACTTCTGCATTAAAACAGGAAATATTCCCTTTAATATAGGATAATGACGATGTTTCTAAATCATTTTCTATTAAAACATCACCGTTTATAATTCCATCGTTTTTAATATAACCAGAGCCTTTTAATATACCATCAATAGTACAATTAATACCGATTAGTGTTCCAATTTTGTTTTGAGACTTATCAGGGGAGAACATAACATCACCTTCCTTGTATATCTATATGGAAATATTTAAAATTTATGATAAAAATGGGGTGTGAAAAATGGCTAAATTATCGCATTTGTTAGAGCTTATCAATATTCTTCAATACAAGCAATTTTCAACTGCATCTGAGCTGGCTGATATGCTGGAGGTGGACAAGAAAACTGTATACAGATATATGGATAGTTTAAACATGGCAAATATACCAGTAAAATCAAAAAAAGGCAGGTATGGAGGCTTTTATATAGGTGATGAGTATTATATGAAGCAGCCTGCTTTAACAGATGGTGAGGTTCAGGCACTTCTTCTTTCCTCAGAAGTTCTGTCAAAGGAAAACGGATTCATATATGCAGAGGAATTAAAAAAAGCAGTATCCAGAATAGTAAACAGTTCATTAAATACTCAGAAAGAACTAAAAGATATAAAAGAAACTTTAGATTTTCAGGTGAGTAAGATAGGTACTTTTGAAGATTTGAAGGGGAGAATATCAAAATTAAATTATGCAATTGAAAATGATCTTAGTATAAAGATCAGCTATTTTTCAATGAGTAAAAATGGACAAACTACTAGAGTTGTAGATCCCTATTCATTAATATACAGAAAAGGATTCTGGTACCTTATAGGATATTGCCATTTAAGGCAGGAAATAAGGATATTTAAGGTTCTTAGAATCAAAAATATAAGGGTTACTGAAGAAAGGTT
>JAJBWD010000256.1:0-2617 GCA_032907345.1 Bacillota bacterium | reverse complement strand
TTTAGTGTTGATAATTACGACAATGCTTCTTGCCATTCTAGGCATACTATTGATATATAAACCTAATATAATAGGGGCAGAGTTTTATTGGTCAAAATACAAATGGTTTTATATACCTAAGTATATAAAACCAATAAATATATATTATTTAAATTATATAAATATAATAGGAGTTGGATTTATATTGTCATCAGTGGTACTATTAGTAATCTCAGTAGTTTATGTTTTTTACCCACCTATACTATTCATATTTTAAATTAGATTAATACTTAATATCCATTTATTGTTTAGTAACAACTAAATAATTAATATAAAAACCTATGCTAAAATATTAATTACAGCATAGGTTCTTTGCTGTATAAACTATTGTAAAAATTGATGTAATTTCTGAGTTTGCGACCCCTAAAGAAAACCCGTTATTCCGATATGCTTCCTTTTATATTCATAAATCTTAACACTTTCTTTATAGACTTTGTGATATAATTCTATATCAAAGAAGGTGAATATCATGGGCTTTAAGGGTTTTACCGAGAAAAAATATAAAGATGATTCAAGATTGCTTAAATTTAAATCAATTATAATTAACTTATCTAAATTAATTATTATCATGACAGCTGCTACATTTTTATCATTTTTATTCAGGATTATCAGCTTTCATGAATCAAATATTATCATAGCTTATATACTTGGAGTCCTTCTTACAGCAAAAATCACTGATGGTTATTTCTATGGCATTATAGCTTCAGCAATAGGTGTTTTAACATTTAATTTCTTTTTTACAGAACCATACTATACATTTATAGCGTATAGGCCTGACTATCCGGTAACCTTTGTTATTATGCTGATAGCTGCTATTATCACCAGCACGTTAACTGCCAGGGTTAAACAGGAGGCTAAGCTTTCTCACCTTCGTGAAAAAAGGACACAAATCCTTTATCAGATTAATAAAAGCCTCTTAATGGTAAGAAGCATAAATGAAATAGTTCACGTATGCGGTGAAGATATTGCAAAACTTTTTAACCGTTCTGTAATAATATCCATAGCTGATTCATCAAATTCTTTAGAAGATCCTTATATTTACAAATTCAATGATGATTTATATACAGAGGTTTTTAATTCAACACTGGAAAGAAAAGTAATTAATGATACATTTATATCTGAAAGTCCTGTGGGTGCAGGCACTGATATAGACGAATACAGTTCAGCTTATTATATACCGATTAGGGGACAAAGCGGTAATTTAGGTGTTATAGGTGTTTCCTGCTTTGAAAAAAATCTGCTAAATGATGAGCAAAAATATCTGCTGGAAGCTGTTATGGCACAGATCGCCCTGGCTGCAGAAAGAGAGAAGCTTTGGGAAAAACAGCAAAAATCAAAAATGGAAGTAGAAAGTGAAAGACTTAGAAGCAACCTGCTCCGGGGAATATCTCATGATTTAAGGACCCCTCTTGCAGGAATCCTGGGAGCCACATCTACAATTATGGATAATTATGATGTCCTGGGAAATAACGTAAAAAAAGATTTGCTCCAGGATATTTATGAGGAAACCAGCTGGCTTATTCATTCAATAGAAAATATACTCAGCTTAACAAGAATGGATGAGGGAAGAATTGAAATAAAAAAGAATATGGAGGCAGTAGAGGAAATAGTCGGAGAGGCTGTATCCAGGGTTAAAAAGCTATCCGGCAGACATACTATAAAAATAGATATACCTGATGATTTAATTTTCATTTCTATAGACGGGCTGCTTATAGAACAGGTATTTGTAAATTTATTGGATAATGCCATTAAATATACACCTGAAGATTCAACCATTACAGTAAGTGCAAAGGTTGAAAAAGATGATATTATTTTTGAAGTATCAGATAATGGAGATGGAATACCTGAGGATAGTCTTCCTCTTATATTTAACAGATTTTATACAGGTGCCGCATCAAATAAAAATGCAAGACATGGTACAGGGCTTGGGCTCGCTATTTGTAAATCCATAGTTACTGCCCATGGAGGAAAAATATATGCATTTAACAGTCAAAATGGTGGTGCAGTCTTCAGATTTATTTTACCTGCCGGGAGTGATTTAAATGATAAGTAAACCTTTAATTTTAGTTGTAGAAGATGATAAACCTATTCGAAATTTTATATGCATATCTTTAGAAGCTCAGGGTTATAAATATATCGAAACACAAAATGGTAAAACTGCAGTTTCTCTGGTCTCTTCTCATAATCCGGATATACTTGTAATCGACTTAGGTCTTCCGGATATAGATGGTATTGAAGTTATTAAGAACGTAAGACCTTTTACTAAAGCTGCCATAATTGTAGTTTCTGCAAGAGGACGTGAGAGGGAAAAGGTAGAGGCATTAGACAGTGGTGCTGATGATTATCTTACTAAGCCCTTTAGTGTTGCAGAGCTTCTTGCAAGAATACGTGTTGCATTAAGGCATTCGGTTCAGATAGGTACAGCAGAGAATGCATCTCCAGAAATGTTCTCAGTTGGTGAACTAAAAATAGACTTTGTAAAAAGACAGGTTACCTTATCTGAAGAAGAGATACACCTTACCCCTATCGAATTTAAGCTGATAGAGCTTATGGCAGAATATGCAGGAAAAGTATTAAC
>JAJBWD010000255.1:0-13219 GCA_032907345.1 Bacillota bacterium | reverse complement strand
AGGAGAGCTTGTAAAACAAGCAAAAGAATCAAACCAGAAAAGATTAAAACTGAAAGCTAAAGGTAAAAAAACAGCAGAAGATTTAGCTGAAATAGCAGATATTAATAAACAAATAAAAAGTATAAGAGAACAAATAGCGTCAATCATCAGCAAACATAAACAAGATAAAGAACAGCTTAAAAAATTTAAGGCCGATTATCGGAAACAATTAAATGATGAAATGGGTTTAGGAAGACTTATACAACAAATGAGAGAAGACGAAAAAAAATATGCGAAAGACTTCAAAGAAGATATTGATAATTTAAATTATAAAAAAGCAGGAGAAGACTTTTCGAAAATTTATGAAAAGAAGACGGAAATAGTAGCAAAATTAAGAGAAAGATCTGGTAGATTAAAAATATTAAAAGACAGTATATCATATGATCTAAGTAAAAAATAAAGGAGGCAATATGCCTCCTTTTAAAATCCGCCGAAACCACCGCCGCCGCTTCCGCTGCCGCCGCCTGAGGAGAAACCGCCTCCCCCTCCTGAGGATGAAGAATCCTGTGTCATAGCAGTTTTAAAGATATTATCTGAAACCTCTTCAAACTGATAGGTTATATTGTTTATCTGATCTAATCTGTCAAATACAGAGTACCTCATTCCAGGATACATGTACATATAGGTTAAGCCTGGATTATTAAGATCCTCATCTCTTATTATAAGTTTTAAATGATCTATTACCTTTTTAGCTACACCTAAGGAAACAGCATAAACCAGATAGTGTTCCCATAATACTATGGATGGAACATCATGTTCTTTCAGGTTGCTGAAATCAACCAGATACTTTTTAAATGCCTTCCACATAGAAAACATATTAGCTCCATTTTTACTCCTTCTTCTTATGAAAAAGCCCATAAAGATTGAAGCTAACGAAAATGGAATTACCATAAATGCCCATGGAGATTTTAAGTAGAAGAACATTAAAATTCCCAATAAAATATTTATACCTCCGGCAAGTATCAGGTATATTTTTCCCTTATCTGACTCCCTGTCAAAGAAATCATACCTGTCAGACTCTGCCAATACCTTATTTTTGAAGGTTTCATAATTATCGTGAAAAGATTTGGCGAAGGTTCTGTCCTTGCTGCTGTCTTTTATTTCCTGGAAAGAAACATATTCTCCATTCCCAATATCATTTATCAGCCAGTCTATTAAAAATTTCTCATGAGATTTTAAAGAATCGTCAGTTTTATTTTCCTTATATAAAAGGTAATCCTGCTCAGTTTTTGTCCTGAATAGTCCTTTTTTCTCGCTGTTTACTACCTCCAGCCTTAAAGCCCTTTTTCGTACCAGGTCAAGTATTGTGGCAGATAAATCTCTGGTACCTATTGTGCCAAAGTTATACAATACGCTCATAACAGCAGGTGTACAGTCTTCAGGAAGCTCTCTATAGTAAGGACCTGTAAAACCTGGCTTATATTCCTTGCCGTACTTATTCTGCAGATATATCCCCACTATTATTATCCATAATGTTAGAATTATTGAGGCATACTTTCCTACAGAAGATAATTTTCTTGCCTTAGCTCTTTTTGCATTGGCATTATCTGCCCAAGTTTTTTCTTCAGCCATAATTGATGACAAGTTTGTGCTATTATCTATATTTTTTGAAGCAGGCACCAGCTCTAATGGGAAAAGCAGCCTTCCTTCAATTAAATCACCTGCGTTTATGTCTGTTATGGATAGATTTACAGTTCTGTCATCTATTATTTTTGATACTCCATTTAAGCTTCCGTGAGCAAAAATTTTAAGGTCAGCTTTTTTTGAACCCTCCGGTACTTTTATATCTATTGATGCTTTTTCTATGGCAACACTATTTTCTTCTCCAATAAATTTGTAATACAGCTCAGCAGTGTCTTTATGCTTAATTACTGCATTTGTAACGGTGTAGGATAGTCTAAACGTTTTTGTAGTATCCCGTGAAGGAGAATAAATATAAACTGTAGGGATTCCTTTTTCAGTTACCAGTTTGTAGACCCCTGTATCCCCCTTTACTGCGTCATTTTTTAATGTGTAATCACCGGTTTCATCAGATACCTTAAGGTTTTTAAGATTACTCCCTGATTCTAATTTTATACCTCTGGTAACGCCATTCCAGGAGCCTTTAAACTTATAGGTAAATGTTTCCTGATAATTCATATCGCCATTTTTTAAGATATCGGCAATTCCAGCATACTCCTTTATAAGCAGCTTATTTTCAGCTGATACATGGGGTGCTGCCGAGAACATCAGAAATAAAATAAGAAAAAATGACAAAATTAAGTTTTTTAAGTTTTTATTCAATTTTTCACCACCTCCCTTAAATATAGTATAATTATATCATAATATTTATGCAGGAGGTTATTATGAAAGTTATAATTGACAGGTTTGAGGGGAAGTTTGCTGTATGTCAGGAAGAGAACATGAATATGGTTAACATAGATAGATGCAGACTGCCGGAGGGCGCAAAAGAAGGAGACGTCTTGATTATAAATAATGATGGTATCATCATAGACAAGGCAGAAACAGAAAGGCTAAAAAGGCAAATTGAAAAATTATCAAAAGATATCTGGGAATAAATTTTAATAGGGCATATCTACTTACTGAAAGGAGTTGATATTATGGCAGTAAATGCTGTAAAAGAAAAGACCAGTATGATTATTTCCTACAAAACAGGAACCGATGAGGACGGAAAGGAAATTATTAAAAATCAGTCCTTCAGCAATGTAAAGGTAACTTCCACAGAGGATGATGTCTTCAGCGCGGCATCTCTATTCTCACCACTTCTTTTATATCCTATTCTATCTATTGAAAAGCAGGACAGGGAAGTCCTGAGCCAAATTTAGGAGGGGTGTAAATGAAAACTTTAGTTATGTGCTTTTTAAATGCAGCAGGCAGTAAGGTTAATGTAAGACTTAATTATGTAAAGGATGCTTTGGATACAGCAGCAGTAAATGCAGCAATGGATGGTTTAATAGCAAAGAATGTCCTTATAACTTCAGGGGGAGACCTGGTTTCAAAGGATAGCGCTTATTTGACAGAAACAACTAAACAGGATGTAGCTTTATAGAGATAAGAGCAGCCCAAAGCTGCTCTATCTTTATAACAGGTATGAAAATACTCTTGCAATAGCCTCTGCCCACTTTAAGTAAAATGGTTCTTTTAAACCGTCATCTACGCCTATCAAAGCTGATTTAGACAAGTCCTCTTTAAATTTGTCCTCCAGATTCTTTATTACTTCGCTGCTGTATATCAGGGCATTTACCTCATAATTCTGCTCATAACTTCGTATATCCATATTTGCAGTTCCAACTGTTCCGATAAGCCCATCAATAGTTATTACCTTGGAATGAATAAATGAATTTTTATCATACATATAAACTTTAACTCCGCACTTAATAAGTTCATTTAAATAAGTTTTTGATGCCAGGTGGACAGATACATGATCCGCCTGGGCAGGAAATAAAATGGAAACTTCTATTCCTCCTAAAGCAGCAATCCTTAGAGCTTCCATTATACTGTCGGGAGGTACAAAATAGGGAGTAGTTATAAAAACGTGATCCTCTGCCATGTTTATCATTTTTATTATTGCCTGAAGGATTGAAGGGTAAGCAGAATTAGGGCCTGACTTTACAAGCTGCAGTGCCTGACCTTTTGAAGCTTCAGGTTTTGGAAAATATGTACTGAAGTCATCCTCATAAATTGGCATCTCTTTGTTTACTTCTTTAATTGATAAATAATCATCCAGGAAAACAGATTGAAGACCAAGAACAAAGTCCCCCTTTACCATTAAGTGGGTATCTCTCCAGTAGCCGAACCTGCCTTTTCCTAAATATTCATCTCCAATATTTATTCCTCCAACGAAACCAACCTTGCCGTCTATTACAGCTATTTTTCTATGATTCCTGTAATTAATCTGAGTATTTATAAATCTTAGGAGAGGGGCAAGAAAATAAGAATAATACACTATATCTACTCCGGCTGCTTTTAATCTTTCCACATCCTTATTCTTATATCTGACGGATCCAACCTTGTCTAAGATGAATCTGACTTTTACTCCTTCTAATGACTTTTTAATAAGTATCTCTGTTATTTCCTCACCTATTCCATCACTGTTTACTATATAGTACTCCAGGTGAATATGGTGTTTGGCACCGTTTAATTCTTTTTTTAATGCTTTAAATTTTTCATCTCCGTCATAGAATACAGTAACCTGGTTGTCAATAAATAAGGGGGAATCACTGTTATTTGCAATCAGCTGGAAAAGTGACTTATATTCAGGAACCTTAGCTTCAAACATTGCATTGTATACAAGTTCTTTTAAATCTTTATTAGAGCCGTCATTTAATTTATTAACTTTCCAGTTTCTGCCTACAAACAGATAAAGGAAAATACCCAGGGGAGGAAATACCAGGAATAATAAGAGCCAGGCTATAGTCTTTTCCGGTTTCCTTCTCTCAAGAATAATTAAAGTTATTGCAATTAGAAAAAATGCAATATAAAAAACTGAATAAAAGCCGCTTAAAATAAATCCCATTCTATCACCTCTTATTTAAAAGGCAAACCGCTTTAGCAGCAATTCCCTCTTCACGGCCTGAAAAGCCTAAGCCCTCCTCTGTTGTAGCTTTTACGTTAATCTGTGATTCTGAAATCCCTAAGGCTAAGCTGATATTTTTAATCATGGAATTTATAAAGGACGACATTTTAGGCTTTTCAGCTACTATAACAGAGTCTATATTTTCTATAAAAAATCCTTTATCTTCTATCAGTTTTTTTACTTCTTTAAGCAGAAGAACTGAGGAAATTCCCTTATACCTTTCATCAGAATCCGGAAAGTGATATCCGATATCACGAAGACCGGCAGCACCTAAAAGGCTATCCATTATTGCGTGAATTAAAACATCTGCATCTGAATGACCAAGAAGACCTTTCTTATATGGAATTTTAACTCCGCCTAAAATCAGGTCTCTGCCTTCAGTGTATTTATGTACATCATATCCAATTCCAACTCGCATAATTTCACCAACTTTTTTTAAATATTTAGTTCATTACTATAATTTGTAATATTCACTAATTTTATTATAATTTATAATTAGAAAAATTAAAAGATGATAAAATTCAGATAATGGTGATATAATAAATCAAAGATATCCAAGCTTCTTAAAATATAAATATATAATGTTTTTGAGGTGATAGAATGAAAGATATAGATATTGAAAAGGCAAAAAAATTAAGAAGGCAGCTTCATGAAAGACCTGAAATTTCAAATGAGGAAAAAGAAACAGCAAATATTATAAAAAAAAGTGTTATGGAGTATGGACCGGATGAAATTATTGAAAACATTGGAGGAAATGGACTCATCTTTATTTTTGACAGTAAAATACCTGGTAAAAATATACTCATAAGGGCTGATATGGACGCCTTAAAGGTTAAAGAAATATCAGATGCGCCTTACAGATCCATATATGAAGATAAAGGCCATCTCTGTGGGCATGATGGACACAGTGCATCTCTTGTTTTATTTTCATCAATAGTCAGGGAAAACTTAAAAAAAGGAAAGATTATTCTTGTATTTCAAGGTGAAGAGGAAACCGGCAAGGGAGCGGAAAAGATAGTAAATGATGACAGAATAAAAAATCTGAATATAGATTACTGCTTTTCCTACCATAACATTCCGGGAGAAAAAGAAGGAACGGTATTAATCCCCAAACGTGAATTTGCCTGTGCTTCCACAGGTATTATAATCAGCCTCCAGGGGAAAACCTCTCATGCAGCCTACCCTGAAAATGGTATAAATCCATCAGCTGCAATTGGGGAGCTGCTGATATTTTTAAATGATATAAACCGCAGCAAATATCAGGATTTTTTTCTGTCAACTATTGTAGGTGCAAGGCTTGGAGATAAAACCTTTGGTACCTCCTGCGGAGAAGGTGAAGTGATGGCAACCATCAGGTCATCCTCTGATGAAACATTAGAAAATATGTCAAAGGATATTGAAGAAAAGGTTAAAAATATATCTGAAAAATATAATCTTAAATTTAATGTGGAATACATAGAGCCTTTTCCTGCAACGAACAATGATAAGGAAGCTTTGTATTATGTAAAAAAAGCAGCATCTGATTTGGGTTTTAAAATTAAGGAGCTTAGTGAGCCCTTCAGGTGGTCAGAGGACTTTGGATATTTTACAAAAAAATATAAAGGAGCAATGATTGGAATTGGTATAGGGAAAGATAAGCCTTACCTTCATACTCCTAATTATGATTTTAACGACAACATACTGGAAATTTCAGCTAAACTTTGGGGGCAGCTGGTAAAGGAAATTTCATAATCCATTTTAGCTTTGTTTTAAATTATGCAAATTTTCTAAACGAATTATTTTTAAAATAAAAAAATTATTGTTCCTATATTTTATATATGATATAATCAGTTTAACAAACTTACTTGGGGGAAGTAGGGGGCTAATTTAATGCCTGTTAGAAGGGGTTTTCCCCTTCTATACAGGACGGGTATTAAGAGAAAACAGACTATATACTTTTTAGTATATAGTTTTTTTATGTATATAAATAATTATTAACCCTCTGGTTAATCTTACATATTCTATAAATATAAGAATATATAAGAGGATAAAAAATGTGTGGAATTACTGGCTTTGTATCAATGGAAGAGGCTTTATATAAATATCGAAGCGTTTTAGAAAACATGACAGACTCACTGAATAAAAGGGGACCTGATGACAGGGGCTTAGTCATATATAAAAATGCAGCTCTTGGGCACAGAAGACTTATAGTTGTTGACCCTAAGGGCGGCAGGCAGCCTATGACCAAGAAAAAAGATAAAATAGATTACACAATTATTTATAATGGTGAGTTATACAATACGGAAGATGTAAGAGCGAAACTTCTGAAAAAAGGATATACATTTAACGGTTATTCAGATACGGAAGTTTTGCTGACAGCATATATTGAATGGAAAGAGGACTGCCTTAAATATATAAATGGCATATTCGCCTTTGCCGTATGGGAAGAGGGAAACCGTACCTTATTTCTGGCAAGAGATCCTTTAGGTGTTAAACCTCTGTTTTATTCCATAGCAGGAGACAGTATAATATTTGGTTCTGAAATAAAAGCCCTTTTAAAGCATCCGAAGGTAAAGAGCGAAATAGGGGAGGAGGGGCTCCTTGAAATATTCTCTCTGGGTCCTGCCAGATCTCCGGGAACTGGAATTTTTAATGGGATTAAGGAGATACCACCAGCAAATTATCTAATATTTAACAGAGACGGAATCAAACTAAAGGAGTATTGGAAACTTACTGCTAAGGACCACCAGGAAAGCTTTGAAGAAACAGCTGAAAATGTTAGAAGTCTTCTGATAGATGCGGTAGAGAGGCAGCTTGTAGGAGACGTTAATCTTTGCACTTTCTTATCCGGAGGCCTTGATTCCAGTGCCATTTCCAGTATTGCTTCATCATATTTTAAAAGAAATAATAAGGGAATCTTAAATACTTTCTCCATAGATTATGAAGGAAATGATAAATATTTTAAAGAAAATATTTTTGAACCATCTTCTGATTCAAAATATACAGGACTAATGGTAGATTTTATTAAAAGCAGTCATGAAAATGTGGTAGAAAATAACTACAAGCTAATGGAAGCCTTAAAAGATGCTGTTATTGCAAATGACCTGCCGGGAATGGCTGATGTGGATTCCTCGCTTTATCTTTTCTGCAGGGAGGTTAAAAAGAAAGCTACAATTGCATTATCAGGAGAATGTGCAGATGAGATATTTGGCGGATATCCCTGGTTCAGATATAAAAATATAGAAAATCTAAATACATTCCCCTGGGCAAATTCCAGCACTGTAAGGAAAAGCATTTTAAATGGTTCATTAAAAAAACTTCCCATAGATGAGTATATAAGAGAAAAATATGAAGACACAATAAGAGAAGTTCCCAAATTACAAGGTGAGAGCTTTGAGGAAAGCAGGATGAGGGAGATGTTCTATCTTAATATAAAATGGTTTATGGTAACACTTTTAAACAGAAAGGATAGAATGTCCATGAGAAATTCCCTGGAAGTGAGAGTACCCTTTGCAGATTACAGAATTGTAGAATATGCTTTTAATATACCAAACAAAATGAAATTTTATAAGGGAAGAGAGAAGGGTCTTCTAAGAGAAGCATTAAAAGGAATACTTCCTGAAGAAATATTAATGAGAAAAAAGAGTCCTTACCCAAAGACACATAATCCGGAATATACCAGGGCAGTTCAGGATGAAATGAAGGCTATAATAAATAAAAACAACTCCCCAATAAATGATTTGATCGATAAAAACCAGGTATTGAGAATAATTGGAGATCCTGAACATGCACTGCAGGAGCCTTGGTATGGACAGCTGATGACGGGTCCCCAGGTCTTGGCATATCTGATCCAGATAAACACCTGGCTTATAAATTATAAAGTCAATATTAAATAAATTGATGACGGTTTATCACCGTCATTTTTTATCACATATAATTTCAATAAACTCAGGAACCAGATTTGGATCAAACTGAGTACCGGAGCAGGATAAAAGCTCATTAACTGCCTGTGTTTCTGATATGGCCTTATGATAGGGTCTATCGTGAGTCATAACATCATAAGCATCGATTATTGACATTATTCTGTCCAGTATCGGAATTTCTTCACCTTTTAAACCTTCCGGATAGCCTGTCCCATCCCATTTTTCATGATGGCACAAAATAGCTCTTGCTATAGTGGATATTTCATAGGAAGATGAAGCTATATCATAGCCTTTGTTTGTGTGTGTTTTCATAATTTCCCATTCTTTAGGCGTAAGCTTTCCCGGTTTCAATAAAATGCTGTCTGGAATAGCCAGTTTGCCGATATCATGAAGTACCGCCAGCATTTTTAGATCATCCATTTGATTCATTGGCAGCTTCAGCTTATATCCAAATTTTTCGGATAAAATTTTTGTCCTTTCTGCATGTTCTTTTGTTTCAAAATCGCTTTCCTCCAAGGTTTTCTTCAGAGAACCTATTATAGAGCTTCTAATGCTGTTGCTTTCTGCAATTTTATTTCTATACATATTTGAGCCGGCAATTTTTATGATGTTTACCAATGAATCATCTTTTTCTTCCTTAGTGCTGCAGCCAAGTGCTAAGCTGAGCTGACTCTTGTTTTTATATTTTTTACATGCATTTCGTATGCTGTATATCAAGTCCTGGGATATATCTTCACTGCCGCCGGGTATTATAATACCAAATTCATCTCCCCCTGTTCTTGCAATTATTGAATTTTTAGGACAGCTATCAATAATTATATCAGATGCTTTTATGATGATATTATCTCCTTCTGATGTTCCAAAGGCATCGTTAATCAGGTTCAAACCATTTATATTTCCAACAACTACAGAAACAGGAACCAGTCCCTGTTCATCCAGCTGTGACAGCTGAGCTTCAAAATAAGATCTGTTATATATTCCAGTTAAAGAATCATGAGACGAGGAATATTCCAGGCTGTTCATTATTTGCTTAACAGCTGTTATATCATTTAATTCGATAATTTTTCCTATATATTTTTTCTGGGAGTCGTAAAGCCCTTTCACAGAAACATTGAAGTAAATCTCTTCCTCACCATTTTTAATCCACAGCAGTTTATCTTTAATATTATAATTTAAATTTATTGAAAGGTAATCACCGATATTATTGAATATCTTATAAAAATTATGCTGTTTAAAGGAGGAAATAGTGTCTCCAAAGATTTTAACAACAGCCTTATTAAAATCAATTATGTTATCCTCTCTGTCCAGTGTAATTATAAGATTGCTCATATTTTCAAAAACAATATTTCTTGTAGTGGGAACAATTCTTTCTGCCTTATAGCTTATCATGGAAAAGTAAATAAAAGGACAGGACACTAAAAATAGCAAGGGAGTAATATCTATACTGTAAAAAAAATTAGGAATAAAGACATAAAAGATATTAAATACCAGCGGAAAAACCAAGCTGAAAATAACATACCTGCTTCGATCTTTGTATAATTTTGGCTGTTTTATATAGTAATTCAGAAGTATTATTAAAGCAGCAGAAAATAATATATACATATAGAAAATATGAATATAATAAAATACTCCATTGGTCTTTGTAATAATATTTATATTATTTATGGTATTTACAGAGTATTCTTTCCTGAACAGGTGATGAAATTTGTTTGTAAATATAATTATTAAATTTATTAAAGGAAGAGATGACAGGATTATAAAATTCTTTAAGTTTATATATGAATAATTTTTTGTAAAGGATAAGACAAAAAACAAAAGATAAACCGGTAAAAAAGATATTCCAATATATTTTATCTGGTTTAATAGTATTACTGCATACTCCGATTTAAATAAAAATGAAAGACCATAGGTAAGATTCCAGAATGCCATGCAATAGAGGACTTTAGACAGAAGTTTGCCTAGTTTTCCTCCCTTATAATTTGACATAAGTGCAAAATATATTTGTATAATAAAGTTTATAAGCATAGCCGCAGCTATAATATAATTATTCATATGTAAAGTCCTCCAGGAGACGTTAAGAAATGTTGTCATAATTAATTATTAAGAAATATATAAGTTACAGGAATATTATATCATCAAATTGGAAATGCTAATAGAGAATTTTTATATGAGGAGAGTAATTATGGGAAAAGTGGATATAAGTATAGAACCTAAAAAAGTTTACCAGATAATTACACCAGTTTCTTTTTTGATTTTATCTGCAGTGGTCATTATATATTATTTTCTTATTGGAAGAAAGGACTTTTCTTATATTTATATAAATCCTTTGGTGTTTGCCATATTAATAATAGGTGCTGCTCTTTTACATGAAGTTATTCATGCATTAACATTTATTGCTGTGGGTAAAGTTCCTAGAAATAAAATAAAATTTGGCATTATTTTAAAGTATTTAACTCCCTATGCATACTGCAGCCAGGTGATTTCTATCTCAACTTACAGGATAGCCCTGCTTCTTCCAACCATAATTTTAGGTGTTATTCCTATAATATCAGGGTTCCTGTTTAAAAACTTTCTTTCACTTCTTATAGGAGATTTTATGTTTATTGGTGGTTTTGGTGATTTACTTATAATCTGGAATACAAGAAAACTAAAAAAAGGAACCCGGGTCCTGGATCATGATAAAAAGGTAGGGTGCTATATTATAAAAAAACAGAGCCAATAAGGCTCTATTTTAATTTACAGGAACAATAAGGACATACCATCCAGTCATCTTCTATTTTATTTCCGCAGCCTGGACAGTGCTTATCAAGACTGCTGCCACAATATGGACAGGTTGTAAATTCTTTCTCCACTTTTTTACCGCAGCCTGGACAGGATTTTGTATATACCTGAGAAAAGCTGCTTCCGTTTGTTCTGCTCATAACCAGATATACAATTAATCCAATAAAGCCAGGTACAAATACAGATATTAAAATCCAGAGAAGCCTATCCATATTATATTTTGGAGCATCGTTATATACAAATACACCAATTAATATTGGAATGAATAAAGCAAATATGCCTAATCCCGCTATTGGCAGAAAAAATAATCCTCTCATTTCTAGCCCTCAATAACAACTGCAGTTCCGCAGGCTGTTACCATCAGCATATTTCCGCCCTGACCTAATACTTCATAATCAAAATCTATGCCGATAACAGCATTTGCGCCTAAGCTCACTGCCCTTTTCTCCATTTCCCTTTGGGCATTTACTCTTGCCTCAATAAGCTCTCCTTCATAAGAATTAGATCTGCCGCCAAAAAAGTTAGTCAGTCCAGCGGCAAAGTCTTTAATAAAATCAACTCCTGAGATTACCTCTCCAAAAACTACTCCCTTATACTCCAGTATTCTTTTCCCCTCAATATTGTTTGTAGTTGTAACTATCATAATATCCCTCCATATTTACAAATTATACTAATATAATTATATATTATTAACATGCTATTTTATAGGCAAATAAAAAATTTAATAGAATATTTAACCTTTAAATAAAATATAATTTACAAAAATGTATTTACAGGAGGCTTATATGGAAGGTTATATCTACATAATTGTTCTTGCTTTATTAATATTGATTATTCTATATGGATATAAAAGAGAAAAAAAAATTACCTCCCTATTATCAAGTATTTTATATGGTAAGGCTTCCGGTGAAATAGAAGCATATCTAAAGAAATATGAAAGAATAACATATTCAGAAGCAAAGGAAGTAATATCTGATTTACGGGCCAGTGTATTTTGGAGCAGAAAGGCAATAATAATAAATGATTCTTCTAAATATACAAATATTGTTTTAGAAAGTATGGTAAATGAAGGAAAATTATTATATTATGAATATGACACCAACAGGGTTTATAAATTAAAAATTAAGTAATGTTCATATGAACTATGCAGGAGGAAATATGATAATAGGTACAGCAAAAATTAAGCTTCACATAAATTATTCCCATTCTCTGAAGGAAAAGAGGATGGTGGTACGGAGCATAAAAAGCAGGGTAATAAACAAGTTTAATGTATCCATAGCTGAGGTGGAGGATAATGACATTCACCAGATAATAGTACTTGGATTAGCTGCAGTATCTAATTCAAAGAGCATGGCAGATTCTGAAATGCAGAGCGTATTAAATTTCATAGAGGATAATTTTAATGTGGAAGTATTAGATTCATATATAGAAATATTTTAGCTTAGGCAGTACCTAAGCTTTTTTCAAAAAACAAAATATATTTCAGCCCGTCTAATGGGTAGAAGGCTGTATTTGGATAGGGGGAATTAGCTTGGATAAGAAAATGTTTTTAAAACTGATAGATGAAAGAAAAGAAGTACTTTATAAAATGGCATATATGTATGTAAAAAATCAGCATGATGCCATAGATATATTAGATGAGACAATATACAAGGCATATTCCTCATTAAACAAGATAAGGGAAGAGAGATATTTTAACACTTATATTACAAGAATATTAATTAATTCTTCCATAGATTATATTAGAAAAAATAAAAAGATTATTTACATGGAGGAAATATTATCAGAGGATGATATTCAGGGCTTTAAAGAGGAAAAGCTGGATTTATTTACTGCTGTAGATAAGCTGCCGCCCATGGAGAAAACCATAATAATTTTAAAATATTTTCAGGATCTTAAGATTAAGGAAATATCAGAGATT
>JAJBWD010000254.1:0-3665 GCA_032907345.1 Bacillota bacterium | reverse complement strand
GGGAGCAGGGGATGATTTTGCATCAGGTGTAAAAGATCTGTTTGAAGAATTTATAATAGAATAAGCAATTTGAAAATTGCTATTTATAAACTGAAAAATCAGCCGGGATTTTAATGTAATCTCTTTATTGACAGCAATAATTTATATTACTATACTTGAATTAAAATACTATAGTTTGAAAGGATAAGGCGAAGGAAAGCAATGAAGATATATCTGATTTAGAACGTGTATATGAAATTAAACTCTTTTTAGGGTTTATTTCTTATGGTTAAAGTTCTTGATAGGATGTGCACTGCCTTATTTTTTGTTGACTTTTTTAAGGTTTTGGTGACCCTCCTATCATAAAGGAGGTTTTTTTATGCTTATTTTAGAAATTGATAAATTTGAAAAATATTATAATGACAGGAGCATACTAAAGATTGATAATCTTAAGATATATTCTGAAGATAAGATTGGAATAGTGGGACCTAACGGATCAGGAAAAACTACATTAATGAGGGCGGTTATCGGTGAAGACTTAGAGTATAAGGGAGTGATTAAGTTAAATTGCAGCTTCTCATATATAAGTCAACTAAGTTCAGATAACAATTATTTACCTCAGGTATCCATGAATAAATTTCAGGCAGAGTTTAATGTGAGTAATCAATCAGGGTTCTTAAGCTCCGGTGAAAAAACCAGAATGAAGATAGCCGAAAGCTTAAACAATAATTCCCCCATAATTTTTGCTGATGAACCTACTAATAATCTGGATATGGAAGGTATAAATCTATTTGTTGAAAAAATGAAGAAATATAATGGAGCTGTCTTAATTGTATCCCACAACAGAAAGGTACTGAACAGCTTATGTAATAAAATAATCAGCATAGAGGGCGGAAAAATAAAAATGTATAAAGGAAACTATGATGATTATAAGTTCCAAAAAGAAAAAGAAAGGGAAAGAAGTCAGTTCTTATATGAAGAATATGAAAATGAAAAAAAGAGGCTGCTGGAAACTTTGAAAGAGAAAAAAGGGGAAATAAAAGCCATCAGAAATGCTCCAAGAAGAATGGGGAATTCTGAAGCCCGGCTCCATAAAATGGGTAATCAGAAAGCTAAAAAGAAGCTGGATAACTCAGTAAAAAATATTGAAAATAGAATAGAAAAGCTGGAAAAGAGGGAAAGACCAAAGATTGAGGCAAAGGTAAGGTTCAATTTTTCTGCTGACAGCGCTCTCCACAGCAAAATAGTCATTAAGGGTGAAGATATTAATCTGTCCTATGGTAATAAAATAATATACAAAAACGCAGAATTCAAGCTGTATAAGGGCTGGAAGACTGGCTTTTTTGGGCCAAATGGCTGCGGAAAAAGCTCACTTATCAAGCTAATTACTGATAGAAATCCTTCAATAAGCCTGGCAGAAAAAGCGGAAATAGGATATTTTAATCAGGAACTTAATATTTTAGAGGAAAATAAAACTATTCTTGAAAATCTAAAGGGAAACAGCAGTATTTCTGAAGGAGAAATAAGAAATCTGCTGTCTCTTCTCCTTTTTAGAGGTGATGATGTTTATAAGACTGCAGGACTTTTAAGCGGGGGAGAAAGAGTTAAGGCTTCTATTGGAAAGCTTATCCTTATGAAACCCAATCTCCTTTTGTTAGATGAGCCCACAAACTTTCTTGATATTTATTCTATTGAAGCTTTAGAGTCTGCACTTAAAGAATATGATGGAACAATTTTATTTGTATCCCATGATGAATCCTTTTTAAATAATGTGGCAGACCATGTTATGTTCATAGAGGATTGTAAGCTTAAACTATCTGATGGGAATTATGAAAGCCATAAAAAGCAGCAGGATAGATCTTATTCTGCTGATAAAGAGAGTAGAAAGAAGGTTCTTCAAAACAGGCTCTCCTTCGTAATTGGCAGGTTATCCATTCCAACAAAAAAGGATAATCTGGAAGAACTGAACAAAGAGTATGAAAGTATAATAAGGGAGCTGAAGGAAATAAATTAGCTTCTGAAATTAAGAGGGTCATCAAATATAAAATTTAATGATCCTCTTAATTGTTTATAGCCTATATAGGCGATCTAATATTTTATGTCTCCAGCGAAATAAAGTACCATAATTTACACCAACCTGTGTCTGAGCCTTTCTAAGTGACATATCTTCACTGATAATTTCCATATAGCTTCCCCACTTGTCCTTATAATGAGACCAGCTTAGGATTGTACCGGTAAAAGCATTAAAGGTTTTTTTGCATTCCTTACATCTATATCTTTGCTCTCCGTTAAAAAATCCATACTTAACAGTTTTATTGCTTCCGCAGTGGGGACAAACTATAGAATATTTAAACCTGGATTTGATTTCTTTTTCTAAAGAAATGGCCATATGTATCCTCCTTTTCAAAAATTTAAGACGCCCACTTCCTATAAGCAGGTGCTCCTATAATTCTGCTTCAGATGGGGAGACTTCCCATCTGAAGACCTGATATTCAGCTTTAGCTGAGTAAGTTTACTTAATATCTGTATTATTGACTTATTAAGGACAAACTATTCAATTAAGTAAACATTTTAGAGAACAAAATAAGAATATATGATAAAATAATACTAAAACCAGGAGGCCAATATGATCGAAGAAGTGATGATTTCAATGATGAAATATTTTAGCGAAGATGTTAAGAGAATAAATCATGCAATGAAGGTATTTTGCTTCGCGCAGACTATATGTGAAACAGAAGATATTAAAACTAATGAAAAAGAAATAGTAAAATTATCTGCAATACTTCATGACATAGGTATTAAGGAAGCTGAAAGAAAGTATAATTCCTCAGCAGGAAAATATCAGGAAATAGAAGGTCCTTTAACAGCAGAGGTAATCTTAAACCGGTTTAAGCTGGATATTGATACTGTAAGCAGGGTAAAATTTATAATAGGAAATCATCACAGCTATAATAAGATTGACGGCATTGATTTTCAAATTCTTGTAGAAGCTGATTTTCTTGTTAATATATATGAGGATAATATAGAAAGAGAAACTGTAAAAATCATAAAGGATAAATATTTTAAGACTAATGCAGGCCGGGATATAATAGATTCAATTTATCTGAAGCAGTGAAAAGAGGAATATTATGAAATTTCTTTATGACGCATCTAATCCTTCAAAACTTACCCATATTAAGGAAGTGCTTCAGGGATATTTCATAAGAAATCATAAAGGAGAAAACCATGTATGACATAGTGATTATAGGAGCAGGACCAGCCGGGGCAACTCTTGCCAGGCTTCTTGATGAAAAGTACAGCGTCCTGCTCGTAGATAAAAGAAACTTTAAAAATAAATATGAAAAATGCTGCGGAGGCCTTTTGGCACCGGATGCACAAAAAATGCTGGCAAAGCTGGAGCTTGGACTTCCTAAAGATGTCTTGACAGGCCCCCAGATGTTTTCTGTAAAAACTCTTGATTTTGACAATGATATAGAAAGGCATTATCAGAGACATTATATAAATGTGGACAGAGAAAAATTTGATTCATACCTGGTATCCCAAATTAATCATGCAGAATTTATGTTTGATACCATATATAAAGGACATAAAAAAGTTGGAGAAAAAATAGAGGTAGTTCTTAATAAGAATGGAGAAAATATTATAATTGATACAAATATTCTTGTTGGGGCAGACGGAGCTCTTTC
>JAJBWD010000253.1:0-6860 GCA_032907345.1 Bacillota bacterium | reverse complement strand
TTTTATTTTTATTTTATTATACCTTAAAGAGTATTAATATTATCTTATACAAAGAAAATGGTGTTCAACATTGAACACCCAAAGAATTTGAAATTAAATATCTTACTATTAATTAAGAATGAACTTCTCTATTGCTTCAGAAACACCATCCTCATCATTTGATTTTGTAACATAATCTGCACTTTGCTTTACACTATCCAAAGCATTTCCCATAGCAATACCAATTCCAGCATATTCGATCATTCCTATATCGTTGTCATTATCACCAATAGCCAGAACATTCTCTTTGGAGATATTGTACATTTTACAGATTAATTCTACAGTTTCTTTTTTACCAACACCTGAAGGCATGACCTCTAAATAAGTTTCTTTAGAAAGGTACATATTTAATAAACTTTTCTCAGATATTTCAATCTTCTTTTTTAATTCAATAATTTTTTCAGGAGAAGACATGAACAAAATCTTATTTGGTCCTGTCTTATTCTCCCTCCAAATCGTAAACAAATTCGGAAAAGATATGATATATGGCTGCAAGTTGGTAATATCTGACTCTTGCTTCGCCCAATAGTCTAATTTTTCTACATACCAATTATCTTCCTTATATAAGCTCATGTGTACTCCTGTATTTTCTGCAGATTCATATAGTTTTAAAGCTATATCTGCGTCAAGGACTTTATTAATAACATATTTATCATCCTCTATAATAACAGCACCGCCGAAGCAGGCTATTGGATCTTTGATTTCTAATTCATTTCTTATAGAAGCCATCGCTTTTGGCATTCGAGCAGATATTAGGGTTATTGGTATACCTTTTTCTTTGGAAACAATATGAATTACTTTTCTGGTAAGCTCTGTTATTTTATGCTTACTATTTAAAAGCGTTCCATCTATATCCAGGCAAATCAACTTACAGTCCATAATCTTACCCCATTTACTTTTTAATCAATTCCAGAATATGATTAACATTTTTTCTTCCATTCCTTATTGCTAAATTAATAATAAGGTATGCTGCAACACAAATTACAGAAAATACAATGCCAAAAATTCCAAAAGCAAATTTCATTCCAGAGCCAGATAACCCAAAGTAAGCTATTACAATCCCAATGCTGGATAAAACCATGGCATCCATGGACCATTTAGAAAGATTTTTCAGCATTTTATTTTGCATCTCTGCTTCATACACCATTTGCTTTTTCTCTTCAGCTTTCATGTAATTTCCTCCTTCTAATAGGATAAACCTGGATTAAAGAATCCTATTAATACTCCAACAAATGCTATTACTAAAAATATCAGCATAACTATTGTGGGAGATATTTTCTTCTTGGACATTAGCCACCAGGCAAAAACTACAAATAATGCAGACAGAAGTTTAGGATAAACACCATTTAATGTATTTTGCAGTTTTAAAATCACTCCGCCTTTTGAATTGAACATTTGAAATGAGGTTGTAATGTTAATCCAGGTAGCTGCAACTGCACCGATTACTATTGTTCCAAGCATAATAACAGATTCACGAATTGCATTGGCTTTATCACCAACAATCATTTCCACAGCTTTGCCGCCAAGTTCATATCCCTTATAATAAACCCATCTCATGCCAAATACCATCAGGAAATTCCAAACTACAATATAGAAAATTGCACCTAGTGGGGATCCGCCTGTTGATAAGCCTAATCCTATACCTAACAGAATTGGTATTAAAGTACCTACTATTAATGAATCTCCAATACCTGCCAAAGGTCCCATCAAACCTGCACGAATACCATTTATCATTTCACCATCAATATTTTCACCATTAGCCTTTGCTTCTTCAAGACCTGCTGTCATGCCGACAACTATTGTTCCGATCTGAGGTTCTGTGTTGAAGAAAGCTGTATAAGTCTCCATGGCATCTTTTTGCTCTTCCTTTGTATCATACAATTCCTCAACTATTGGCAGCATTGCACAAAGGTATCCAAAAGTTTGCATGTGCTCCTGAGAGAAACAGGTTAAATTTCCATAAAACCAGTTTCTGAAAGATTTACTTAAAGCTTTTTTAGATATTTTCTTCTCTGCCATTTATATATCCTCCTCATCATTATTATTCCCAGCTGCTGCTGTCTTGTTTAATTGAAGCATTTTAATCTTATAGTTAAATATTGCAAAGAATCCCCCTATTATTGCTGCTCCAATCAGGTTAACTCCCATAGCTGCTGCCAATGTAAAACCAAAGAAGAAGTTTATTAAATCTGTTACTTTTAATACAACCTGTTTTAATAATATTGCAACTCCAACTGCAGGAAGCAAACTGCCCACTGTGAATAATGTTTTCATGGCTAAACCATTCATTGGTAATGCTACCTTCATGGTATCAACCATGCTGGCGCCCATTTTGGTTATAATAAGTGCAGGTATGAAACTGCATATAATATGTGAAATCCATGGTAATCCCATATCAACTAAATAAAGCTTATGGAAATCACCTTTTTCAACTGCCTTCCACCCTATATGCTGCCATGCTAAATTGATAGTTGCTGTTCCATAAAATAAAACTGTTCCTAAAGTTCCAACTGCTGCGCCTAATGCAGTTGCAATCTGAGCTGCCTGCGCTGAACCTGCATCTATGCCCAGTCCCTTAATTGCTGCAATTGACAGTGGAATACCAATATAAGTAATTGCACGAACGTCTGCAGATACTGTTCCGCCTGGAGTAACCAGTGCAATATAAACAACCTGAATAGCTGCACCAACTATAATACCAGTCCTTATATCTCCTAAAATAATACCAACTATTAAACCTCCTACAAGAGGTCTTCCCAGTGTGTAATTACCAAAAGTAGTACCTCCTAAGCCAGGCATACTTGCCAGGCATGCGAATAATCCAAATAATATTGCTTGAATCCAACTTATTTCCATGATTACCCATTTCCCCTTTCAATATATTTAATAAACTTATTTAAAACCAAATTGTCCTCTGAACTTTTTCCAGTTTCCTATTGCTTCGTCCTTCAGCAATGCAAATTCCACATTATATCCAGATTGCATGATGCGCTCAAGTGCCTCTGCTTCTTTTTGATTTATTGATTGATTATTCCCAAGTTTTGTTGTTCCGGGTCTGTCATTACATGGTCCGATAACAACTTCTTTAATACCCGGATCGAATTTATCATCTGCCAGAATTTTTGCCATTAGAACAGGTTCTTTTGTAATTAAAAAATATCTGTCTTTACTCTGCAAAACCTTATTACATTTCTGTTTCCACTCTTCATAAGACCATACAAAGGTTTTTTTGCCGCTGGCACTTTTATAAGCCGCTTTTAATACAGAATTATTAGCAGCAGCATCATTAACAGCTACTATACCATCACATGGATACTCTAAAGCCCATCTTGTACATGTTTGTCCATGAATCATTCTGTCGTCTATCCTTACAAATGAAATTGACATTCATTTATCCTCCTATATATCTTCTTCCTGCTCTGTATCCAGCAATTTGAACTCTTTTATTGCTTCCTTAGATTCTCTAAGCAATGTTTCCTTGAACTCTTCCATATCCATAGAATCCTTCATCAAGACCCCTTCCAGTATCATTGGAAGATTCATACCACCAACTACATATGTTTTTTGCAGTAATCCTTTGCTTTCCAATAAATTTAATGCTGTAGTCAGTGGAGAGCCTCCAATAATATCTGCAAATAGAATAATTTCATCTTCAGCTTTTATGTTTTCAATCATGGCTGCAAAATTTATGCCAAACCTTTCAGCGCTCATTCCATCTGCCAAACCTTGAAATAATACATCCTTTCTGCCTTTACCTGCGATCATTGATAATGCACTGTAAAACCCAGATGCCAATTGTCCATGACTTACTAATACTACATACTTCATTTCTCCCCTCCTCACTTTATTTAGTTTAAAATCAGCCTGCAGGCATTATTTTAGAACTAACTTTTAACTTGATGTTATTGGTGGTTAATAGAATTAATAATACGTTTACAATTCAAATTTTAGCAACTTGTTAATTTGTAAGCACCTATAATTTGTCACTAATATTTCATTACAAATGTCAGCTTTCATATGATAATTGTAATTGTTTTCATAAAAAGAAACTGCACGATTCATGATTTTATTTCATCTTAAAAAGACGAAAGTTCGTTATTTTTAAGATGAATCAGTCCAAGGTAATTAGGAAGTCTCATTAATAAAAAAAGAAAGCTCAACTGCTTTCTCTTAAGAACTATATTTATTCATTTAAATAATCAAAGGGAATTATGTGATTTTCTTAATTGGTTAACATATTATTTATTTCTCTCTGAAGAATCAAAAGGGTGGTATCCAGATTTTCTTCTCCATTTATAATCTTATTAATTTCACTGTCTGCTTTAATCATGACTGATTCATACTTTTTAAATTTAGGGGTAACTGCTGCACTTTCCATAATATTATCAAGGATTTTAATATTCAAAGAGCTTTCCGAGGGCATGTTTTTATTTATTTCCTCAATTGTTTTCTTAGATTCTATCACACTTTTTATTACTGATACTCCCTGGGAATATTCAAACATATTTTTTTGTGTTTCTTCATCATAGGTCAACTGCTTTAAAAACTCCCAGGAAAGCTGTTCATGTTTGGTACGGCTGCTTATTCCCATAAGCAGTGTGCTTAATTGTGAAACATTATTTCCATTAGGACCAGATGGCAGCTTAATGCAGTCCCATTCAAAATTTGAATATTTCTTTATTCTCCAGGGATAAGGCAAATAGGTCCTATACTCTGAAAATGATAAGGGGCGGAATGCTACCTTACCCATATCAAATACCTTTGAAGTAACCTGATATCCTTCATTTAAAGAATTTAATTTTTTTACAAAACTTACTGCTTCTTCCACCTTTTCGTCTCCAAAATAGGATTCTGTCCCTGTATCATTAAATAGTTTTATTCCATTAGAACATACTGCATTTTCCCAGGTATAATCGTAAAATCCAAATTGATCAATAATCCCATCCTTATCTGTATCTTTAGTTACTTCTTTGCATATCCTGTAAAAGTCATCCCATGTCCAGCTGTTATCAGGAATAGAGATATGCTCCTTTTCTAAAAGCGTTTTATTTACAAACATCAATGTTGGAACACTTTCATAGGGAAGGGCAAATTGTTTCCCCTGGTATTTGCCAAATTCATAAGCTGCTTTATAATATTTACTGCTGTTAAAATCTTTATCCTTTTTAATTAATCCATCCAGATTTTTTAATACTCCAGTTGAGGAAAATACATTGAAATCTTCAGGCAGTATCATAAAGACATCCGGTTCCCTCCCCAAAAGTACTTGTCCTGAAATCCATTCAGAAAAATCTTCCTTCAATATTCCGCTTGAATATTTTATTTTCACCCCAGGGTGATTTTTTTCAAACTTTGATATTGCATCATTTATAACCTTGTAAGTATTTTCACTGGGTACATTCCAGCTTCCTGAGTATATTCCGATAGTCAATACCCTGCTCTTTTTAAGGCTTAAAAACTTCATAAAGGCAGCAATGCTTATTACTATAATTATAACAGCAGAAATTAACGCCATTATCTTCCAATTTCTTTTCAAATTCATCTTTCTGTCACCATTTTTCTTATAACTCCAGTCTGAACTGTCCAAATAGCCAGCTGTGTTCTATCCCTGAAATCAAGTTTATTTAATATGGTACTCAAATAATTTCTGACAGTTCCTTCTGATAAATTAAGTTTTTTTGCAATTTCTTTGTTTGACAGCCCAAATCCTACATATTTTATTATATTCCATTCCGTATTGCATAAATCCTTTGTATTCTTATCTCTGTCTGTCTGGACAGATGTATCTCCCTGCGCCATCTGTGAAAATAATTTAAATACTTTAACAGCTATATCCGGATTAATCATGGCCCCTCCATTTATAACAGTATGAATAGACTTTATAAGTTCTGCCATGGAAACACCCTTTAATAAGTACCCGCTGGCTCCATACTTTAATGCATTAAATATATACTCATCATCATCAAAAGTGGTCAGTACTATAATTTTAATGTTTGGATATGACTCTTTAATAATTTTTGTACATTGGACTCCATCAATTTCCGGCATGCGGATATCCATTAATATTATATCCGGTTTATTTTTACGAACTGATTCAATTACCTCATTCCCATTGCTTACAGTATCTATGACTTCTATATCCTCATTTGCACTTAGTACAATTTTTAAACTTTGCCTGATCAATTCCTGATCATCAGCAATCAGCACTTTAATCATTGACTTCACCCCATCTTATTGGAATATTTACATTTATTAAAAAGCCGTGACTTCCATCATACTCTACTGTCCCAT
Source organism: Bacillota bacterium (assembly GCA_032907345.1). Lineage (GTDB taxonomy): Bacteria > Bacillota > Clostridia > Clostridiales > Clostridiaceae > JAJBWD01. Next base: position 530 of record JAJBWD010000253.1, on the reverse strand, counting down.
TTAACAATCCAACTCTTTCTTTTATATGTCTTAATCCAAAACCTTTTTTTATTTCGGTGCATCCAATACCGTTATCACTTATTACTATATTAAGCTGTTTATCTTTTCTTGAAATAGTTATATATATTTCCGTAGCTTCTCCATGCCTGATTGCATTTGTTATCCCTTCCTGGACAATTCTATAAATAGTATCTTCTTCATCAGGTTTAAATTTTAATGATTTTAATTGATCACTAAAAAATATATTTGCTTTTGTTACTTTACTTATATTCGTAATCATGTTATTAATTGCTTCCTCAAGGCTTAAACTTTCCAGTGCATCCGGCCGGAGCTTGTTTACTGAACGTCTTACATCCTTAATGGCCTGCCTTGCTACATTGGCAATTACATCTAATTGTCTTTTTGTTGCTTCTGAAGATATGTCAATTGTTGTCAGGCATGCATCAATTCCTACCGATATGCCTGTTAATGCATGTCCTAATGTATCGTGAATCTCCCTTGCAAGACGGTTACGCTCTCTGGTTTCTGCC
>JAJBWD010000252.1:0-8137 GCA_032907345.1 Bacillota bacterium | reverse complement strand
GGAGGATCAGTTATGAATACAAAGATTGAGAAACTAGAGGCAAATGTGGTTAAACTTGAGATCACAGTTGAAAAGGAAGAATTTGACAAATGCATACAGAAAGCTTACAAGAAGAACGTAAAAAGTTTTAATATACCCGGATTCAGAAAAGGCAAGGCACCATTTGGCATGATAGTAAGACATTATGGAGTAGAAGTATTTTATGAAGATGCCATGAATTTCTGCTATAATGATACATATGGAAAGGCAATAGATGAAAATAAATTATCATCGGTAGACTATCCGGAAATAGACATAGTTCAGGTAGGAAATGATCAGGACTTTATATACACAGCAAAGGTTACACTTAAGCCGGAGGTTGAGCTGGGAGCATATAAAGGAATAGAAGTTAAGAAAAATGTATACCCTGTTACAGAAGAAGATGTTGAAAATGAAGTAAAGAGCATGCAGCAGAAAAATGCAAGAGTTGAAGTTAAGGAAAATGGAGCTATCGAAAGCGGAGATACAGCTATTATAGACTTTAAAGGGTTCATAAATGGGGAGGCTTTTGAAGGCGGAGAAGGAAAGGATTTCCCTCTTGAAATCGGATCAGGCAGCTTCATAGGTGATTTTGAAGTTCAGCTTATCGGCTTAAACAAAGGCGACGAAAAGGATGTTGTTGTGACCTTCCCTGAAAATTATGGAAAAGATGATTTAAACGGTAAGGAAGCATTATTTAAAGTAGCAGTTAAGGAAATTAAAGTTAAAGAGTTACCTGCCATAGATGACGAATTTGCAAAAGAAGTATCAGAATTTGATACAATTGCAGAGCTGAAAGAAGATATAAAAGCAAAAAAAGTAAAAGAAAATGAAGATAAGGCTAAAAGAGAGTATGAAGACAGTGCTGTAAACATAGTTACTGACAATGCTAAATTAGAAATCCCTAAGGTAATGGTTGAAAAAGAAATTGATTATATGCTTAAGAATTTTGAATCAAGACTTAAGTATCAGGGTGTTGATATGAAAGCTTACTATGAGTACACGAATTCATCAGAAGAAAAGGTCAGAGAAATGATGAAGGACAGTGCAGAAAGAAAGGTAAGGACAGATTTGGTTCTTGAAAAGATTGCAGAAACTGAAAAAGTTGAAGCATCAGAGGAAGAATTATCAGCCAAGGCTAAGGAAATAGCTATGTATTATGATACAAAAGATATTGATAAGACAGCAGATCTTGTTTTAAAATCACAAAAAGATATGATTACTATAGACATTGTTAATGAAAAAGTTATAAAATTATTAGTAGACAGCAGTGTTTCAATTTAGTACTAGATTGCCAGATATATTCTGGCATTATCTTTAAAGTTAGGAGGATGTAAGATGAGTTTAGTACCAGTTGTAGTTGAACAAACAAACAGAGGAGAAAGATCCTACGATATATATTCCAGGTTGTTAAAAGAAAGAATAATCATGCTTTCAGAAGAGGTAAATGATGTTACTGCCAGCTTGGTAGTTGCTCAGCTCCTTTTCTTAGAGGGAGAGGACCCAGACAAGGATATATATTTATATATAAATAGTCCGGGAGGCTCTATCACATCAGGTATGGCAATTTATGATACCATGCAGTATATAAAGCCTGATGTTTCCACAATTTGTATTGGAATGGCAGCATCCATGGGATCATTCTTATTAACTGCAGGAGCAAAGGGAAAGAGATTTGCACTGCCCAACAGTGAAATTATGATTCACCAGCCTTTAGGGGGCTTCCAAGGTCAGGCAACTGATATTGGAATTCATGCAGAAAGAATTCTCAAAATAAAACAAAACCTTAATAAAATATTAAGCGACAGAACAGGTCAGCCACTGGAAAGAATTCAAAAGGACACCGAGAGAGATTACTTCATGACAGCGGAGGAGGCCAAAGAATACGGGTTAATTGATGAGGTTATTGATAAGAAAAGATAGCCTTAGAGAGGTGAATTTATGGTAAAACAAGAAGACAGAAACAAGCTTAAATGCTCTTTCTGCGGTAAAACTCAGGATCAGGTAAGAAGGCTTATTGCAGGACCCGGTGTTTATATCTGTGATGAGTGTATTGAATTATGCTCTGAAATAATAACTGATGAATTCGAAGATAATGGAGATGCGGCAGCTGCCTCACTTCCAAAGCCTGAAGAGATAAAGATGCACCTTGATCAGTACGTAGTTGGTCAGGAAAATGCAAAGAAATCACTTTCAGTAGCTGTTTACAATCATTACAAGAGAATAAACTCAAATGATTTTGATAAAGATGTAGAACTTCAGAAGAGCAATATTCTGCTTCTGGGACCTACAGGATCAGGTAAAACCCTGCTGGCACAGACTCTGGCTAAGTTTTTAAATGTACCCTTTGCAATAGCTGATGCTACAACTTTAACTGAAGCAGGTTATGTTGGAGAAGATGTGGAAAACATTCTTCTTAAGCTTATTCAAAATGCTGATTATGATGTAGAAAAGGCAGAAAAAGGTATAGTGTATATAGATGAAATAGATAAGATTGCAAGAAAATCAGATAACCCATCTATAACAAGAGACGTATCCGGTGAAGGAGTACAGCAGGCACTTCTTAAGATTCTTGAAGGAACTGTAGCGTCTGTTCCTCCTCAGGGAGGAAGAAAGCACCCTCATCAGGAATTTATCCAGATTAATACCACAAATATTTTATTTATCTGTGGAGGAGCTTTTGACGGAATAGAAAAAATAATAGAAAAGAGAACAAGACAGTCTTCTCTTGGCTTTGGAGCCAGAATTGATTCAATTCATGAAAAAGATATTGGAGAAGTACTTAAGGAGATTATGCCTCAGGACCTTCTTAAATTTGGATTAATCCCTGAGTTTGTAGGAAGAGTTCCTATTTTAGTTACTCTGCAGTCTCTGAACAAGGAAGCACTGCTCAGAATTCTTAAGGAGCCTAAAAATGCCTTGACTAAGCAGTATAGAAAGCTCTTTGAGATGGATAATGTGGAGCTGGAGTTTAATGACGAGGCACTGCTGGCCATAGCAGAGGAAGCTATTAAAAGAAACACAGGGGCCAGAGGTCTTAGGGCAATACTGGAAGATATAATGCTTGATATTATGTATGATATACCTACCAAAGAGGATATTCAAAAGGTTATCATTAATAAGGATACATTATCATCTAAAAAGCCTGAGGTTGTTTTGGCTGCCAGCGGTAAGAGAGAAGTATTAAAGCTTTCAAAGAAAACCAAATCTAAAAAAGGCCCGGAAACAGCATAGCAGCTGCCTCATTTTGAGGCAGCTTTTTTGCATATAAAAATACATATATGAGAATAATAATGAAAACTGAGTGATGAAGGAGTGAAATTATGCAGGAGGTTTTATTAGTAGTTCAATTATTTTTCTCATTTATAATAGGGTTATATTTTTTAAATCTGCTTATAAACAGCAAAAGCAGCAAGAGTACAATAAACAGAGATTCGGAAAAAGAGATGGATAGACTTAATAAAATGAGAGAGATTAAGCTAACAGAGCCTTTATCTGAAAAAAGCAGACCTAAATCTTTTGATGAGATAATTGGTCAGAAAGATGGTATAAAGGCATTAGAAGCTGCCATATGCGGTCCCAATCCACAGCACGTAATAATATATGGTCCCCCTGGGGTAGGTAAGACAGCAGCTGCCAGACTTGTTCTGGAAAAAGCAAAGAAAACTGCTAAATCTCCATTTGGGGAAAAGGGAAGATTTATAGAAATAGATGCTACAACCATAAGGTTTGATGACCGTGGTATGGCAGACCCCCTGATTGGTTCCGTTCATGACCCTATATATCAGGGTGCAGGTGCTTTAGGTATTGCAGGTATTCCTCAGCCCAAAGAGGGAGCTGTCACCAAAGCCCATGGGGGTATACTATTTATTGATGAAATTGGAGAGCTTCATCCAATCGAGATGAATAAGCTCCTCAAAGTTTTGGAAGACAGAAAAGTATTTTTAGACAGTGCTTACTATAGCAGTGAAGACAATAACATCCCCGTTTATATAAAGGAAATATTTGAAAATGGCTATCCTGCTGATTTCAGGCTTATTGGTGCTACAACAAAAAGTCCGGATGAGATTCCTGAAGCTATAAGGTCAAGATGTGTGGAGGTATATTTCAGATCACTGGATGAAGATGAAATTATTGAAATAGTAAAAAATGCAGCTAAAAAGATTAATATGTTTATAGAAGACAAAGGAATAGAGCTTATATCAAAATATGCGGGAAACGGCAGAGAGGCAGTAAATATAGTTCAGCTGGCTTCATCTCTTGTTATAAATGAAGACAGGAATATGATAACACTGGAGGACATTGAGTGGGTAATAGAAAACGGGAAATTCCCGCCAAGAATTACAGACAGCATAAATGAGGAGCCTAAAATAGGGATAGTAAATGGTCTGGCAGTGTCTGGTGCAAATCAGGGCAGGATGATGAAAATTGAAGCAATTACAAAGAAGCTGCAGGATAAGTCAGGCAGCCTTATAATTACAGGTGTTGCTGAAAAAGAAGAAATAAAAATAGGCAATTCCACAATTATAAGAAAGAGCAGCATAATGGAATCAGCCTACAGTGTTCTTACAGTGCTTAAAAATACATACAATATAGACATATCCTGCTATGATATACACCTTAATTTCCAGGGAGGTCAGGTAGTAGACGGACCATCCGCCGGTGTAAGCATAGCAGCAGCCATATACAGCTCAATAAAAGGCATAAAGATAAGTAATAAAATTGCCATGACAGGTGAGATATCAATATCCGGATCAATTTGTCCCGTTGGAGGAGTATATGAAAAAATAACAGCAGCAAAAAAAGCAGGCTGTATTGCTGTCATAATTCCAAAAGATAATTATCAGGCCATATTCTCAAAAATAGAAGGTATAAAAATAATTACTGCAGAGAATATAGAACAGGTTTTTATCTCAGCCTTTATCAATGACATATGCCCAAAAAGAGATATGCTGTCCGCAAAGAGAAATGTAATATAAGCAAATAAACTGACTTGATTTTATTTATTGAATTATACTATTATTATAGGTATAATATACTAATCGCAATAAAATTTATAAATAGGAGGAGATAGCATGGAATCAAATAATAAGATTCTTCCTATGATACCTTTAAGGGGATTGACAATTTTCCCATATATGATACTTCATTTTGATGTGGGCAGGGAAAAATCAATTCAAGCTCTTGAGGAAGCAATGATGAATAATCAAGAAATATTTTTGGTAGCACAAAAGGAAGCAAAGACTGAAAAACCAGCTCCGGATGATATATATGAAATAGGAACGCTGTGCAGTATAAAACAGATTTTAAAGCTGCCCGGAAATACTGTAAGAGTATTAGTTGAGGGAAACAGCAGAGGCAGAGTATTAAATTACATTCAGGAGGAGCCCTACTTTAAAATCGAATCAGAGATTTTAGAGGATAAGGAATGTTCTGACAGCAAAAAATGTAAGGCTTATATCAGGCTGCTGGAGAAAAATTTTGATGAATATATTAAGCTGTCCGGTAATCTGCCGGCAGAAGCTTTAATCTCTTTGGAGGAGTATGATGAGCCTGGCAGGATGGCAGACATTATGAGCTCATATATTATGCTGAAGCAGGATAAAAAGCAGGAACTTTTGGAATGTTATGATGTTTTAGACAGGCTTGATAAGCTAAATGAGATTCTTTTAAATGAAATAGAGATTCTTGATTTGGAAAAAAAGATTGGAAATAAGGTAAAGAGTAAAATTGAAAAGTCCCAAAAGGAATATTACCTTAGAGAACAGATTAAGGCAATTCAAGAGGAATTGGGAGAAGAGGATGAGCTTAAAAAAGAGGTAAAAAGCTATAAAACCAAGATTACAAAGGCAAAGCTTCCAAAAGAGGCTAAGGAGAAAGCACTTTATGAGCTTAGCAGATTGGAAAATGTAGGAGGCTTTAGTGCTGAAGGATCAGTAATAAGGACATATTTGGACTGGATACTGGATCTGCCCTGGAATAAAGAGACAGATGATAACATAGATATTAAAAGAGCCAGAGAAGTACTAAATAGTGAGCATTATGGTTTATATGACGTAAAGGATAGAATAATAGAGTATTTAGCAGTAAAAAAGATGAGCAAATCCCTAAAAGGACCTATACTCTGCCTTGTTGGTCCTCCGGGAGTTGGTAAAACATCTATTGCTAAGTCTATTGCCCATGCACTTAACAGAAACTTTGTAAGGATGTCACTGGGCGGAGTAAGAGATGAAGCAGAAATAAGAGGACACAGGAAAACATATGTAGGTGCCATACCCGGCAGGGTTATATATTCCATGAAGCAGGCAAAGTCTAAAAACCCGCTGTTTTTATTAGATGAGATAGACAAGATGGCTTCAGATTTCAGAGGGGATCCTAAGGATGCTCTTTTAGAAGTTTTAGACAGCGAACAGAACAATACATTCAGAGATCATTATTTAGAGGTCAGCTTTGACTTATCAAAGGTACTGTTTATAACAACTGCAAATACACTGGATACTATTCCAAGACCTCTTCTTGACAGGATGGAGGTAATTGAGATATCAGGCTATACCTCAAATGAAAAATTAAATATAGCAAAGAATCATCTTATACCAAAAGAATTAGAAGCCCACAGCATCGATAAAAGTAAAATAAATATAACTGATTCAGCTATAGAGACAATCATTGAAAGGTATACAAGAGAAAGCGGAGTCAGAAACTTAGAAAGAAATATAGCTGCCTGTATAAGAAAAGGCATAGCCGAATTAGTTGAAAAAGAAAAAAAATCAATTACCATAAACTCATTAAATTTAAATAGATTTTTAGGAGCACCAATATTCTCTTACGAAAAGAAAAGTATGGAGGATAAGGTAGGAGTTGTTACCGGGCTTGCTTGGACAGGATATGGCGGAGACACACTTCCCATAGAGGTACTGTCCATGAAAGGAACCGGAAAACTGGAACTGACTGGCTCCTTAGGTGATGTAATGAAGGAGTCTGCAAAAGCCGGATACAGCTATGTAAGGTCCATTGCAGATAAGTATGGTATTGAAGAGAACTTCTATAAGACTATAGATATTCATATTCATGTTCCTGAGGGTGCGGTTCCAAAGGATGGCCCATCTGCCGGTGTGACTATGGTAACAGCCCTGGTTTCGTCACTTGGCCAAATAAAAGTAAAACACAATGTTGCAATGACTGGAGAAGTAACACTAACCGGAAGGGTTCTTCCTATAGGCGGGCTTAAGGAAAAGTCCTTAGCAGCTTTCAGGGCCGGAATAGATACTATAATTATTCCAAAGGATAATCTGAAGGATTTAGAAGAAATTCCAAAGGCAGTAAAGAAAAAAGTGAAATTTATTCCTGCTGAAAATGTGGAAGAAGTATTGAAAAATGCTTTAATTGGTGAAAAAAATGGAGATTAAAAAAGCAGAATTTGTAACTTCCTGTGCTTCAAAGAAGACACTTCCGGAGGGTAATTTTCCGGAGGTTTCCTTTGTGGGAAGGTCCAATGTAGGAAAATCCTCTCTTATTAATACTTTGACAAACATAAAACAATTGGCCAGGGTTAGCAATACTCCCGGCCGAACCAGACTTATCAATTATTTTCTTATAAATGAGGAGATATATTTTGTTGATCTGCCTGGATATGGATATGCCAAGGTGTCAAAAGAAGAAAGAAAAAGCTGGGGCAAAATAATAGAGGAGTATATGCAAAGCAGCCAGAAGCTTAAGCTGGTGGTTATGCTTGTTGATTCAAGGCATAGACCAACAGAGGATGATATACTTATGTATAAGTATATTAAGCATTATAATTATAAGGTATTAATAGTGGCCACAAAATTTGACAAGCTAAAAAAGAATGATATAAATAAAAATAAAAAAACTATTATAGATACTTTGGAACTGGAAGAGGGGGATAAATTATTATTCTTCTCATCTCTTAAAAAGACTGGAAAGGAAGAGCTTATAGATAGTATTTATGATGTAATATTTAGTTAGGGGGAAAGATGGAACAGATATTTGATTTGATTTTTGTGATATTATTTATTTATCTTGTACCATTAGGCTTGTTTATTAGGTATTCGAATCCATATTTGAAAATTTATATAACAATTCCGCTGTCTATTCTTTATAT
>JAJBWD010000251.1:0-2641 GCA_032907345.1 Bacillota bacterium | reverse complement strand
AGGTCCTATTTCACCATTTCTTACCATTTCATTAAACTTTAAGGCAATTTTGACTCTTCCTTTGGCATCCTGATACAATATTCTGGCTTCAGTTCCCACAACCAGTTTATGTTTTTCAGCATCTTTTATCCAAACATAGTTGTCTCTGTCCTGAGCACGTCTGTTTGGATCTATGCATTCCATAGCTGCTTTATCTGTCTTAATCAGGTCATCATGGTTGCGGGACAGGCAAACCCATCTGAATGGTCCATAACCGTAGTCAAAGAGTTCAGGTCCCATAATATCCTCTACATAGGATGGGAATATAAAGCCGTCTTTTTCGTCAACTCCGTTTTTTGCTATCTCTTTAACCCCGGCATCATAAACAGCTTTCATAAAGGAATTTCCATAGTCAAAGAAATAAGTCCCTCTCCCTACTAATTCTTTTATAAGCTGGTAATGCATCGAGAGGCTCTTATCAACTAATTTATCAAACTTTTCTCTGTCATTTTTAAGAAGATAAGTTCTTTCTTCAAAGGTAATTCCTTGAGGACAGTAGCCGCCGTCATAAGCTGCATGGCAGGAAGTCTGATCTGATAATAAATGAACCTTTATGTTGTTATCAACGATGTACTGGAGAAGATCCACTACATTGCCGTGATAAGCAATTGATATGGGCTCTTTCTTATCCATATACTCTTTAGATGTTTTAAATATTTCATCCAGGTTATCTGACATTTTAGAAACCCAGCCCTGGTTGAATCTGGTTTGAATTCTTGACAAATCTACCTCAGCGATTATGCCGACTCCTCCTGCTATTTCAACAGCTTTTGGCTGAGCACCGCTCATTCCGCCCAGGCCTGAGGATACAAACAGGTAGCCTTTAAGGTCTTCATCTGCAGGAATTCCCAGCTTAAGTCTTCCGGCATTTAAAAGAGTGTTAAAGGTGCCGTGAACTATGCCCTGAGGTCCTATATACATCCAACCGCCGGCAGTCATCTGTCCATAGTTTGCAACTCCCATCTGCATAGCGTAATGCCAGTCTTTCTGATCATCGAACATGCCTACCATAAGTGCATTTGTGATGATTACCCTGGGAGCATCCGGTTTGGAATTAAATAAGCCTACCGGGTGTCCTGATTCTATTACTAATGTATGATTATCATCTAATTTCTCTAAGTATTTTTTAATAAGCCTGTACTGCATCCAGTTCTGGCATACCTGACCTGTTTCGCCGTAGGTTACGAGTTCATAAGGGTAAAGCGCTACATCAAAGTCCAGATTATTATCTATCATAACCTGAAAAGCTTTTCCTTCCAGGCAGTTACTTTTATATTCATTAATTGGCTTTCCGTATATTCTGCCTTCCGGTCTGAATCTGTAACCGTAAATTCTGCCTCTTGTTTTTAATTCCTGGATGAATTCAGGAGCCAACTTTTCGTGAAGCTCCTCTGGGATATATCTGAGAGCATTTTTAAGTGCCGTCTTTGTCTGATCTTTTGTAAGACTAAAGCCTCTGTCCGGAGCTCTTCTTATACCATCTGCAAATTTTGGCATGGATGGAAGAACGCTTTCCAGTTTTATGGTCATAGCATTTGAAATATCAATATTAGATACCATATTAAACCCCCTCCTTAACAAAAATACTTAAGTTTTCCAAATATATTATATCACAAAGTATTTAAGTTAAAATTACGGATTTCTTTACCATGATAAAGAATATTGGTAATTTAGATAATTTTCTGTTCAATGAATTACTTGTAATTTAATGCTTCAATGATAAAAAAGATAACATAATTTATGTTATACTCCATCTTAAAAAACGGTTATTATTTAAATGGACCAGCCAAAGGTAATTATGTAAGCTCCATTATAAAAGAAGCATATAAACAACTGTTCATACGCTCCATATGCATCTTATTTTTTAAAAGTTATATGATTTTATTATCAATGAATTTCCTGTAATTTAATGCTTCAATCAGGTGATCCTTTTTTATCTTTTCGCTGCCTTCTAAATCCGCTATGGTTCTTGAAACCTTAAGTATTTTATTGTGCACCCTGGTACTCAGGGAAAATTTATCAAATACTTTTTTAAGAGTCTGATCTGATTTATCATCTAGTGTGCAGTATTTTTTAACGTGATTTGTATCCATCTCTCCATTACAGGATATTGTATCATTTTTAAATCTTTCTCTTTGAAATTCCCTGGCTTTGATTACCCTTTTTCTTATTTCTTCTGAGGATTCTTCTCTGTTTTCTGATTTTATTTCATTGTAGCTAAGTGAGTTTACATAGTTAAATAAATCAATTCGATCCAGCAGCACTCCAGACAGCTTGTGGAGATAATTTGTCCTCTGGTAGCTGGTGCAGGTACATTCTCTCTTGCTGCTTCCCCAAAATCCGCAGGGGCATGGATTTAAAGCCCCTATAAGCAGGAAACTGCAGGGGTATGAGACAGTTCCCTGAAATCTGTTAATGGTTACCTTTCTATCCTCCAAGGGACCTCTTAGAGTATCCAAAGTGCTTCTGTTAAATTCAAGCATTTCATCTAAGAATAAAACACCGTTATGGGAAAGTGATATTTCACCGGGCATGAGGCTGGCCCCTCCCCCTATAAGTGATGCTTTGGTAGCACCGTGGTTTGGAGCTCTGAAAGGCCTCT
>JAJBWD010000250.1:0-2900 GCA_032907345.1 Bacillota bacterium | reverse complement strand
GTAGCGGCGGCGGCAGATCTTGAGGTATTAGAGGCAGTATCCAAAGCTAAAGGCGCCGGACTTATTAATGCAGTGCTGGTTGGGAATAAAGAACTTATAGAAGAAATATCAAAAGATAACAATATAGACATCAGCGATATGGAAATAATAGATGAAAAAGATGATATAAAATCAGCACTAATAGCTGTTTCATTAGTGAGAGAAAAAAAGGCTGACTTCCTTATGAAAGGTATGCTTAAAACCTCAGATATTTTAAAAGCGGTGCTGAATAAAGAGACAGGCATAAGAGGAAAAGGCCTGTTATCTCATGTTATGCTGTATGAAGTCCAAAATTACCATAAGCTTTTATCCCTTACAGACGGAGGCATGGTTCCCTATCCTACACTCACGGACAAGGTTGGCATAATAAATAATGCAGTTTCCTTAGCTCATGCTTTAGGAATTAAAGAGCCCAAGGTAGCTCCTATATGTGCCGTGGAGGTTGTAAATGAAGGGATGCAGGCAACCATGGATGCTGCGGTCTTATCTCAGATGAATAGAAGAGGCCAGATAAAAGGCTGCATAATAGACGGACCTTTAGCTCTTGACAATGCCATATCAAAAGCTGCAGCAGAGCATAAAAATATAAAAAGCCAGGTTGCAGGAGAGGCAGACATCCTTTTGGTTCCAAACATAGAATCAGGTAATTTCCTGGGCAAAAGCTTAACCTATTTTGCAAATGCAAAAAACGCAGGAGTAGTTTTGGGTGCTTTGTGTCCAATAGTTTTAGTATCCAGAGCAGACTCAATGGATTCAAAATTATATTCAATAGCTTTAGGATCTTTAATTTCAGAATAATCTATGTATATAAGGGGAAATGGCATAATTTAAGAATTAAAATAGAAGAAAATTTAATTATGCAGTTTCCTGATATAATTAGGGGGTAATTAAATGAAAAAGATTATGTCAGGCAATGAGGCCATTGCAAGAGGGGCTTACGAAGCAGGATGTCATATAGCATCCGCCTATCCGGGAACTCCCAGTACGGAAATACTTGAAAACTTTGCTAAATATGACGGAGTATATGCAGAATGGGCAACTAATGAGAAGGTTGCATTAGAGGTGGTATCCGGTGCTTCCATAGGGGGAGCCAGGAGCTTCACCACCATGAAGCATGTGGGCCTTAATGTGGCTGCTGACCCGTTATTCACCATGGCCTATGAAGGAGTAAGCGGTGGGCTTGTGGTAGTAACAGCAGATGATCCCGGAATGCATTCATCACAAAATGAACAGGACAACAGGTTATATGCACCTCATGCTAAAATTGCTATGGTTGAGCCTTCTGATTCCCAGGAATGTAAAACCTTCATGAAGGAAGCCTTCAAAATAAGCGAAGAATTTGATACTGTAGTTTTATTCAGATCCACCACCAGGGTATCTCATTCAAAGTCTATAGTAGAATTAGAAGATAGAAATGAAGTTCCAATAAAAGAATACACAAAGAACATAAAAAAATATATTATGATCCCTGCTCATTCCAGGAAGAAGCATTATGAAGTTGAAGAAAGACTGGATAAACTCAGGGAATATTCAAATAAAACATCTTTAAATAAGGTTGAAATAAATGACAGCAAAATCGGAGTCGTAACCAGCGGAATATCATATCAGTATGCTAAAGAGGTATTAGGGGACAAGGCTTCTTATTTAAAAATAGGCTTTAGCTTCCCCCTTCCTGATAAACTTATAAAAGATTTTGCTAAAAAAGTAGATAAGCTGTACGTAATTGAGGAAAATGAGCCTTATCTGGAAAATGCCATTAAGGTTATGGGAATAAGCTGCATCGGCAAGGAAATAATTCCAATATGCAATGAGCTGAGCCCTGATATAATCAGAAAGGCCCTGCTGGGAACAAGCTTTGATACTCCATATACCATAGATATAAAAGCTCCGAACAGACCTCCTGTATTATGCCCGGGCTGTCCCCACAGAGGGATTTTCTATGCAGTTTCTAAATATAAGGATGTAATTGCTGCAGGGGATATTGGCTGCTACACACTTGGAATGATGCCTCCGGTAAGTGTTACAGACACCTGTATATGTATGGGAGCATCTATATCTGCAGGTCTTGGCATGGAAAAGGCCAGAGAACTTGCAGGAAGAGGGGGCAGGGTATTCTCCTTCATTGGAGACTCCACCTTCTTCCATTCAGGGATAACTGGCTTAATAGACTCCATATATAATAATATCCCTATAGTTACGGTAATACTTGATAACAGAACTACAGGCATGACAGGTCATCAGGAAAACCCGGGAACAGGAAAAACCCTTCAGGGAAAGGCAGCTCCTATAATTGATATAGAAAAAGTTGTATTATCCTTAGGGATCAAGAAAGAAAATATAAGAATTGTTGATCCTTATAATCTGGAAGAGACAAATAAAGCGGTAAAGGAAGCCCATCAGGCTGAGGAACCCTTTGTAATAATAGCAAAACAGGAATGTGCACTTTTAAAATCAGCCAGGGCAAAAAGAGCTAAAACCAGATGCGTAATAGATACTGAAAAATGCATAAAGTGTAAGGCCTGCCTGAAGACCGGCTGCCCAGCAATTAATTTTAAGGATAATATTGTTTCCATCGATGAAAATATGTGCAATGGCTGTTCTCTATGCTTCCAGGTATGTAAATTTGGAGCCGTATCAAAGGAAGGTGAATTAAATGAATAAACCGGTTAGTATATTATTTGTAGGTGTAGGGGGACAGGGAACCATACTGGCTTCTAAGATTTTAACAGAAGCCCTTCTTGAAAAGGGATATGATGTTAAAATGACAGAGGTCCACGGAATGGCTCAGAGAGGCGGAAGCGTAACAACTGAAGTAAGATTTGGTGAAAAGGTTTATTCTCCGCTGATTGAAAAGGGAGATG
>JAJBWD010000249.1:0-24829 GCA_032907345.1 Bacillota bacterium | reverse complement strand
TGCTTAAAAGTTGGAAGATATGTGCAGGAATACGAATATTTTTACCTTTATCAATGATAGACTTTGTGATTGCTTGTTTAATCCAAGGCGTTGCACAAGTTGAGAAACGGCAATTAAAGCTAGGGTCAAACTTTTCAACTGCAATCATTAAACCCATATTACCTTCTTGAATAAGGTCAAGTAAATCTAAATGTGCATTGTGATAATTCTTTGCAATACTAACAACTAACTTTAAGTTATGATTTATTAACTCTTCACGTGCATAATCTCCATCAGCAATTAAATCATACAAAACACCTTTTTGCTCGGGTGTTAATTCTTCTCCGCGCTCATTTAATTCTTCCTGTGCGCCTTTACCAATTTCAATTTTATTTGCTAACTCGACTTCTTCTTCTGCGGTTAAAACTGAATATACACCAATTTCTTGTAAATATTCTTTTAATAGATTTGCCATTTTTCCTCCTTACATTTTTTATTTATTTATACTTTAATTATACGCTTGTAGTTGCGCTTTGTCAATAGTTTTTTACAATATTTTTTAAAAATTATTTACGTAGCACACGTTTTAGCGCATCAAATTCTGGTTGACTAAGAGTTCTATGTCCGCTTTGAATGGCATTATATGCCTCAACGCTTAAAACACTTCTTAAAAAGGCGATATCTACACCTTTATTCTCAATGATTTCAAATGCTTGTAATTCATTTTTAACAATTCTATAATATTCATCGTGTTCTTGAGGTGATAATCCACCTGTTGTTAATTTTTTAAATGCAACTAAACCTTGTGCCATATTAGTCCTCCCAAATAAAATCACAACATTTTTCAATAGTTGGTTGATGTTTACTATATATTTTTGTATGCGTATAAGGTGATTGTCTTAAAAAAGTCCAACCATATGCTGGCTCATATTGTAATTGATACTTACTTTCCATAAATGCATATGAAGCTGTGTATACATTTTCTTCAGGATGGTCGGCACTAACAAAGAAACGATTAAACTTAAAAAGTTTTCTTAAATCACGTTTCTTCATATGCATATGCTTTGAAAAATATTTGAGTGTTGTTCTTTTAAATCTAAAAAATCTCATTATAGTTATCCTTTCTTAGTGATAGATATCCTCTCTCAGCGTCTTCTTTTAATGCCTCAATGCCATACCAATTAGAACAAAGAATTCCTGATTTTTTAACTCCTTTTAAAGTGTCGTAGTCAAAACCATCTATAAGGTCAGTAGCATCTTTCCATTCAGCCCATAGAATTTTTGCAAGTTCTCTCTCATTTTTTGCTTTGTAAATATACACATTACCTCTTGTGCCATCTCTTCCTACTACGTGTACGATATATCTTTTCATTTTAAAAAGTCCTTACTATTCCTTTCCATTGATTTGTTTCTGCGTTATAAATTGAGATATTTTCATTATAATCCCAAGGTTTATCCCACGCGTCTAATACATCCATTCCTTTTACAGTACATAACATACCAAGTTCATCTGTATCTCTTTTTAAAGATACAAAACCATTTGGTTTCGCTGTGTTTTCAATTGTCATAAATACTACGCCTTTACTTGTTAAACGATAGTATCCATTTGATAATTTTTCCACTAATCCTCTATTCTTTGCGGCGTTCAAAGTGGCGGGATGGATATTTACTTCTTTCGCCGAAAATGTTTTCATAATGCCATAATCTCTATAAATTGATTTAAACATTCCTTTTGTATATGCCATAACTGCTTCCCTCCTTATTCTTCATCATTTACTATATATACAACTGATGTTATAATAACTAATATTGTAAAAATTCCTATAATTGCCATAAACCTTTTCCTTTTATTCTATTTTAATGTCATCTAAAACAACTTTAACCATTTCAAACGCAGTTTTACGCCCCATTGCCCCAGCCTCAAGAATAAATTCTTTATTTTCGTGAGCCCTTTCAATTTCTGCGGCGTTCTTTTCAATTTCTGTATCAACAAAATTTTTTAACCATTTAATGCTTGCTTTGTTCTTAATGTGTTGTTCAATCTTTTGACATACATCTCTGTCTTCCATACAGACCTCCCATCTTTATATATATTTTTTACTTTATACATATATTATATACCTTTTCTTAGGCTTTGTCAACAGTATAAAAACGTTTTCATAAAATAAAAACAAAAAGAGAGTTTATCTCAACTCTCTCCTAATTTATTAAGCTCATCCAAGCAATTAGTGTTTTAACAAATTGATGTGTGTAGCTTGATTCGTTATCATACCAAGATACGATTTGTGCCATTGTAGTGCCTTCGCTGCACTCTAATACCTTAGTGCTTAAGAAATCAACGTATGAGCCATAAGGAATACCAACAATATCGCTTGATACAACAGGGTCAAATGTTCCACTAATAGACTCATTGTCCATATTCTCCATAATAACCTTGTTAATATCTTCTGCGAAATGTTCGCCGTTTAATTCAACGTCAAATACAACAACACTTCCTGTAGGAGTAGGAACTCTCATCGCCATACCTGTTAACTTACCCTTTAATTGTGGTAAAGCCTTAGCTACAGCTTCTGCCGCACCAGTTGAAGCAGGGACAATGTTTGCGCCAGCACAACGACCTCTACGGCTATTGGCACCTTTCTTATGAGGGCAATCAAGAATGCTTTGGTCCGCAGTATATGAGTGAACTGTTGTCATCATACCCTTTACGATACCAAATTCCTTGTCTAAAATCTTACATAATGGTGCTAAACAGTTAGTAGTGCAACTTGCGCCGCAAATGATGTCTTCGCTACCATCAAGTGTATCACTGTTTACGTTATACACAATATTCTTTACGCCCTTAACAGGTGAGTTTACTATAACGTGCTTTGCACCTGCCACGATATGCTTAAATGAATCTGTAATTGTTGCGAAACGTCCTGTACATTCACAAACTACATCAACATTAAATTCTCCCCAAGGTAATTTTGCAGGGTCTTTTTCTGCGAAAACAGGATAATCTACACCATCAACTACAAGAAAACCTTGTATTGATTCATAACGTTTTCTATTTTCGTCAGTTTCTCCTGTCAAATCAATAAAGTCTATTGTATGACCTTTTTCAGTGAAACTTAATTGCGTACTATCATACTTTAATAACATACTTAAATCGTAAACGTTTGTTAAGTCATTGATAGCAACAACTTCATAATCTCTACCGTAACCTTCACTTTCTAACAAATATTGGAAGACTAATTTTCCAATTCTACCTAAACCATTGATTGCAATACGCTTCATATTTTTACCGCCTTTCTATACATATTCTTCGTATTTTACACTTCTATAAGCATTTAAATCCAACTCATTTGCCTTAACTAATGTTGTTCTGTCGCCTTGTAAAGTGACGTCCCAATCATCGCGGATTTCGCCGTTTTGCTTGATAATAATATCATATAATACATAAGTATTGTCATCTAATTTAATCTTTGAATAAGGCAAAGTCTTATGATAAGTAATCTTATATCTCTTATAACTAAATTCGTAACCAACTCTCATTCTGTATCTGCCGAAAGAACCTCTATAATCAAAAGTATCTTTTAAAAGATTTAAAATGCCATCATTTTCTTCATCATATAGATTTTCAGGAGTTGTCACAACATAATCTTTTCTAAATTGAATGTAGCCAGTAATTTTTCTAAAACGATTAACAAAATCTATTAACTTTTGTTTAATATTTGCATCTGCTAAATGAAGATTATAAAGAACGCAGTTAATTCTTGGTTCAAATTTTAACTTCTTAAATATTCTATCGCTTGACTCTTGCACGTATGTTCTTAAATGTCTTGAAACATTAATGCCTGTAATATATTTTATTGCATACGATTCATTCAACCAATCAGCCAACTCTTCTTCAGAATACTTGTTAGTAGGTAAAGTAGTATTGATAAATACCTTATGAGTTGGTTCATCAACATACGTATCTACATTTGAATGAACTGCCTCTAACATTAAGTCTAATGTTTTTAAATCTGCCAATGGTTCTCCACCTGTAAAAACAAAATCGCATTCAGGATTCATTACACTCATTATTTTAATAGATTTAATTATTTCCTCTAAATTAAAATTTGATGTGTCTGAATATTCTTGTTTGTTAATACAAAAAGGGCAGTGATTTTCGCAATCATAAGGAACGAAAACCGTTACCGTTGCGCCTCCATTTCGAGTAATATACTTAACTCTTTCACTAATCTCCATAAAGTCCTTCCTTTCTCATAAATATTATTTCTTTTTTATCTTTTCATATATATATTACTATATTTTTTCCTGTTTGTCAAGTAAATAAAAACGTTTTCATAAAATTTGTCCAAATAAAAAGAGGAACTATTTCTTTTCCTCTTGTTTTGATTTATTTTCCAATGCCCATTGTAACAATGACTCACGATTTTGCGCCATTGCATAAGTAATTAAATCAAATAGTGCTTCAGATTGATTGTGATTTAAGTTTTCATTACTATCTTTGAACACTGCCAATGCATTTAAAATTGCTTGTTCGTAATTTTTTTGACGCTCTTCGGGTGTAAACTCTTCACTAATTATTTGAATTGTCTCTTTTACACTACCCCACAAATCGTCGCGTATCATTTCTTGTGCCGAACGACCGACTAATTTTCTATACGTTTTTTGTAGGAAGGCATCTAATCTCTTTCCATCAATAGAATTTGAACCGCCAACTCTTCCTTTAAAAGTAAAGGATTTGCTCTTATTTAGATTATGATATTCGTTGATGGTAATGGCATAGCGATTATTCGATAAGTCAGTTTCTATCGTTCCTATAATATCAGGTTGTAGGTCTACTAAAATTATTGTCTTTTCGCCATTGTAAAATACTGACGCTTTATTCGCATCTGCGTAATAATAACTGCATAACATATTGACAATTAAATTCGTTACCATCGCTTGATATTTCGCGACCTCAAATATTTTCTTTTCGGCGTCCTCTTCAGATAGACCGCTGACATCTACACCGTTAGTTTTCTTTCCTATATGGAAAATTAACCAACATACTAATAGTCCTATTAGAACTCCGCATAAAATTGATAACCAGTCAAATTGATAAGCTAAAATCATTTAATCCTCCTTTAATTACCCCAAGGGTCTATCGGTGCATCCCACATTTCGTGTTCATCAATACTACAACACTCTTTATCACGATTACGATAATCTATAATACCTTGTGCTATCTTTTTTGAACACTCATCATATGTTAAATTAGATACGTTAACTACTCCATTTATTGTAAGAACAAAGATTTGTTTTTCACTCAAAGTTCTACCATCTTTTGTAATGTAGTTTTGTTTACCCATTATCTTTTCTCCTTTTTTATCTTCTTATATTATTATTATATAATACATCTTGCGCTTTGTCAATAAAAATTTACATTAAAAAAGAAAATTATTTATTCATCATCCCGCAACTTAAAAGCGTTTTTATATTGTTGAGGAATACTATATACGTATGCGAACGTATTGTCGCCGCTAAATTTGAATTTACCTTTCTTAATTAGCCAACCCCATTCCTCAAACCGCCTTATTGCTTGATTAAGATATTTTATTGATGTTCCTAATTCTTTCGCCATCTGCTCTTGTGAATATTGAAACTTACCACCAAACTTGCCGTCCATATAGTAGATATAACAATATATTCTCCACAAAGCATTTTTAGTTAATAGCGACATACCGTCCATTTTAACCGCCATTTCTTGAAACAAGCTATGGGACAAAAATGAGCTTGGCGTATCTACGATAGTTAGTATAGTTTCGTAACCTTTTATATGGCTACTCCAAGTTTGTCTTGATACACCTGCTTCATCTGCCGCCGCAGTCATTGGTTTAGCGTTAGTATTGATATAGGTGATGATAGTTAATGATTTAGTTTGAGAGTTAAAGTTTAAAAACTGTTTAGAAGTTAACTGAAATTGATATTGAAGGTAGATATAAAAATCCTTTTGATGAGAGTTAATATCTGTTAAGTTAAATATCAAAAATTTATCCATATATTAAGAAAAATCACTCCTTTGTTAAAACCAAGCTAATATTTATATATAAATAATCAAAGTAAGTTTTTATTCCTTGGTTAGATTTATTTTTTATTTGAAAAAAGAACGTATTGATATGATTATTGATATGATACGTTCTTCTTTATTTCTTTAAAAATGATACCGGGCTGTGTACGAAGCGGTCAGCTCGCTGACCTGCGAGTAAGCGCCCATTTGAATAATTCATCTACTTATGGAACTACGTTCCATGACGCGTCGAGCGCCGCAATTTTATTTGACCTCTTCCTCACCATTAAAGTTATCTGCCAACGCCTTGTTTATTAACTCGTTTTGGCGTTTACGCTTTTCTATTTCTTCCAATTTACGTTGACGCTTTTCAGCTAATGTTTTTGCCTTGCTAGCCTTTTCAGCTTCTCTTAACATTTTCTTTTCTTTGCTAACGGCTAAATCAGTATCATATTTGTCTGCTTCAACGAATGGGTCATAGTCAAGCGCCTTAATAACATTTTTTATCTCTCAACTAAATGTAAAATCGCCAGGTTCGTTTTCGGCAACAACAATGATACCTTCTTTAGTTTCAACAATATCAAATTCATCGCCATAAAGTAATTCTAAATCGTGTTTTAACGCCGCAACACCTTGACGTCTAATTTCGTTCCGCAACGTTTGTTGAATTGTTTGAGTACCTAAGGCAGTAATATTGATTTCGTAATTAGTTTGTTCAACTTGACGCAAAAACTTTAAAAATTCAAGTTGGTCGATAGGTAATTGTTTATTCATTTATTGTTGTTACTCTCCTTTTCTTTATTTTTTATTACATATTTAGTATAATGGATTTTATCAATTTTGGCAACATAATTTTTAGGATTAGAATAGAAAAAATCGTTATTTTTAATAATAAATTTCATCTGCCAATGTCTAATTCCCTTCTTGAAACCGCAATTAGATTGCTACTCAATTACCCTACCAATGGCTTCGCCCTATCTTGCTAGCGGTCGCTACGGCTTTAAAGCCTTCGCTCCCTTTCTGACAAGAGGAGGTATATAGATGAGATAATTTTAGCCGCAGTTTAAAAAAGATTGAATTAAAATCTAAAAAATTCCTATTAAAATCTAAAAAATGTTTATGAAAATCTAAAAATTCCTTCCAATTAAAAAAGAACGTAATCAAACCAACTACGTTCTTTATTTCTTTATTTAATGAAGCACCATTAAAATTTGATTAGGCTTGTTCTCTGTTCCTAAATTAGTCAATCCAGTAAACTTTGTGAGAAATCTTAGCACCGCAAGTAGGACATACTGCGTTGTAATCTTCTTTGTTTACGAATACAGCATTAGGGTCTTCAGGGAATTTGTTAGCCTTTGTTTGAAGAGAAGTTAGGATAACGTTAGCGATACCTAATTCTTTTGCTGATAACTTAGTTCCACGATTAGCCTTTAAAGCTTCGATTGCTTCTAATTCCTTTTCTGTGTAAACTAATGTTGTTGCTGCTTTACTTTGTCTTTCTGCCATTTTAATAATTGTCCTTTCGTATTGATAAATTTGATGATAGATTAGTTTTAACACCATCGCCGCTAGAAGGCTCTATCCTGATGGCATAGTTCAGATAGATAGCCGCAATAATTAAGTGCTTTTAATAATTACTTTTATCTTTATCTTACATATATAATATATATAATTTCTTCGGCTTTAGCAAAATAATTATCTATTTATTTTTATGAATAATTGCTTGAGGAGAAGAAATTTATCCATGTCCGCGTACCGTCCAGGTGAAACCGCTATTTATTTTTTACATCCAACAGAACTTTCCATTGATTTAGTTCGTCCAATGTTGCCGCGATAGATTCTACCTTAACAACAATGGCTTTGTCTTTTACTTGTCCAAGTCTTACAACTACTTCAGCATCTTTAGGGAAACGGCGAAGAGTTTTAATAAGTTCTTTAATTTTCATAGATTAACCTCAATTATTTACTTTGTATATTTAATATACTACATTTTCCGCGCTTTGTCAAGAGTTTTTGAGAAGGGAAATTCACTTGCTACAATGCATCTGTAGATGAACAATAAAGGAATTGGCTAAGGTTATTATAGAATTGGTCAAGGCTCTTGCTTATTCATAGCCCTGCTTACTATGTAATGCGCCCCGCCGCCAGCTCGATGAAAAAACTATTTTATTTTCAGTGCCATTGATAATAAATTCTGCGGCGCCACTGGATTCATATGTGGAATTGCAAGATTTTTGTATTAAAAGTTACGAAAAAACGCGGAGATATCGTGTAAATTTGTTGGAAATTGGAGAAAATGTCCCAAAAATTACATCAATTTTGTGACATTTTTCAAATTTTTTAAAAAATTTTTTCAAAATAATTGCGGAATTCGTAAAAATTTAGTCATTTTCCGTCTGCCATCAAGATATTTTACATTAAATGAAAACGTTTTCATATTGACAAAACGAATTTTATCTATTATAATAGGGATAGGATGGGTGGGAAAGATAAATAAAATTATAAAACAGATGTTAGTAGGGTAAATAAAAAGTCTTACCGTTTCCGATAAGACATTAGATAAAATAAATAAAATAGAAAGGAGGTGACGGTGTATGTCATCTCTGTTAAAGTAGACAAGAAAGGTGTATATAAATTATCTACTTTAACAGAGATAGAAAAGAGTTTAACAATGTCCGGTCATTGCTATTTATCTTTTCTGACCTCTTAAGACCTGCAGTGCCTTTGCGATGCTTTCGTTTATCGCATATACGGAGCCCGCTGATAGCATCAATAGCCGTATGCGGGAAACCTATTATTTTGGGGAAGGAATAAAGTTGAATAACCATAACGTTATTAAGAAAGACCTTATACAGGGGTTGTTTATTAGTCTATTTTTATCATTTATTCTTTGCCAATAGAACAAAAAGGTTCTCCAATAAACAAATACTATCCTTGAAAAAGATGGTTGAATTTTAACAAACTATTTTAAAGGCGTTTGTTGGGTTATCACGAACCTATTTTTACCCTTGCAACTATTTATAGTGATTAGCTAAATAGGCTCACCACAAGACAATTGCTAACTCTATACTTGCCTACAACTTATTTTTGGTTAGGTAGTTGCCAAACCTAGACCTTCGTGGTCGCACGGGAATCTTTTATGGTTTGTAGTAACCAAGCCTTGCCTACCTCAGGGCTACTGTTAAGTTCTAATTATTAGCCTTCGAATAAACTTAACAACTAACAGGGATATCAATATTCGCACCGCATAAAGAGATTATAATACAAAATACTTTTTCCAAGTTAGGTCGTGGAAGGTGCAGTATTTTATTACCTCGGGCTGAAAATTATTATAAATAATATCAGGGCGGATTACGCGGGTTAGACTCTTCGTTTTACGAATTGGATAAAGTCTAAGACACCTTTTCAACGGTCGTTATTTACTAACTTGTATGTCTTAGCGTTAGTGGGAAAGCCGAAACCTATTCAAGCTAAGATAGAGTCGCTATTCACTCTATGAGTCAAAAAGTTTTTGTGTTCAGGCTCACTTATAACCATAGCTTCTGTTATTAGGTCTTGTCAAGAAGCATAGATAGCAACTTTATCCTTCAATTATTTATAGTCGTTTTGTGTCCAAGACCGTAGAAGTTGCCACAGGCGTTTCGACTAACATAACAATTAATTCTTACTTTGAATACTGCAACATCTGGTGTTATGTGTTTCATAGTCCTATGTTGCCAAAAGTCAAGCTTGATTGAACTTTACCTTCTGAAAGTTCTTGGTGCTATCCGAAAATATCAATTTTCATATCTAACCCGTTGAAAACTGAAAACCATAGGGGATGGGTTTAACTTATTTTACACCATCAAAATCAACCACTACTATATTAGAAGGCTTTTACTAATACGGAGATTGAAACCTGTCTCTCAGGTATTTTCCTCATGTTTATACACCTTGTCAGACATCTCTGGTCGCGTGTCGAACATTGAAGATGGAACAGACGACTGATTCTAGTGCCAGCTGTTACATAAGATACCAGCCGACGTTAACCTTCGCCGTTCAATTTTTTCCTCTGAGGTTGCCAATTCTCTTTTCCAATGTGAGGTACACAGTCTCTGTCGGCAATGTTTCCCATGAGTATAGAAAACAATTTTTTATTTAATTACTTATATAATTATTATACTATATTGTTTACACTTTGTCAATAGTTTTTTCAAAAATATTTTTTCAATAATTTTTCGCTGCGGGCGTCTACTTTCATAGGGCACGATGCCAGCTACTGACACCCGCAGGACCTGTTTAATTCAATTTTATTCAGCTGATGCAGAGTCAGCTGGCACATCCATTACGTAACCGTAAACTTTTACAACTGCAGGAATCTTAGTTGCTACTTTGATTGATTCTCCCTTAGCAACATTACCTTTCTTAACTAAGGCATTGATATTACCACTAGTTAATGTTGCACCCATCTTTTCAGAGATAGTTGCTAATGTTACAGGAGCATCAAAATCTTTTAAAGCATTTAAGATTGCTAATTCAGTTTCGCTATAAGCATAAGCCTTGCCGTTAGCTCTAACTGCAGGTTCATTAGTTACGAAAGAATAAGTCATAGCAGGTTTGAAACCATCTCTTTCGATGTCTTTTTCACCAACATCAGCGATTAAGCCTTTGCTTCTTACAGATGTGATGACACCTGGGTTGATAGTTCTTCCTAACTTTTCGCCGATTTCAGCTAATGTCATCGGACCAAATTCCTTTAAAACTGCTGTGATTTCTCTATCGTTTGTATTATAAACGATAGGCTTTACTTTCTTTTCTTTAGCCATTGTTTTGATTTCCTTTCCGCGACTTCAGGCTCGCTACACCGATTTAGGTTTGCCCTTCGTTTGTTTATCGTGGGTTCTCAAGGTGGGCTTTACTGCATCCACGGATGGTAGGCCATCACCCCACACTGATTTAGTTTTAACGAGTTAAAATAGTGTGCTCATTTTGTCTCTACATATCATTGTCAGGCTCATGATTTTCCCTTTTACCGTTGTTATAGACGTACCGGGCCCGTCTTTATTTATTTATTTTTTTATTTTTTACATATTTATTATATACCCTATCTTTCACTTTGTCCACAAAATTTTTCAATTATTTTTTTCATTTTATGAGGCAAGAAAGGAGGTGTGGTAGTTTATTTCGCCATCCAACTACCAAGGAACGGGCTGCTACGATGTCCCTCGAACGCCACGATGTGGTTTTGTAATGAACCTTTTTGCTCGCGTACCATAATTATTTTAAGTGGGCAGTGGATCGATTTCGTGTTCAGGAATGTTAGATGACACCCACCATAATGTTATGAAGTAATTAGTCAATGTCTAGCAACACCACGTAGAGGTTTACTTCTTGTTGCCGATAGCGACGTTCTCTTGCCACTTCTTTGAACTATTCTCTGGTCTTCGCTCTTCTCTTGTATGCCTACAAGAGGACCTATTTCATTGTGCTCACCGTTATTTTTAGTATGACCTTTGAGCATCATCTTGACGGTTTTATGTCGAGATAAAGTTTCTGTGTATGCCTACACCGCTCTATCCCGGCTGGATAATTTCAACTTAATAGGAAATATAACTTAATAGTAGTAATGTGTTCAAAGTTATTTCCATCACACTTGGTGTACTTTAAACTCCGTACGCTGAACCTTTATACCAACTATTTCAATTATTCTTTTTTTTATTTTTTACATAATTATTATATAATACTTTTGCGGCTTTGTCCAGAACTTTTTTGAATTATTTTTTTCATTTTATTTTCATAAAAGTTAAGCGATGCGATACATTTTTCCGTTTTTAATTACAATAACAGCAGTTGGTTTAACTTTTAATTTCGGATAAATTGACTTAAAGTCATCTTCAGACAAAGTAAGTTTTTCATATCGTCCTTTTGCATCCCATTCATCATCTCGATAAAAGAGAATATAATCGTTAATTTGTTCTGTTGGCATAATTTGACCTGCTTTCTATTTATTTATTATTTATTTTATTTATACTATTATTATAGACCTAACTTTACACTTTGTCAATACCTTTTACATTTAATGAAAACGTTTTCATCAAGGCAGACGGAAATATAAAATTATTTATGAAAACGTTTTCATTGTATTGACAAAGTCAACCATTTATGGTATAATATAATGGGGTAGTATATATATAAAATGAAAGCGTTTTCATAAAATAAATAAAAAAAAGAAGGCGATGCCTCCCCTACCCCGACTATCACACCGTGCCTCTGCAAAGGCTATTTGGAGATTGCAGTCTCCATTACTGGGCTCTCCACCCTACGGCATTGTCCTGTTCGTTGCGGCATTACTGTATAGGTAGCCGCCTCCCTGAAAGCTCTGCAACGATGCTTACGAACGTCGCGTTCTCAGTCGTAATCATATAGAAACAACCCTCTCTGACGCGCTAGTGTTGCCTTCCGTGCGTAAAGTTTCTCTTTACCACCATAGGACACGCTTCTGTTCCATCCTGTTTCAATGGACTTTGTGTGTGAAAGTTTTATCATTACCCTCGTCGAATGTTCGTAAACTTACAACGCTAAGACATGCGGCACTCCAAGTCGCCAGCTCAGGTTAACCCGGAACCTAACCTGCTAAGTTCGTGATGTGAGTTTCCCTTTCTTTTACTTCTCAACTCACAAGGTCGAAGATAAAAATGTTTGTCTTTATGCATTTCACGTCTTAGATAGAAACGCACTAAATCTCCTCGTTCTCTGTTACCAACGTGGCAGAGAGATTCTTTACGCCTGAACCCCTCAAATCGGTCTGGACTATCTGACAGGAAGACAATCCTTGTCATGCGTGAGACTGCCCGCATTTGATACAATATTGGTTTGCAGTTTATTCGCCAATAACTTTAAAAGGAATACACATCTGACAGGATGTGTACGGGACTCTGTCATTTCCCTGGACCTGCGCCGTTGCCACTCATCGCTGGTCGTCTTACGCCCTACTCTATTTATCCTCGCTAGGGATGGGAGGTTTGTAGCAGGCTCTTTCACGTTTTGACGTCTTAGTATTACCCCTGGTCACTGCTACGTGGGGTTTTTGGGACCACGGCTGGAGTTACACCAACCACTATCCATTGGGGCGGCCATTTTCAGCATTGCTTAAAGGTGAATGCCATGTACGCCATAAACGAAGGACGAAAGTACAATCACACAACATTGTTTAAACTTTTTTAACGTTTATTACTATAACCTTTGATGAGTTTAAGTGCCTACTTCTTCTTACTCACACCCTAGCATTAGCCACGGCGGTGGAGCACAACTTCCACGTGCATCAATAAATGTGGTCTCCGTTTGTTCCGCCGGTGCACCCATTCCAGTACTTCCCACATTGTACATTATCCTGCGCGTCCCCGGTCCTGCCGGCCCCAGCCAGTTCAATATTGGGAAGAGTTGCGGGTAACAAACCGGCCTCTTGCTTCGGGTCTCCGTTATGTGCTAAGTCGATATATCTATGGTGTTTCAGTGATATATCCTGTCTTTATGCACCCACTTTACATCGCACGCCAACCAATATCTGTATTTAATTTTTAATAGTTCAAAATATTTGCATTAACATAATATGTGCGTGGACCGCAATCATAATATGCATCGCCTTCACGAACCCAATGACGATACATGCCATAGTTATGTTCGTTAGCTTCTTTTCCAATAAACGCCATCAACTCTTTCTCATCTGCCACTAATGCAACTATTTCATGAGTGTAAGTTTGACGTACGATATATTTCTTGTCTTTCATCATTTCTCTTTCCATAACTCTTTCCTACTTTCTTATTTTTATTTATTTACATAAATAGTATATCATATATTTCTGACCTTGTCAATAATTTTTTCAAATTATTTTTTTCATTTTTTTCATAAAGTGGAGCTACATAAGGTAATCCAATTCAATTTCAATAACATCATCTTGACCAGCAACAAAGGCACTTGAACTGCGGATTAATTTGTCACCACTATCAACAACAGCTTCAGCTAATGCTTCATCTTCATCACCATCATTATCTTCTAAGTAGCTATCAATGTTTTCCCAAGCGTTTTCCTCTACGAATGCCCAACCAGCGCGCACCATTCTTTCAATGTCGCCGTTATATTCGTTTAAATTGAAATGTTCTTCGGCTGGACTTACGCCTTGTGAACCCTCTACATAAAAGAATAATGTACCGTCCCAATTCGGATTTTGTTCTTTAACCTTTTCTACAAATTCTTCCCAACTCTCTACTCTCATGTTGCTGCTGCTCCTTTACTTTTATTATATTATTTATTTTTATACTATTATTATAGACCTTGCTGCTGCCTTTGTCAACTAGAATTACATTTTATGAAAACGTTTTCTTGCGGCTACCCGAAGTTCATATGACCGCAACGATATTTCTTAGTCTGAGATAATTCGGAAAAACCGAATTATCTTTGTCAATAGTATGAAAACGTTTTCATCCGTCTGCCTGTCTGTGAAAACGCTTTCATTAACTTATTTTGGATTAAGATGGGCGTAAGTAAAGGAAAACGTTTTCATTTTTTACTTAGAATAATGTAAGCGCTTACATTTTATAAATAAAAAAAGGTTCACTAATGTGAACCCTTTTCTTTTAGGCTAATCTGTAAACCTTTACCTTATCGTTCTTTTGACCGATTACTACGCCTCTGTAAACGATATCAGCAGTTCTAACAGTGTCTTCAGTTTTTACTAAACCTTTGCTAACTAATGTGTTGATAGTTCCAGTTGCGAACTTTTTGCCAGTGTCGATAGCGATATCAGTTAATGTTGCACCATTTTCATAATTGCCTAACACTTCCATAAATTCCTTTTGCTTTGCATTTGCAGTCCATACTTTTTCAGTTTTTACATTTGTAATTTTTTCAGCCATTTTCATTTCCTCCTATTTGACTTTATTTATTTTTACAATATTATTATACACCCTTAAGGGCACTTTGTCAATATGAAAATAAAATTATTTTTTTCATAAGACCATAAGATAAATGATTTATTAACTTATCTTATACTATTATTATACGCCTTTAAATACGCTTTGTCAAGATGAAAATAAAATTATTTTTTTCATAAATCTATTTTCATTTTTTCATTTATCTTATACTATTATTATAGACCTTTTGTTGCCCTTTGTCAATATGAAAATTAAAAATATTTTTTCATACAAACGTTTACATGAAAACGTTTTCATGAAAACACTTTCATTAAATGTAAACGTTTTCATCTATTGACAAAGTCCGCAAAATGTGGTATAATAAAAAGGGATATATATATAATAAAAAATGGTGCTGCTTTGTTAACTATTATGAAAACGTTTTCACTGCTGCTTGTAAACACTTTCATGAAAACGCTTTCAGCGCGCAGCTTCCTACGACTATTTTATGAAAACGTTTTCACGAAGTGAACGGCACTATTTTATGAAAACGTTTTCTGAAAACGTTTACATTTTTGCAAATCAACTTCCTATAAAATATATTATGTAAAATAATGATTTTTGGGTTGAAAACGTTTTCAGACCCGATTATCACATTGAAAACGTTTACATCTTAAAGAAAATTTCCTATGTAAACGTTTACATTTGGACGTGTAAATCAACTTCCTATAATATATATTATGTAAAATAACAAGGCAGACGGAAAATGAAAAATTTTCATATTGACAAACTCATCTGTTTGTGGTATAATAGGCAGACGGATGTTGCTGCTGCTTCTTTTACATTTTTATGAAAGCGCTTTCACGAAGTGAACAACCCAGACGGAATCCGTCTGGTGCGAAAAAAAAGAGAAACTTTCCGTCTCCCTTTTTAGAATATAATTACCATTATTAAGATGAATAAACCCATTACAAGCAATCTTGCAATACCAGAGGCAACCACATCTGAGATATCGGCTCCGTCTGAGTCAACTTTACGATATGTTGTAAGGATTAAATTAATGAAATAACTTACACCTACAATTAACCAATAAGCAATATGAGGTGTGTTAAAATACACTACTAAAAAGTTTTCATTGAAGATTAATACACCAAGAGCAAAAAGGCAATTGATAGCAAAATCTAAAACAAGTCCAACAACGATAGCAACTAAATATTTTTTCATATTCCTTTCCTTTCCTTTATTTATTTACAATATTATTGTACCACTTATTTATTAAGAAGTCAAGTGGTTTGAATATCTTCTTCCGTCTGCTAAGAGACTCTTTTAAGAGCCGTTAGCAAGATTTCTAATTCAATTTCACTATCACTTAAAGCCATATGCTTTTCCTCAAAATCCGTCTGACCAGTTATATATCTATATAAGGTTTCGGCTTTCTTTTGTGGTCTTGGTTTCTTGTGTTTAGTGATAAAACCATTTGCGAAACAAAATGCTTTATAATCTTCCGTCTCAGTGATTGGGCTAATCAAGTCCATAATATCAATGATTCCGTCTGCAGTTGGATTTTGTTTACTATGTTGTTTTTCACAACTGACTTGAATTGCATTCTTATCAAAATTACTATTGTAAGCATACAACTCAGTTCCGTCTGCGGTGAATCTTGCAATATCTCTTCTTAAAATATCTAATGCAACACCCCAGTAAACTTTCTTGCACATTCCGTCTGCCAATAATTGTTCATATAAAGGTTTCTTCCAACCATAATATGCCGTTTTCATATAATTATCATTATCATATATTTGCTTGATAATATAATCACGCTTTACTAATACTTTTTCCGTCTCAGTGTCGTAGATTAAATAACCTAAATCATAGACAAGAGGATTAAAAAGTCCTAATGTTTCAGTATCTAAGACTAATAATTTCATTCCGTCTGTATCCTTCTTTCTTTCCTTTATTTATTTTACACTAATATTTTATCATATTATATTTCTTTTGTCAAGAGAAATATTAAGAACTTTCCGTCTGATTATTCTAATTCTGCATCTCCGTCTGCGGGATAACTACTATCTTCAATAATGATATATCTGTCTGAGTCGTGATAGTCAATACTTTCATTTTCAAGATATTCTCTTTCTTTTTGAACTTTTTCAAGATTTTTACTTTTATAAACAACTTCTTCAAAAACTAAATCAATAAGTAAATACATATCCGTCTCCTTAATTTTTTACTATTTCTACGGTATCAATTATCATTTTATCAAGTAAAATAATTTCTTTTCCGTCTACTAAATCTTCTTTTGTTAACGAAGAAGCAATTTCAAGGGCTTCTTTTTCAGTTTCGGCTTCAACACCTACTATGGCATCTAATGTATGTCCGTCTGGTGGAAAGACATCAGCAATTTTTGGATTTAATGTAAATCTACCTTTAATATGTATATCATATTCTCTCATTTTCCGTCTCCTTTAATTCTTCAAGAAATTGTTTTTGTATTAAATGTAATTCATAATCATAATCAACTCTTGCATTTAATCTTTTTTCAATCTCATTATATTTATTTTCAATCATTGATTTTAGTTTTTCATATTTTTTTAATTCTTTTTCAATGACTTCAATTTCATTAGAATAAACTTCACATAAATCGCCTTTATAATCACAACAACTACCAAAATCGCTACATTGGTTGTCGTTATCTTCATAAATTGGAATATCACATAATTTATTTAACGCTTCTAAACTTTTACTCATTTCCGTCTCCTTCCACAATACAAGATATACTTATACATATCAATAAAAAACCTATTATTATTACAAAAAGCATAATCTATTCCTTTCTTTTATTTTATACTAATATTTTATCACACTTGAATACATTTGTCAACACATCAATCCGTCTGGGGATTTCCATATTTCCAATAGGGATTGTTTACCTTGAACTACCATATCCGTCTGAGAAACCCTAATCTTTGAATAATTCTTTTGATGCCGCAAATCCGTCTGGTTGTCGCAATAGTTATAGTTTGTTTGCGCATTTCCGTCTGGATTGCTTGAGTTGCCAATCCACGTTTCCTATAAGAAGGTGCGATAAATAAACACTTGAATTGATTTCCGTCTACCACATAGAAACCCGCGATATTATTATTACAAAAAATGTAATGTAATTTCCTGTCTGTTTCCATTTGTTTTAAATATTTCATTCGCATAAAACTTGGTAATTCAGTTCGTTTAAAAAGCATAATTTTTCTATCCTTTCTATGTATTTATTATATCACATCTGCATTGAATAGTCAATAGACATTTCCGTCTGGAAGAAAGACTTAAATATTGTCTCTCTTCCAATGTCTACTAACCTCTCCGTCTACTTGTCCTTTCAATGAATGATAGAAAGTGGGCAAGTCCAAACAATCACTAATACCAATAATGCAATCTCTATACATATAGGCATCAAGTGTTCCATACATTGTAAAATGTTCGCCACCTAAACTTTTAATAAACTCGTGAGTTGCATCTTTCCGTCTGTGTGTAAAATCATTTACATCTTGTAAAGTTCTAAACTTACAATAGAAACCTTTACTTGTATATTTATCTATATAGGCATCTAAATCCGTCTGGTTGTCTAATTGTCCTTTAAAGATTAAAGCACTAATTGTGACATCGCAACCAAACATAGATGAGTCAATCTCATTTAAAAACTTTTGATGATAATAACTAATGTTTATACTACTAACAATATGCGATAATTCTTTTACTAATTCAATATTATCGGCATTAGTGGTTAAGATACAATTAAATCCGTCTGCAATTACTAATTCACATAACTCTCTAATTTGCGGGTGAAGTGTTGGCTCGCCACCTAATAAAGAAATATCTTTACATCCGTGTGCCTTTGCAACGGCTAAATGTTTTTTAAAATTCTCAATACTAATATACTCATTGCGACCTCTATATCCGTCTACACAAAATGGACATTTTCGGTTGCACTCGTGAGTAATCATAATAGACATATAGTCATCATTTGTAATCTCTTTTTTAAGCATATATTTCCTCCTAATTTATATACCATTATTATATCATAAACAATGGCGCTTGTCAATAAGATTATCCGTCTGGGATTCTTTCCTTTTCCGTCTGCACTGTAATATCCGTCTGGGACGGAGTTGGTTGTTAACGTGCACTCTTAACTCATTGCGAAACCAACACGCAAGTTTTGTTTTTGGTGAGGATTGCTACCTACCTCAGTGTATCGCTACTGAAGCGAAGAAGACTCCACTTTGGGCGCGTCTTCTTAAACTCCCTCGACTTACTTCGTGTCGACTAACTATGAAGTGATCCGTCTGCAAGCGCACTTCCAACCCAATACTTTAACACTGTATTACGCGAAGGGTTATCTTACCCATAAAGGTGTTTATGTCTTTTCCTTTGACAATGCGATGTGAGTCCGTCTGACTGTAGTTTTATTTTTGTAAGGTCTTTTACCTTTTGACCTTAAAGTCTTGTTTTCTATATAATTATTATATCATAAAGATAAATAATTGTCAAGTGAATAATTTTTTATTTTCCGTCTGGTATTGTAAGATTAAGAAGGCAATTAATTTTCAAGTATCTATAAACAAACCTTTTGAGTGCCACTCAATTAGTGAGTTTAGTCAACTTTTATTCGGCAAATAACAAGAAAGATTTCACGAACTTGGCGAAAGTTTGGCTAATTTCCGTCTGAAGTTATTCTATTCAAACTCATAATAATTTATGCGTATTAATTGCCTTATTAATCTTACAATATTATTATATCATAATAATTTTTAATTGTCAAGCCCAAGTTTTCTCTTCTCCGTCTGGTCTTGAATTGTCTTTAGGGAAATCTATCAACCAAGTTTGCTCTAAATCCGTCTGGTTTCCTTTCACATATCTTTGGATTAGTGGGTGATTTAGTTTTAAAGAGTTAAAATACCACCATTATTTTGTCTCTATTATTTTACACTATTATTATATCATAATAATAATAAGTTGTCAAGCCCAAGTGTAAGCCTCGTTCCGTCTGGTCTTGAAATGTCTTCGGGAAGGGTGGTTTGTCATTGTGGCTACGTTTTTCACACCCAATGCGCCGTCTGGGTTAACCCCACTATTAATAGGGTGGTTTTAAGGGATTACCACAAACCCGTCTGGGTAAAATCTACGCTAATTTGTAGATTTTCCAGTCAAGTTTTTTAGAACCGATTACAACACCCTTGTAAACGATATCAGCAGTAAGTCCGTCTGAGTCAACAGTCTCTACTAAACCGTGAGAAACTAATGTGTTGATAGTTCCAGTTGCGAACTTTTTACCCTTTTCAATTTCAAGGTCTTTTAAAGTTACTCCGTCTGGGTAATCCTTTAAACTTTCTAAAAATTCTTTTTGTTTGGCATTAGGTTGCCATTCCTTTGCAGTTGTGTTAGTTTTGTTTAAGTTTTCCATAAATACACCTTTCCTTTCCTTAAACTATTTATTTTACACTAATATTATATCACAAGTTTTCTAACTTGTCAATACCTATTTTAATTTATTTCCGTCTGCCAATTTCTTTGACTAACGTATTTATTTATCTTTTACACTATTATTATATCATATCTATTTTTAAAAGTCAAGAGCAAGTTATTTCTTTTTCCGTCTGACCTAACTTGCCCTTAACAAATTAGAGGTGATATATATGAGTATTATTTATTATTTACACTATTATTATATCATTTTATTTTTCACTTGTCAAGGGCAAATTGTTTCTTTTTCCGTCTGCCAATTTGCCCTTAACAAATTAGAGGTGAAAATATATGGTTTGTTTTGTTTATTTTTATACTAATATTATACTATAATTAAATAAATAAGTCAATAGATAATTTTTTCTTTTTCCGTCTGCAAATCTTTTTACATTGATTTACTTATTTAATTACACTAATATTATATCATACTTTAATACACTTGTCAATCACTAAATCCGTCTGGGAAGGAGTTGGAAGTCAACCCCTTCCGTCTGGATTTTTTTTAGTTTTCAAGGTAAACTTCAAGATGGTTTACTCTACTGGCAATTTCAACATTTAACTTTTTAATTTCACGTTCTTTTTCGGCAATGATTTCTTTTAATTCTTTAATCTCTTGTCTTAAAGCAATTTTTTCTCCGTCTGCCCTATCAATGTTTGCTCTATCAATAGCAATTTTTGCGCCCACATTGTAGTCAAACTTATCAGTTGAATTACATTTTGCCACACCAGTATAGACTCTTCCGTCTGCACCTAAAACCTTACAAATAGTATTTTTTCCACGAACGATAATTTCTTGTTTCATAATCAAATATACACCTTTCCTTTCTTGATTATTTACACTAACATTATACCACTTATTAAATCGCTTTTCAAGTGGTCTTTCCGTCTGGCTCAAAGCCACGCCCAAGTTCCTATCCGTCTGGTCGTTCCTGTCTTGCAAGAGGTGATTTGATTGTTTTACGGATAACCACCAACTTCCGTCTGGCTGAGATGACTTTGTCTCTTTACGCCTTTCTATAAAAACCATAGGAAGAAAGCATTTAAAACCATACCTAAAAGGTGAAGAATAATACTATTAATCCGTCTGTTTTTATCAGTTAAGTCTTTAATTAAACCTAATGTTGAAATCGTAAGACCGAATATACTTCCCGTCTGCACGTTAACAACGATAATCAATAATACGTTTACAAGTTGCAATAATGCTCTTAAATCATTCCATTCGAACTTGTATTTTCCGTCTACGTTTAAGTATTTCTTAATTGTTTTCATAATGGTTAAGTCCTTTCTTATTTATTTACACTATTATTATATCATTTTTCAAATCACTTGTCAACACTTAATTTATTCTTTTTCCGTCTGGGACGTTAGGGTTTAAAATCTAAACCCTAAGCCCTTTAACATTGTTTTAATATCTCCGTCTGACTTAATCTTGATTGTGATATTCAATGGATTAGTTAACCATTCTTCACAATTCTTTCCATAGTCGTCAATAAGCAATCCGTCTGGAGTCTTCATATAATCAACTTTTCTTTTACCATTTCTCATTAAAATGATATTTTCATTTGTAATCATTGGTAAATGTTTTGCCAACCACTTTCTCTTATCTCCGTCTGCCCTTTTATTTGGGCTGGCGCTTAGAATAAACACATTGTAATTTCCGTCTGCAATTAACTTTTTAATTGTCGCAACGTTGCGCGCGAATGGTTGTAGATTAGTAAAGAAATCTTTTTCTTTTCTAAATCTTGCAACGGCATCCGTCTCCTTCATAAAGTCGGCTAAAACTCCGTCCATATCGCAATAGATATTAAATTTTCCGTCTGCACTTCTTTTCATTTTATTCACCTCTTTATTTATTTTACACTATTATTATATCATTTTTTAAATCACTTGTCAACCACCATTTCCGTCTGGCAACTATTTTTCTTCTTTATATTCAAACATTAACTTTTTATTCCATTCGTAATTAAACATTTTTCCGTCTGACTTGAAATATCTAACGGCTTGAAATTTAAAACGCCTACAAATAATTTCACCAGTAATGATATTGCAAAATGTTCTCTTTCCGTCTGATTTTTTAATTTGTCTTTTGTTTCTTCTCATAATTTTGACCTCTTTCTTATTTATTTTACATTATTATTATATCATAGAAAAATAAGGTTGTCAACCCCTATTTTTCCATTTTTCCGTCTGATTTTTTTACTCTAACTAATGATTTAAAATCACCAATCCAATACCAAGGAATAAAAGCACCATCAACAACACATTTAATTCCGTCTGACACTTTTAACCATTCTACTTTTTCTTTATCTTTTAGTAATGTTCCGTTTGGTAATTTTTTAAACTTTTTTAATGTCATATTTTTCACCCCTCATTTATTATTTACACTATTATTATATCACTTTAATTATCATCTGTCAACTGACCAATCCGTCTGCTGCTGCTTCCGTCTCCCTACCTTATATAGAGATATTGAAATACCCCAGACGGAATCCGTCTGACCCAGACGGAAAAAAGGGCAGACGGAAAATGACCAGACGATTTTTATGAAAACGTTTACATTAGTAAGGTATAAAAAAAGTTAGGACTTATTCAAGTCCTAACAATTCAGTTAATAATTCTAATTTTACGCCGTTTTTATAATCTTTAATAGATTGATTTAATTCATATAATACTAAATCTTTTTTATTGACTAAGTAAGCACCTAAACTTTTATTTCTTAAATCTATCATTATAATATTTTCAGTTTGATTTAATGGACTTATTGCACTTGCACGCGCTAAACTTGTTAATAGTTTAATTTCATAGTCTTTATTCTCTAATTGTAAATCACTTAATAACTCTTTATTTCTTTTTGATAGGTTTAAATCTTTTTCAAGATTATTTGCTTTACTTATTTTTTCAGCATTAAAACCTAAATAATTAAGAATTGTATTTTTTACTATACATTCGCACAAACTACCACGATTAAAACCACCACCACGCGCAACCTCAATTTTAACGCTTTCTAAATTAGTATTTTCTAACATATCAATTAGTAAATTATTTGTTGTTTTTTCTTTTACGTTGCAACACTCTAATTTTTCAATAACATTTGAAACACTAACAAAAACAAAACCATTTGACTTTTTAACATTACTTTTTTTACTCATTTTTAACACCTCTATTTTTTAATATTTACGTTTTAATTAAAACGTATAAAATAATGTAAAAGTTTTTAACTTGTCTTTAATCATTTAAGACAATAATATTTTATCATATAAAAAGCATAAAATCAATACATTTTTAAAAAATATTTTTTTGAAAACGTTTTCATATATTGACAAGTATTTTTTCTTTTAGGGGGAAGGGTAGCACCACGACCACGCAACCACCAAAAAAGCAGGGGGGGGAGTAGTGATTTTTATTTCAATTTTTTATTTTTCTCTCGGGCTCTCGTGGTGCAAGAATTCTTTGTCCCGTTTTTTAAATTCCGGTTTCAAGGCAATAAAAAAGGGCTATTTTTTGTTTAGCCCTATCTCTTTGCACGCAAACAATTCAATGTAATATCTTTCTCTTTCATTAAAAGTGCTTGCATCATTATTTATTTTCTTTTCTTCATCTTTCAATACTTCAACTACTTCTCACCAAAACCAATCTGGATGTCCTTCATACCTCTCATCATATAACTTTTCATTTCCTTTTCCTTCGACACCCACCATCTTCTTGATGTGCATATATCATCTATCCTTAATATTAACCGCTTGTCCAATATAGCAGATGGTTTCATCACTCTTTAAAGTAATCTTATAAATACCACCTATCTTATCTAATCCCTCCCTAACACAGATACCTTGAATCTTTGGGAGCCATATCTTACTTCAACCAATGCGGTTTAAATCCGTTCTCAGTTCAGGATAGGCTTCTGCGATTTCTTTAATCATTTCCAGTAAATGTTTCTCTTTCTTGGTCAGTACCAATTCATACCTTTCGTTGCGGCGTTCGGTTGCCTTCAAAGCAGAAGAATAAGATGTTTTCAAACCATCTAAAATCGTTTTTATCTCATTCAATTGCCGTTCAAATGAACTCTTTTCCGCTATCTTTGCATCAATTAATGCGGCTAAATCTATGTTCTGTTTCTCTAAATTAGATACCATTTGTATCTTTTCACGGCAATCATTTTCTAATTGGCCTAGTGTGACTTTCTTTTCGCTAATTAATTCATTTAAATTATCTAAATTGCCGTCTTGTAATTGCAACATATTAGATTGCGCAATTTCTTGCATCAATGCTTGTTTTTCTTGATTTAACATCATTAAATCATCGTGTAAAGCGTTCGCGCGAGAATTTAATTCTTGTTGTTGTTTTCACAGTTTCTGGACTTCTTCTTCTTTGCTGTCAATGCGCTGACGGGTCTTTTTTAATTCATCA
>JAJBWD010000248.1:0-10179 GCA_032907345.1 Bacillota bacterium | reverse complement strand
CCAAGGTTTCCGGATATGTCTCAGGCTTACAGCAGAGATTTAACAGAAATAGCGGAAAAAGCTGCTTCTGATTTATCTATTCATGTAAATAAGGGAGTATATGTATCTGTAGCAGGTCCAAACTTTGAGACTCCGGCAGAGCTTAGGATGCTCAGGATGATAGGAGCTGATGCTGTAGGTATGTCCACAGTTCCTGAGGTAATAGTTGCAAATCATATGGGAATGAAGGTACTTGGCATATCCTGTATAACGGATATGGCAGTAGCAGCTACTCTGGAGCCTGTAAGCCACGAAATAGTCCTGGCAAATGCCAACAGAGCAAAAAATAACTTTTTAGCTTTAGTAACTGAAGTTGTTCACAGAATGTAGGAGGCAATATCATGAGAATGTATGACATAATTATGAAAAAAAGGAATGGAGAAGCTTTAAATAAACAGGAAATAGATTTTTTTATTGATGGATATACTAAGGGAGAGATACCTGACTATCAGGTATCTGCTCTTCTTATGGCCATATATTTCAAGGGAATGAATAAGAAAGAGACTGCAGATCTTACTATGGCTATGGTAAATTCAGGAGATAAACTGGACCTGTCAAAAATTGAAGGAATAAAGGTTGATAAGCACAGTACAGGAGGAGTTGGAGATACTACTACACTGGTTTTAGCTCCAATGGTGGCAGCTCTTGGAATAAAAGTTGCCAAGATGTCCGGAAGAGGACTGGGACATACCGGCGGTACCATAGATAAACTGGAATCCTTTAAAGGATTTACAGTGGAATTAAGTGAAAAAAAATTTATTGAAAATGTAAATAAAATAAATATAGCAGTAGCAGGACAGACTGGAGTTCTGGCTCCCGCAGATAAAAAGCTTTATGCCCTTAGAGATGTTACTGCTACTGTAGATAATATTTCCCTTATTGCATCGAGCATAATGAGCAAAAAGATAGCCTCAGGAGCAGATGCCATAGTTCTTGACGTTAAGGTAGGAGACGGAGCTTTCATGAAAAATAAGGAAGACGCCTTTGCTTTAGCAGAAGAAATGGTTGAAATAGGAAAAAATGTAGGAAGAAAAACAGTGGCCGTTATATCTGATATGGACCAGCCTTTGGGAAAAGCTGTTGGAAATGCCATAGAGGTAATTGAGGCTATAGATACTCTTAAAGGTCATGGACCTGCTGATCTTTTGAACCTTTGCCTGGAACTGGGAAGTAACATGGTAGTTTTGTCAGGAAGGGCAAAAACAGCAGAGGAAGCTAAAGAAATGCTTAATAGAACTATAAAAGACGGAAGCGCTGTGAAAAAGCTTAAAGAGTTTGTAGAAGCTCAGGGAGGAGACAGTTCTTATGTTGATAATACGGATCTGTTTCCTAAGGCAAAATATATACGTCCGGTAATAAGTGAAAAGTCCGGATATGTGGAAAAAATTCACGCAGAAAACATAGGACTTATTGCCATGGAGCTGGGAGCAGGAAGGGCAACAAAGGAAAGCTCAATAGACCTTTCTGTAGGTGTATTACTAAGTAAAAAAAGAGGGGACCAAGTTAAGGCTGGAGATACTTTAGCATTTGTTTATTCAAACAGTCTGGAAAAAGCAGAAAAAGCAGAAAAAGATATTTTAAAAAATTACCAGATAGGGGAAAACAAGGTAAATATTCCATTAATATATGGAATGGTAAAATAAAACTTTTATACTACTAAAAAAAGCTTGCTTATGCAGGCTTTTTTTAATATTTATTTTTATTTTGGAAAAAATATTATTGAAAGGAGGTTAATTGTATGAAGAAAAGGCTTGTCATATTTTTTCTTGTTTTAGCATTTTTTACATCTTTTATCAGAATTTTTTCATATGCTGATGGCATAGAGGTGGAAGCAAAATCCGCACTGCTTATGGAGCCTGTTACTGGTGAAATAATATATGAAAAAAACATACATCAGAAATTTGCTCCGGCTTCAGTTACAAAGATTATGACTATGCTTATAACAATGGAGTATATTGATTCCGGCAGGATTCATTTAAATGACAAAGTAACGATCA
Source organism: Bacillota bacterium (assembly GCA_032907345.1). Taxonomy (GTDB): domain Bacteria; phylum Bacillota; class Clostridia; order Clostridiales; family Clostridiaceae; genus JAJBWD01. The sequence goes on along the minus strand of JAJBWD010000248.1, from coordinate 8,143 downwards.
GTGAAAATGCTAAAAAAATGGGCGGCTCAACCATGCTTTTAGATACTGGAGAGATAAGGACAGTGGAGGAACTGATAAAAGGGGTTGCTATTGCCAGCGGCAATGATGCAGCTGTTGCACTATCAGAGTATATAGCAGGCAGTGAGGATGCCTTTGTAGATATTATGAATAAAAGAGCTAAGGATCTGGAAATGAAAGAAACCAGCTTTAAAAATTCCACAGGTCTTCCAGAGAACGGACATCTGACTTCAGCCTATGATATAGCAGTAATGTCCAGAGAACTTCTGAAGCATCAAACTATATTAAAATATACTGGGATTTATATGGAGACTATAACTGAGGGAAGAAAAACTCCCATAGGTCTGGTAAATCACAATAAATTAGTAAGGTTTTTCAAAGGCTGTGACGGACTTAAAACCGGTTACACGGAAGAAGCAAAATACTGTATATCGGCAACAGCAGTTAGAGACAACGTAAGAATGCTGACAGTTATCATGGGTGCTCCCAGTTACAAGGTCAGAAACAGAGATGCTTCCTCCCTGATGAATTATGGTTTTTCTAAATATGAATATAAAACAATAATAACCAAGGATCAGGATATTGAAAAAATATATTTAAATAAAAAGAAGGATAAATACTTTACAGCAAAAGCCTGCAGTGATTTTAAGGTGTTATTGCTGAAAGGAACAAACAGCCAGATAACCACAAAATGTGTAATAGATCAGGATAAAAAATTATTTAAAAAGGGAGATAAAATAGGTTACTGTGAAGTTTATGCAAATGATAAAATCATTGGAAGAATAAACATATGGACAGATCAGCAGGTTAGACGGGGAGGTTTGCTTAAAAACCTGAATGATGGTCTTCAAAAATTATTTTTTCTTGGAGTTTAGAAGAATGTTTTAATATTCATTTTAGGAAGTTACATAATAACCTGATTTTGTATTATGTAATTTCCTTTGTTATAATATAAATAAGCTTTAATTTGAGGTGAAATATGGACATACTTCAGAAATTAGACTATGATAATTTATATATCATAAATGAATTAAAAAAGATAGCTGTAAAACAAAATATTAATATATATTTAGTTGGCGGAGCAGTAAGAGATTCTCTGCTCGGTATTCCTGTTAAGGACCTGGATTTCTGCCTGGATAGGGACCCTGATGAGATACTGGATTTACTTCCCTTTGATGAATTTTCATATAATAAAGAGTTTAAAACTGCTAAGGCAAGATATAAGGATAAAATAATTGACCTGATTTTAATGAGGAAGGAATATTATAAATATAGCGGAGCACTGCCAAAAGTAGAAAAGGCAGGCTTATATGATGATTTATTCAGAAGGGATTTTACAATTAATTCTCTGGCTTATGACATAAAAAATAATAAAATTATAGATTATTTTTCAGGAATAGATGATATAATAAATAAAAAAATAAGAAAAATACATATAAACAGCTACAATGAAGATGGCACCAGAATTTTTAGAGGAATAAAGTACAAAGTCAGATACGATTTCATATACGAAGATGAAGAGGAAATAAAAAAAGAAATAAGAAGTCATTTCCTTTCTTTATTAAGTAATGATAGAATAGTTAAAGAGATACTTCTTCTCATAAAAGAAGATAAGTGGGCAGATCAGGTTTTAGAACTTTCTTATTTAAAAATTGTAGACATAGATATTGATAAATTCAATGAAAGTTACTCATTTCTTAATTTAGAAAATCATGAAGACAGATTGATAAAGCTGATTTTATGTATAAAAGACATAGAGATTTTAAATTATTTTATAGATAACAGTATAATTAATAAAAAGTTAAGAAAAGCTGTATCAAACTTTGCTGAAAAAGAAATATTAAAGAAACTGATATTATGCAGCAGCAATTACCAGATATATTCAGTTTTAAACAGATTAACAGCTTATGATTTTAAGTTTTTAATGAGTGATGATAAAGTTCTTTATAAAGTAATTAATTTTAATAAGAACTTGTTAAGTTTTTCATCTTCCTTATCTGGACAAGATCTTGAATTATTAGGTTATAAAGGGAAAGAGATAGGAGATATTATAAAAAGAGACTTGAAATTTAGATTAAATACTTTAGTTTAGGAGTAATTTATGGCTGTAAATATAAAAATAAGTAATTTTGAAGGTCCATTTGATTTACTGCTTCATCTAATAAAAGTAAATCAGCTTGGCATATATGACATATCAATATTAGAAATTACAAATCAGTATATACAATATATAAATAGCATGAAAGAAATGGATTTAGAGATAACCTCAGAATTTATAGTAATGGCAGCAACTCTTCTAGAGATAAAATCAAGAGAGCTTCTTCCTAAAAATAAGGAAAATGAAACTGATGAGGAAGACCCAAAAGCAAAGCTTATACAAAAGCTTATAGAATATAAAAAGTTCAAGGAAGTTTCTTTGTATCTTAGAAAAAAGGAAGAAGAATTTGGACCTTTTTTTGTAAAAAAGCCTGAAATTATTGATGACAGTTTCCAAAAGGATTTAGATAAAGAGCTTTTTTCAGGAAAAACTTTAATGGATTTATATATAATGTATAAAGAACTTATTGAAAGAAATAAAGAAAAAATAAATACCAATGGAATAAATGATAAAATATCAGCAGATACCTATAGAGTAGAAGATAAGATGGAAGATCTGAGAAGAAGGTTAAGCAGTAATAGAATAATTGAATTTTCTAAACTCAGTTTATGCTGTAATAATAAAATGGAGCTGGTAGTTACTTTCCTTGCACTATTAGAATTGGTAAAACAAAAAGAAGTTAAGGCAGTGCAGAAAGATAATTTTAATGAAATATATATAGAAAGGATAATATAGATGGAAGAAGTTAGTATAAATCAAATTGAATTTTGCCAGATTTCAGACAGAGACAGACTATTATCAATTATCGAAGGGCTTTTATTTACATCCGGGGACAGGCTGAAGCTTAAGGACATAGCAGAAATAATAGAGGCAACAGAAGTTAAAACAAAAAACCTGCTCCTTCAGTTAAGGGATGAATACTTAAAAGAAGAAAGAGGTATTGAACTTATAACAAGTAATAATGAGTACTATCTGGCAGCAAAAAGAAAAAATAACTCCTATATTCAGAAGTTATTAAAAATAAATTACAGACAATCATTATCTCAGGCTTCTATAGAAACTCTCTCAATAATTGCTTATAAGCAGCCCATAACAAGAGTAGAAATAGAAGAGATAAGAGGGGTAAAGTCAGATAGTGCTGTAAATACACTTCTTCAAAAAGGGCTGATAATTGAAAAAGGGAGAATGGATGTAATAGGAAGACCCATTCTATATGCTACAACCAGTGACTTTTTAACATATTTTGGCTTGAATTCTATAAAAGATTTACCAAACATATCTGAATTTGAAGAAGAAACTGAGTAGTTACTCCATTTCTTCTTCTTTTTTATCCTTTTTACAATAATCTTTAATTATATCCATTACCTGAGGTACAGAGTCAATAAGCTTATCATATATGTTCTCTCCATCTACCTGAAGGAGTCTGACTTTATCTTCTCTTATAACTAAAAATGCCACAGGTTTTACAGTAACTCCTGCACCGGATCCTCCTCCAAAGGGGTAGGTTATATTACTGCCTCCGCTTTTAAATTCACTGCCTCCGGTGGCAAACCCAAAAGATACTTTGGATATAGGCAGGATAACTGAGCCGTCTGCATTATAAACAGCATCTCCTACTATTGTATTTACATCAATCATTTCCTTAAGATTTTCCATGGTGCTTTTCATTAGATTGTCTATTGGATGATTTTCCATATAATACACCTCTCTTTAAATTAAAATAAATTATATAAATCAGGTCTACTATAATTTGTGCAATATTAATAAGTATTATACATCTTATATATAAATTGATTGTTTTCCTTTCATAATCCAGCTTTATGTCCTGGGAAAAACCTTTAACATTAAAAAATTTACTGAGTAATCCCTTTATTAACGGCAAAACAGAAAAAATAAGGCCATAAGATATGGCTGTGGCAGCTGCATCGTCAAACCCATATAAAAGATCTATGTTAACTTTAATATATGGTTTCCAAAATATCTTGAATTTTTTCCTTTTAGCTGATTTTTTCTTTCCTTTATTTCTATGAATGACGATTTTTTTGTTATAAATATAAATATCTAATTTTCCCATGTATTTAATTTTGATAATAATGGGAATGGGAATGAACAGCAAAATTATTAGAAAATATATCATAATTTCCTCCAAAACTCCATTTATTAGTATTACCATAAAAATTTAATAATTTCATATTTATTTAAAATTCCATGGAATAATTTGTATGAGTATTTATTGCAAAATTACTCAGAATAATAATATAAACAGGAAATTAATTTTCCTTAATTTGGAAGGTGATAAATTGAAAAATAAATTTTTGATTTTTATATTTATTTCTCTGTTACTGATCAGAGTCACCGTATCAGCAGAACCAAATATAAACTCCAGGTACGCTTTAGTATTAGATGGAGCTACAAACATTGTTCTATATAATAAAAACGGCTATGATGAAGCTGCTAATGCAAGTACAACAAAGATTGTTACGGCTTTGACTGCCATAAAATACGGAAACCTGGACAATAAATATACTATTTCAAAAAAAGCAGCTAAGGTTTCAGGATCAAAAGTCGGATATAAAGAAGGGGAAGAAATAAGCTTAAGGGAGCTTTTATACGGTCTCATGCTGAGATCGGGAAATGATGCTGCCATTGCTATAGCTGAGGGAATAGGCAAAAGTGAAGAAAATTTTATGAATATGGTAAATTCATATATAAAAGAAATGGGAGTAACCAGCACCCATTTTACATCACCCCATGGACTAGATAATGATCAGCATTATTCAACTGCTTATGACTTGGCTTATTTTACTTCAATAGGAATGAAAAACCCTGTTTTTAATGAGATAGTATCAACTAAGGATACAAATGGTCAGGGCCTTTTTACAAGAAGCTACCATAATATCAATAAGATACTTTATTTAATTCCTGAAGCTAATGGAGTGAAAACAGGTTTTACAGGAAAAGCCGGCAAATGTCTCGTTACATCAATTAATACTAATGACAGAAATATAATAATTGTTTTATTAAACTGCAGTGACAGATGGAATATAACAAAAAAACTATATAATTATGTAAAGGATAACTATAGCTTTAAGACAATATTGAAAAAAGGAGAGACTGTATCAGAAATAAGTATTCCTTATGGAAATAAAAAAGCTTTTCTTACTGTATCTGAAGATGTATCACTTCCTGTGGGAAAAGACGAAAGCTTAAGCTGGAAAGTATATATGAATGATAGTCCTCTTCCTGTAAAAAAGGGAGACAGGGTTGGAACATTATGCGTATTTAAAGAGGATGATGTAATATACTCCTGCAGTCTTTATTCACAAAATGATATAGATTACAGAAATAAGTTTAGAAAATGGTATGAAAATCTAAAGAAAAAATTATATCTCTAAAATCTTACGAACATATTTAAAGGATATTTTATATTCTATAGTATAGTAATTTTGGAGAGTACTTATGGACTATGAGTATATAGACTGCATAGATGCAGGTACCAGATTCTGCCCCTGCAGCCTGGCAGAAACAGGAGATTGTATATTATGTTCCTGTTTGAAAGGAAAAAAGTTCTGTGACTGCATAAACTGGAAGGGAGTATGCATATATGGAGAATTTATAAATAATGGGCAGAAGGCTAAAATGGGAAGAGAAAGCTGTCGGTGCTTAATAGAAAATAAAATAAACATGGGAAATGTATTCTATTTAAAGGTTAGTGTACCACACTCCCTGGCCGGTGAATTAACCTATGCAGGCAGCTTTGTATTTGTGAGAAATGAAAAATTCGAAAGTTATTATGATACACCCATTTCAATTTTGGAAGTTAACACAGAGGAAGACTATATTGAGTTAGGCATAGAAATCAAAGGCACAAAAACCAAGGCAATAGATTCAGCTGAAAAAGAGCTGATGGTAAGGGGACCGTACTGGAATGGAGTATTTGGAGTTAAAAAGATAAACTCTCTTAAGGAGAAAACAGCATTGATTATTTCTAAAGGAATAGGATTAATTCCTGTCATTCCCATAATTAAAAAGCTTACAGAAAATGGCAGCCATATTATCTTAATTAATGATACATCCAATCTGGATTTATCTTATGTAAAGAGTAAAATTAAAGATTATAACATTGAAGAAATTGATCTGAATATTTTTTCAAATGGAATTTTAACTGAAGAATTTATAAATATTTTAAATAAGTATAAGAAAGACGCTGATTTAATTCATGTATCCGCACAAGATATAATAATACTTCAGATATCAGACTTGATATCTGATAAATTATTCACCTGCTGCAATAATGCAAAAATGTGCTGCGGAGAGGGAGGATGCGGTGCCTGCAGTGCCAGATTTGCAGGTCATAAGGTAAAAAAATTATGTAAACTTCAGATTGAGCCAAAATATTTATTTAGGGAAAGAAGATTAATATAATATGGGGGAGATATTTTGAAGGTAGTTATTATAGGCGGAGGCTGGGCAGGATGCAGTGCTTCCATAACTGCAAAAAAAGCAGGAGCCGATGTTTACCTTTATGAAAAGACAGATATGCTTTTAGGGCTTGGTAATGTAGGCGGAATAATGAGAAACAACGGCAGGTTTACAGCATCCGAGGAGCTTATTGAACTTGGAGCAGGTGATCTGATTAATATTTGCGACGAATCCTCTCTTCATAAGAATATTAACTTTTCAGGCCATCAGCATGCGAACCTATATGATGTAAATATAATTGAACCGAGAGTCAGAAGATACTTAGAAGAAATCGGAGTTAATATAAATTTAATTAAAAGAGCGGTAGATGTGGAGGTAAAAGACAGAAAGATAAAGGGAATTCATTTTTCCGACGGTGCTTATGCAGAGGGTGATGTATTTATTGAGACAACCGGATCTACCGGACCTATGGGAAACTGCTTAAGATACGGTAATGGCTGCTGCATGTGCATACTTAGGTGCCCTGCCTTTGGCCCTAGGATAAGTATTAGTTACAGAGCAGGGATAGCTGACCTTCAGGGAGAAAGAGAAGATGATGTTTATGGTGCTTACAGCGGATCTTGTGAACTATCCAGGGAAAGCTTGTCAGATGAAATAATTCAGGAATTAAATAAAACCGGTGTATATACAGCTCCTCTTCCAGAGGAATATGTAAATTTAGATAAATTAAAGACTAAGGTATGCCAGCAGTATGCTCTGAAGGAGTATGCGGAAAATCTTATATTACTGGATACCGGGCATATTAAGCTTATGACTACCTATTTTCCCTTAGATAAGCTGAGAAAAATTGAAGGCTTTCAAAATGCAAGGTATATAGATCCATATGCAGGAGGAAAGGGAAACTCTATAAGATATTTATCTGTTGCCCCAACCGGTAATGATTTAAGAGTAAAAGGACTTAAAAATCTATTTTGTGCAGGAGAAAAAGCCGGACTTTTCGTAGGCCATACTGAAGCAATTTGCACAGGTTCCCTGGCAGGACATAATGCTGTCAGGTATTATCTGGGAATGAAAACTCTAATACTTCCAAGATCCCTGGCAATTGGTGATATTATAGCTTATGCCAATGACAGAATGAAAAGCAAGCTGGGAAGGAGAAGCAGGTACACCTTTGCAGGTTCTAATTATTTTGAAAGGATGAAGGAGCTTAATCTATACACAACAGATAGAGATGCAATTAAGGATAGAGTAAATAAAGTTTCACTAAATGATGTATTTAATCAGATAATAATTTAACCTGCAGTCTGCAGGTTATTTTATTAAATTAATAAAATATTAATATATATGCACACATTAGCATATTACCAGCTGTTTACATAATATGCTATAATAATAATATGAATAATTATGGAATTTATAATAATCATGAGATAATTAAAGATAAATAAAAATCTAATCGTTAAATTTGAACAAAATCAGTTATGAAATAATAATTTATGCTTATTTTTAACCTTTATATTAATTTTATTTTTTGTTATGCTAATATAAGTATATTTTACATTTGAGAGGGAAAGTATGAAAAAAGTACTAAATTTTGGCCTGGAT
>JAJBWD010000247.1:0-7469 GCA_032907345.1 Bacillota bacterium | reverse complement strand
TTGGCAATAACTACCGGTGTTTCAACAGAAGAATTTTGTGAAACGTATTCAAAATCAAAACTTAATATTTTATCTCCTTTTTTAACCAGGTCTCCGCAACTTACAAATAAGGTAAACCCCTTTCCCTGAAGCCTGGCAGTATCTAATCCAATATGAATAATAATTTGAATGCCATCAAATGTCTTAATCCCCAGAGCATGTTTTGTTTCATAAATAAGATTAATCTCACCATCTGCAGGGGAGTAAACAGTGTTATCACTTGGAATGATAGCAGCTCCGTCACCCATAAGTTTTTTATTGAATAAATAATCATTTAGCTCGATTAATCCAATTACCTTTCCGCATATAGGCATCCCAAGGCTGATTTCTTTACTCATATAATCACCTCAATGATAATAATATCACAAATTATTATATAAATATAGTTATATAATCTGCTTTATCAGTTCTTCTATCCTGTCTAAACCATTAATTATGTTTTCCATAGATGTGGCATAGGATAGTCTTAGATAATTATTAACTCCAAAAGCTTCACCGGGGACTGCCGCTACATTTTTTGTGTCTAATAAAAGCTTGGAAAATTCAAAGGCTGAATTTATCTCTTTTCCTTCATATTTTTTCCCGATTATTTCTTTAACATTCATCATTATATAAAATGCACCGGCAGGATTTTTGCATGAAATCCCTGTTATTTTGTTAATTCTGTCCACCATATAATCTCTTCTTTTCTTAAATTCATCTCTCATCACATAAACCATATCCTGATTTCCTGTTATAGCTTCCAATGATGCCCACTGTGCTATTGTGTTTGGGTTTGATGTGAAATGACTCTGCAGGCTTCCCATAAGCTTTGCAATCTCGGCAGAAGATGCAGTATAACCTATTCTCCATCCGGTCATGGAATAAGATTTTGATACTCCATTGATAACAATAGTTCTGCTGTAAGCATCTTCAGATATGGAAGCTATTGATATATGTTTTTCATCCCCATAAATAAGCTTTTCATATATTTCATCAGAAATAATAAAAAGGTCATATTTTTTTGCCAGCTCTGCTATACCTTTAAGTTCATCCAGGGTATAAACTGACCCTGTTGGATTATTAGGTGAATTAATAAGTATAGCTTTTGTTTTATCAGTAATATATTTTTCAAATTCTTCGGCTGTAACTTTAAAAGAATTATCTTCAGTTGAAGGGATAAAAACAGGAACTCCATCGGCCAATTTAACAAGTTCAGGGTAAGTTACCCAGTAAGGAGAAGATATTAAGACTTCATCTGAAGGATTCAGTATAGAAAGAAGAGTGTTTGCTATAGACTGCTTAGCACCATTTGAAATTACGATTTGGTTTTCATTATATTTTATATTATTATCTTTATATAATTTATCACATACAGCTTTTTTAAGTTCTGCAATTCCGGATGCAGCAGTGTACTTAGTATATCCTTTTTTCATTGCTGAAATTGCTGCCTCTTGAATATTTTCCGGTGTGTTAAAATCCGGTTCACCGGCTCCAAAACTAATAACCTTTACTCCTTCTTTCTTTAACTTATTTGCTTTTGCTGTTATTTCTAAAGTCAGAGAAGGAGATATGCTACTTATTTTTTTAGACAAAATCATTATAAAACCTCCAGTTCTAAATATTATTCTTATATTATCATTAATTTATATATATGTAAATCTAAATGATGAAATATTACCTTCAGCAAAAAAAACAGAGCCTGTCAGGCTCTTTATCTTGGACCTATTATTAATTTTATTGCAGTTCTTTCTTCACCATCAATATTAATATCTGTAAAGGCTGGTACACATACAAGATCAATGCCGCTTGGAGCTACAAAGCCCCTTGCTATTGCTATTGCTTTTATGGCCTGATTTATGGCTCCTGCACCGATTGCCTGAATCTCAGCTGCTCCTCTTTCCCTTATAACCCCTGCTAATGCTCCTGCTACAGAATTAGGACTGGATTTTGCTGATACTTTTAATACTTCCATTATTATAACCTCCCCATAGAAATGCATTAAACGTTTACTTATAATATTCTACATAATAATAGAAAATCCTCTTATTATTGTAAATTTTCTAAAATTTACATAATAAAGAGGATTTATTTCCTATTTTGCATATTCTATTGATCTGGTTTCTCTTATTACATTTATTTTAATCTGACCTGGATACTCTAACTCGCTTTCAATTCTTTTAGCCATGTTTCTGGCAAGTTCCAGTGCTCCCAAGTCGTCAATTTGATCTGGTTTAACTATAATTCTTACTTCTCTACCTGCTTGAATAGCATATGACTTTTCAACGCCTTCATAAGAGTTTGCAATTTCTTCAAGTTTTTCAAGCCTCCTAATATATGCTTCTAATGTTTCTCTTCTTGCTCCGGGTCTTGCTGCTGATATAGCATCTGCAGCCTGAACTAATACTGCTTCTATGGATTGTGATTCAACATCACCATGATGAGCGGCAATAGCATTGACAATTTTTGGGGTCTCATGATGTTTCTTAGCAATATCTGAACCTATTAAAGCATGTGGACCCTCAATTTCATGATCTACAGCTTTTCCTATATCGTGGAGAAGTCCTGCCCTTTTAGCAAGAGTAGGATCAAGTCCAAGCTCTGAAGCCATAAGCCCTGCTAAATATGAAACTTCAATTGAATGCTTTAAAACATTTTGACCATAACTTGTTCTGTACTTTAACCTGCCAAGTAATCTTATCAGCTCAGAATGGAGCCCATGAACACCTGTTTCAAATGTAGCCTGTTCTCCTTCTTCCCTAATGTCATTTTCTACTTCTTTTGTAGCTTTTTCCACCATCTCTTCAATTCTTGCAGGATGTATTCTGCCGTCAACAATTAATTTTTCAAGAGCTATTCTGGCAACTTCACGCCTTATAGGATCAAAACCGGACAAAATAACTGCCTCTGGAGTATCATCAATAATCAAATCGATTCCGGTTAAAGTTTCCAGTGTTCTTATATTACGTCCTTCTCTGCCTATAATCCTGCCCTTCATTTCGTCATTTGGCAGATTAACAACGTATACAGTAGTTTCCGCTACATGATCTGCTGCACATCTTTGAATTGCACAAGTTATAATTTCCTTTGCCTTTTTATCTGCTTCTTCTTTGGCCCTTGTTTCAATGTCTTTCACCATTTTTGCTGCATCATGCTGGACTTCTTTTCTGATTTCATCCAGCAAAAGTTCTTTTGCCTGCTCTTCATTAAGACCAGAAATTCTCTCAAGTTCTACTCTTTCTTTTTCATAGAGCTGATTTATATTTTCTTCTTGTTCCTGAAGACTCTGCTGTTTTTTGTTTAAATTTTCATCTCTTTTTTCTAATAAATCACTCTTTTTATCCAGTGTTTCTTCTTTTTGAATTAATCTTCTTTCCAGTCTTTGGACTTCATTTCTTCTCTCTCTAATTTCTTTTTCTAAATCATTTCTTAATTTGTGAGCTTCTTCCTTTGCCTCCAAGATAGCTTCTTTTTTCTCAGTTTCAGCCTCTTTAAGTGCATCAGAAATAATTCTCTTTGATTCTTCGTCAGCTTTACCTATTTTTGATTCTGCGATTCTCTTTCTAAGATAAAAATAAATTACTAATCCTAAAAATATAACAATGGCAAAACTTACAATAAGTATAATTTGATCGTGATTCAATCTAACACCTCCTTGCTATTTAATTGCTATATAAATTTAGCACAGAAGATGTCATATATATTCAAAGGTATTAGAATATGTTAAACCAGTATTTGTATATATCATATATTAAATTTGGGATTATGTCAAGAAATACACAAACGCAGGATAGCCCTGCGTTTATAAAAAGTTAATAAATTATATTTTAAGCTTCTTTTTTATCATTTACTTCTTTATTTACATTAGCCGGTACAGGAAGATTATATTTTTCCTTAATCTTAGTTTCTATCTCCAGACATAAATCTGAGTTTTCTTTCAGTGTCTGTTTTGCATTTTCCCTTCCCTGGCCTAATCTCATGCTGCCATAAGAAAACCAGGCTCCGCTTTTTTGAACAATACCCTCATTAACTCCGCAGTCAAGTACAGAACCTACCTTTGAGATTCCTTCACCGTACATTATGTCAAACTCAGCATTTTTAAAGGGAGGAGCAACTTTGTTTTTAGTAACCTTTACTCTTGTTCTGTTTCCAACAATTGAATCACCAATTTTAATGTTGTCTATTCTTCTTACATCAAGACGTACACTGGCATAAAACTTAAGTGCTCTTCCTCCAGGAGTTGTTTCAGGATTTCCAAACATAACTCCTACCTTTTCTCTTAGCTGATTTATAAATACTGCAACGCACTTGGATTTATTAATAACTCCCGCCAGTTTTCTGAGAGCCTGTGACATAAGTCTTGCCTGAAGACCTACGTGAGAGTCTCCCATCTCTCCTTCTATTTCAGCCCTTGGAACCAAAGCTGCAACAGAATCGATTACTATAACATCTATGGCACTGGAGCGGACGAGAGCTTCAGTAATCTCTAAGGCCTGCTCTCCGGTGTCCGGCTGAGATACTATAAGGTTATCTATATCTACTCCTAAAGCTTTTGCATATAATGGGTCAAGTGCATGCTCTGCGTCAATAAAAGCAGCAGCGCCTCCATTTTTCTGAGCTTCAGCTATAATATGTAATGCTACAGTGGTTTTACCGGAGGATTCAGGTCCAAAAACCTCGATAATCCTTCCCCTTGGAACTCCTCCAATGCCAAGAGCTATATCCAGCTCTAAGCATCCTGTGGAAATAGCATCCACATTAACAGTGCTGTGCTCACCTAACTTCATAACAGAACCTTTACCAAACTGCTTTTCTATCTGACTCATGGCATTTTCAATTGCTTTCATTTTATCATTATTCATAGGGCCCACTTCCTTTCTTTCGAACATCTGTTCTGCTTAATTATAATACTAAATTTAAATTTAGTCAATAAAAAGGAGATAATGTTTAACCTCCTTTAAATTATTGTCTTAAATATAATTTATAATCATTTGTCAGCCTTAATATATTCAATATTTTTATAAAAATAATCTACCCCTGACACAATGGTTATAACTACAGCAACGGCCATTGTCATATAAAACAGGTAAGTAAATGCAGGATGCTTCTGATTAATATTGATAAGTGCTGAAATTATTGCAATCACCTGAGATACTGTCTTTGCTTTGCCAAGCTTTGATGCAGCAACTACCTTTCCTTCTGCAGCTGCTACTGACCTGAGACCGGTTACAGCAAACTCTCTGGCAATTATTATCATTGATATCCAGGCCGGAATCATATGAAATTCAACAAGAGATACTAAGGCAGAGGTTACTAAAAGTTTATCAGCTAAGGGATCCATTAGCTTGCCAAATCTGGTAACCTGGTTTCTGCTCCTTGCAATATAACCGTCTAATTTATCGGTAAGGGATGCGACGATAAATATAAACGTAGCTATATATATACCATAAGGTATTTTAACAGCTATAAAAATTAAGAAAATAGGAACTAATAATATTCTGAGTAGTGTGATTTTATTTGCTAAATTCATCGGTAACAACTCCTATTAAATCATAATTTAAAGATTTAGTTATTAAAATACTATAAAATTCTCCATACTTTAAACTTTCATCACTTTTTATAAAAACACTGCCATCTATTTCTGGAGCCATTTCACAATTTCTCCCTTTATAATATACCCCATCATAAGATTCTACAAGTACTTTATATACTTTATTATATTTTTTCAGATTAATTTCCCTGGATATGCTCTGCTGACTCTGCATTAATTCTTTTCTTCTTTTTTCCTTTACATTTTCACTTATCTGATCCTTAAAATTATAGGCAGGAGTATCCTCTTCTCTGGAGTATTTGAATACACCGACTTTTTCCAGTTTATATTCCTTTAAAAATTCCTTAAGCTCATTAAACTCATCATCTGACTCACCGGGAAAACCTGTAATAAGGGATGTTCTTATTGTTATGTCAGGTACTGCCTCTCTTAATTTATTAATTACATCAATTATTCCCTGCCTGCTTGTTCTTCTTCCCATCAGCTTTAATATTCTGCTGTTAATATGCTGAATCGGCATATCTATGTATGGAAGCAGCTTCTTATTATTTTTAAACTGATATAAAAGCTCCTCATCTATGTTTTCAGGATAGGAATAAAGAAGCCTTATCCACTCTATGCCGCCTATCTCTGAGAGCCTTTTTATAAGCTCAGCTATTCTTTTTCTTCCATAAAGATCGGTTCCATATATGGATGTATCCTGGGCTATAAGAATAAGCTCCCGGGTTCCATTTTCAGCTAAACTTTCCGCTTCAGCTATTATATCATCAAAATCTCTGCTCCTGTATCTTCCTCTTATTTTTGGAATTATACAGTAGGTACAGAAATTGCTGCAGCCCTCTGCTATTCGGAGATATGCTGTCTTTGCTGAGGTAGTTAATATTCTGCTTCCAGTATTTATGACAGAGTCACTGTAGGTTACATAAACTGATTTTTCTTTTTTTGATATATATTTAGTTATGGCATTAGACAGTTTATCATAATCATTTACTCCCAGCATTATGTCAATTTCAGGGATTTCCTTTAAAAGGTCATCTTTATATCTTTGGGACAGGCAGCCTGTTACAACCAGAGCCTTAAGATTATTATCCTTGAACTTAGCAGCTTCAAGGATGGCATTAATGGACTCCTCTTTTGAAGAATCTATAAAGCCGCAGGTATTTACTATTATAATATCTGCTTCACTTTCATTATTCGTTATTTCATACTCTCTGCTTAATTTGCTTAATATTATTTCTGAATCTATTCTGTTTTTGTCACAGCCTAAATTGATTAATCCTAATTTATAAATTTTAATTCATCCTCCTCAATCAATTATTCCCTTGGAAATAATTGACAAATTCATTTTCAGTAATAAGTACCTGTCTGGGTTTGCTGCCATCTCTTCCTGATATAAAGCCTCTGTCTTCCATCTCATCAATTATCCTGGAAGCTCTGTTATAGCCTATTCTCAGCCTTCTTTGAAGAAGAGAGGTGGATGCCTGGTCTGCATTGATTACAATTCTCACAGCCTCTTCAAGGAGAGAATCCTGATTGCTGCCTTCCGAATCCTCTGAGGCTTCACTGCTTTCCATCTGCTCTATAAGCTCATCTTTATATTCAGCATTATTATCCTGTGATTTAATAAAGTCAACTACTTTTTCAACCTCATCTTCAGTGATAAAAGCTCCCTGAATTCTCACGGCTTTTGATTCTCCTATAGGAAGAAAAAGCATATCTCCCTTTCCTAAAAGTTTCTCTGCTCCGGAAGAGTCCAGAATGGTTCTGGAATCTATGGAACTGGAAACCGCAAAGGATATCCTTGAAGGTATATTTGCTTTTATAACACCGGTTATAACGTCAACAGAAGGCCTTTGGGTTGCAATAACAAGATGCATTCCTGCAGCTCTTGCCATCTGAG
>JAJBWD010000246.1:0-5232 GCA_032907345.1 Bacillota bacterium | reverse complement strand
GAAAGCACGGCATAAGGACTGAAAATATGATGCTGACCCTGGAGGATGAAAAAACAGAGTTTGGCCAGTTTATGAAATTTGAATCCATAACCTATTGTCCTATTGATTTAGATGGAATCGATAAGGATATGCTTACAGAAGATGAAAAGAGCTGGCTGAATACTTACCATAAGGATGTATATGCAAAACTTTCTCCTTATTTAAATGAAGAAGAGAGAAGCTGGCTTGAGAAGGAAACCAGGGAAATATAGAAAATAGCTTAATTTCATAAAATTTAGCTCACTATTAATATTTTTTCCAAATGCTATTGTTTAATGCATGTGTAATAGTATAATAAAATTGTAATAATTATACTGACTGGTCATATACTAATATGTTTGGAGTGATATAGTGTATAGTACTAAAATGAGTATTTTTAACTCAGCTATAAAAGTATTTTCAGATAGTGGGTATGATGGCGCTACAATGGACGAGATTGCTGCCAATGCAGGGGTTGCTAAGGGAACCTTATATTATCATTTTAATAGCAAGGAAGAAATCTTTAAATATATAATAACTGAGGGAATGACCCTTATAAAAGATAAAATGGAAGATGAAGCCTCTAAAGCTGAGGATTCTCTTACAAAGATAAAAATAATGTGCAAAGTGCAGCTTAACTTAGTATATGAAAACAGGGATTTTTTTAAAGTTGTCATGAGCCAGCTTTGGGGCAAAGAAATAAGACAAATTCAGCTCAGGGATTATATTGAAAGTTATATAGTAACGATTCAAAAGTATCTTGAAAATGCAATGGCTGAAGGGACAATTAAAAATGGAGAAGCATCTTTCATGGCCTATACTTTTTTTGGAACCCTTTGCTCAGCTGCGGTATATGAACTTATTAACAAGGACAAGAAAGAAGTAGCTGAGGTTGTGGATAATCTTACAAATTACATATTAAAAGGAATTGAAGCATAAGCTTAAACTCAGAAGGTTGAAATTATTTCAGCCTTCTTTTTTTACGCCTTAATTAATCCAAGATTACTTAAGAATAATTTTGTTTACAATTTGTTCATTGACATTTTGTATGTAAGAGAGTATAAATAAAACTGACCAGTCAGTATATACTGAACAGTCAGTATATAAATGTATTTGCTAGGGAGTGATAAAATGAATTTTCTCAAAATAGCCTGGAGGGACATTTCCGGTATTTTTAAAAACAGATTTATAAGAGTATCTGTTGTAGCAATCATAATTGTGCCTCTTCTTTACAGTTTATTATACCTGGCAGCTTTCTGGGATCCATACAGCAAACTGCAGAATGTATCAATAGCAGTTGTAAACTTGGATAAGGGAGCTGCAGAAGATAGTAAAGCTGTAAATTATGGTAATGATATTGTTGATAACTTAAAGGGGAATAATAAAATAGGCTGGAAATTTACAACTTTAAGCCAGGCTGAAAAAGGTCTTAAAGGTAATGATTATTATGCTGTCTTTATAATTCCGGAGGATTTCTCTGAAAAGTCTTTAAGTGCCAAAAACGGCAAACCGGAGCAGCCAAAGATAATTTACTCATCAAATGATAAGAAAAACTTTATAGGGTCTCAGGTAGATGGTAAAGTTGCCTTAGAGCTTAAAGATGAGATTTCTAAAAATATTACTGATGAGTATACAAAAGTAACCTTTGACAACCTTTATGATTTAAAGGATGGTATAAATAAGGCTGCTGACGGAAGAAATGAACTGTAGAAGGGGATTACTCAAGCAAAAGAAGGCAGCGTAGAATTAAAAGCTGGCCTTCAGCAGATGAATGACAAAATACCCGAATTATCGGATGGAGTATCAAAACTTTATATAGGTTCTTATAGCTTAAGCAGGGGATTTGGAGATGCAAAGACTGGTGCGTCTACGCTTAATCAGGGAATAGGGTCGCTTAACAGCCAGGTTCCGGGGCTTATTTCAGGAATCAGCAAATTAAATGATGGTTCTTACAAACTTGCAGGTGCTTTAAAAGATGCCCAAAGCGGCAGCAGCACTTTAAATGATGGATTAAAAGCTGCAAGTGCTGGAGTAAATTCTATTTACAATGGGATAGTAACTGATGCTAAGGACAGCTTTGGCAATCCCTTAGGGTTAAAAGAAGGAATCAATGCATTTAATTCAGGTTTAAAAAATCTGGGTAATGCCATAACAACTACTGAAAAAGATTCAGATGGTAACCCAATAGGATTAAATGAAGGGGCAAAAGCCCTAAACCAGGGAATAAACACATTAAACACTGCTCTTAATACAACTGCAGTTGATAGTAACGGGAACCCCCTGGGGATAAAAGCAGGAGCAGCAGGTGTAGCGGCAGGTGCAAAATCAGTTTCATATGGTGTAAATCAGATGGTAACTAATGTTCAAGTCACTCAGACAGGAATTGCAGCAGCTCTTCAGGATTATATTAAAAATCATTCAGGGGCTGAAAATGATCCCGATATTCAAAAGATTTCAGCAATACTTTCAGCATCTAATACACCGGAAGCGGCAGAACAGATAAAGCTGCTGCAGGCAGGTGCAGCAAATTTAAGTATAGGAACTCAAGGTTTGAGTACCGGAATAACCTCTTTATCAGAACAGGTTAATTCCTCACTGGTACCTGCATCAGCAAAAATTGCGTCAGGAACCAGTCAGGTATCAGCAGCTTTAAACGGACAGTTACTGCCATCATCTGAAAAACTGACCAGCGGAGTTGCTGCCGTTGGTGATGGAATGGGACAGCTTTCCAAGGGTATAGCAGATGCAGCATCAGGTTCAGCTTCGTTAAATGAAGGAATAACAAAGATCAGCGGCGGTGCATCTGATCTTAATACTGGAATCAGTACCTTATATGGCAAAATGCCGGATTTAAACAATGGAATCAAAGTTCTATATGCAGGTTCCAGTAAATTAGTTAAAGATGGAATGATTCCTCTTTATAATGGATCACTAAGCCTTAAAAATGGACTGGCATCATTAAAAAGCAGCATACCTGTGCTGACCGATGGAGTACAGAAACTTTTCAGCGGGTCAGGAAGCTTATATGATGGAATGGTTCAGCTTGAGGATGGCTCAAAAGAGCTTTATGACAAACTTAAGGACGGCAGTAATGAAATTAATAAAAGTCTTGTTAATGACAGCAGCACTATGGGCAGGTTTGTTTCCTCTCCTGTTATACTTGATGAAAAACCAATCAATTCGGTTAAAAATTATGGAACAGGCTTTACTCCATATTTCATACCGTTATCCTTGTGGGTTGGAGCTATAATGATGTTCTTTGTAATTACAGATAAGGTTGACGACGACATAGAGGCATCATCCGCTTCCATAGTTGCAGGTAAATATTTATCCTATGGTTTTATTGGAATTCTGCAGGCAGTGCTTGTTAGCATTGTAGTTTTGATGTTAGGCTTAAAACCACACAATATAGCAGCTTACTTCTTGTTTAATATATTCATGTCCTATGTATTTATAGCAATTATACAAAGTCTTGTATTCTTGCTGGGACAGGCAGGAAGACTGTTATCAATAGCGCTTTTAATATTACAGCTTACATCCTGTGCCGGAACTTTCCCACTGGAGGTTGTTCCAAAGTTCTTTAAAGTGATAAATCCATATCTGCCATTTACTTACTGTGTATCAGCTTTAAGGGAAATTATTTCCGGATCAGACAACATGATAATATTTAAGGACGTTATAATACTTGCCGCAGCACTTGCAGTTTTCTTGTTAATATCAATATTAATGAAAGGCCGTGCAGACAAGGTTCAGGAAAAGCTAAAAGAAATGGAAGCACATACAGCATAAATATAGCAGCATTTTAAAGGGAACCATCAGGTTCCCTTTAGTGCGTATAATAAGACCAGTAACGATTGTTTTTTCTCCTAAACAACAACCTATACCATATAAGCTTAGTAGCAGGCAGCAGTCAAAATAAAATGTAATTATTTTCCTAAAAGTACTTGACTTACATAGAACTTCTATGTAAACTATATACATAGAAGTTCTATGTAAGGAGGTGTATTTATTGATATCAAAAGATTTAATTGCAGCATCATCCAGACCGCTTATACTTTCATTCTTAGCAAAACAGGAAAGTTATGGCTATGAAATCATAAAAAATATACAGGAGATGTCGGATAATAAAATTATCTGGAAGGATGGTACCATTTATCCTGTATTAAAAAAGTTATGTGAAAGCGGTTTAATAGAGTACGAATGGAAAATCGTAGACGAAAGAAATAGAAAGTATTATAAAATAACAAAAGCAGGTTTAGAAGCCTTGAATGAAGAAAAGACTCAATGGCAGACAGTAAATAATACCTTAAATAATATCTGGAGGTGTTCAAATGTTTCAATTAGAAATGTCTTTGGAAAATTGGAGGAGAAAACTTGCTGACAGTAATTCATTTACAAAAGCTGATATAGATGAATTAGAAAGTCACTTGCTAGATGAAATCGATACACTGAAGAAAAATACCTTGACGGAGGAAGAGGCTTTTTATGTTGCCTGCAGCAGAATAGGTTCAGTTGATTTACTTAGCAGTGAATTCAGTAAAATCAATTTTAATGTAATTTGGCTGAAAAAATTTCTTTGGCTTCTTAGCGGGTATATCCTGATTTATTTTTTTCAGCGCCTGATAAATATTCTTTCTGTTTTTGCTTCATTAACTGTTTTTAGATTTACCGCATTGAGTTCCTATAAAATGGCAGGTTTATCACTATTAATTAATGTAATATTTTCAACTATAATCTTATGCCTTCTTTTTCTGCCTAAATACATGATTTTATCACGATTACAATCAAAATTTAATTTTCTGTTTATATACAAAAGATGGCTGCTTGTAATTGTTTTTTTTCTGTTTACAGTTATGAATACAATTGGATTTAACTTAATCAATGCTCTTTTAGCAAGACAAATAGCAATATCACCCTATGGCGATATTATATATGGTCAAAATATTTTTATGCTGATATGGATGGCATCACTATGTTTGCTGTTCTTATTCCTGTCATTTAAAAATTATAATGCAGAAGAAAAATCCAGACAGGAATCTCTGCATCATTAAACTATAAACTAAAAAAGGAGCATTTTAAAGGGAACCATCAGGTTCCCTTTAGTGCATAATATTAGTAATTATTAAATCATTCTATAAAATTTATTATTTTTTAAATCATTAATAAACCTATCTGCTTCATATGAATTATTAAAGATAATAACATTTTTTTTAT
>JAJBWD010000245.1:0-4076 GCA_032907345.1 Bacillota bacterium | reverse complement strand
TTTTTCATACCACTGAAATTGCTGTATAAATCTTCAGGAATTTTAGATTTAATACTGCTGCGGAACTCATTTCTGCCGCTGGATATAAAATACGTAGACAGAATTGTTATTATTATAAAAACTAAAGTGGATGGAAGTGATATAGCATAATCAAATATAGCTCTGAAAATGCTTTTTAATACGCTTTCCATTGTACTGAATGAGCCTTCAATACCACTTCTTATAAACCTTGTTAATCCCTCCGGAAGCCCGATTATAAATTTATTGCTGCCTGAATTAATTAAATCGATATTTTTATATAATTCGCTGATAAAATAAGGAGTAGTATGTATCAATTCTCTGATTTCTATCAGAATTTTTGATATTGCAAAATATAGAATAGTGCCAAGAAGTACCATTACAGCAACAACAGTAACTGCTGATATTATTTTTCGTGATATTCTTGCTTTATTGGTAAGAAAGTTTACCAAAGGCTCAATAATTGAGGCTAAGATAAAAGCTAAAATAAAAGGAGCAAGATATTTTATTGATTTAAATGATATAAATATAAACAAAATTATACTGGCAAAAATTATTAAAAATTTTATTACTTTTTTTCTGTCTAAAACATATTTTTGATCCATCAGCAGCTCCTTAAAGTTTAATCCTAGGTTAATATTTAATAATTAACAATTTTAGTATAACATAACATAAATATGATGCAAGTCAATAATTTTATAGTGGCGAGAAAAGCAGATAAAACTTGCAATGTGATATCTATTTGTGTATAAATGAAAAGAGAGCTCAATTGAACTCTCCTTTAACCTGTTTTTATTCTATTGGGAATAATGGTAATTCTTCTAAAAATATAATGTCATCTCTTTTTACTGCGTCCCCTTCTGCAAGAATAGCAGCTTTAGCAGTTATTACTCCTCCTGCTTTTTCTACTAATCTTTCTATGGCAGACAAGGATTCCCCTGTACTTATAACATCATCAATTATTGCAACTTTCCTGCCTTTGATTTTTTCTGCATCTTTCCCATCTAAGCACAAGACTTGCTTTTTCTGGGTAGTAATTGAAACTACTTCATCTGTTATGGGTTTATTCATATAAGGCTTTATGCTTTTTCTTGCAATTATGTATTCCTTCATGTTTAATAGCTTTGATATTTCATAAACCAGGGGTATTCCTTTAGCTTCTGCAGTTACAAGAATATCAACCTGCGGAAGTTTTGAAGCCAGTATTGGAGCTGTTTTTACTATAAGCTCAGTATCCCCCAGTATTACAAAGCTGGCAATAGCTAAATTATCACTAATCTTAATAATTGGGAGTCTGCGCTTTACTCCGCATATATTAATTTCATAAATATTATCCATTTTTCTCTCCTATCCTATAACAGGCAGGAATAATTTTAATAATAGCCCTGCAATCATTCCTATAAAAGGATCTGTTATTGCAGTTACGGTCATTGTAACTCCGCCTATTAATGTACCATTTGCTGCTGTTGAAGCTAAAGCTGCTGCTGCATTTACAGGAACTGTTACAATTGCACCAAGTACGAATAAGAATCCGGCTATTGACTCAGTAGGAATGTATCTTCCTATCTTAGGAAGAAGTCCTGCAAATAAAATTACTGCCATCAATGTCATCATAGCTATTCCATCGATTAATGCGTGAGGAGCTCCACCTGTTGCAGAAATTATTGATTCAACCGGCCCGCCGCCAAAGAATGAAGAAACCATGTCTGCCAGTGAGCTTATTACTGACAGGTGGTCTATATTTACGCTCTGTTTTGCCAGCTGTCCAGTAATATTTCCAAACGCTATGTTGGCACCAATGTTTAAGCATACCATGCCCATAGCGCCCCTTAGAATTTTAGCAGAAAATGAAATCTTCTGTCTTTCTATTTTTTCTCTTTCAATTACAGGGTGAACTGCACCTTTATTTATTACATTGTAAACAATGCTTGATAATATAACTGATATTGCTATTGTGTATACAAGATCTTTTGTAAATAGATATGTAATAATTCCGGATGCTATGGATATGGCACCAACGGTTTTGTTTTTCTTACTCATTCCATAAGCTACCTTAGTAAGCATTATTCCTACTCCGGCCATCATTCCTGATGTTATAACAGGTCCTACAAAATCTGTAATCCTGCCCATAAGTCCAAATAATCCAATAAAGGTCATAATCAGACCCCCATAGAATATCATTGATAATCTTTCCTTAAGATTATCTCCTATAGTTCCTGCCAGTGTTATTGTTTCAGCCTGAAATGATATAGGAGCAACACAGCCTGTAACGGCTGAACCTGCAGCACCAACTAAAAATGCGAAGGCTGTTGGGATTGATGCAAATCCAAAGGATAATGCCAGTAATCCCTGGGGAAGTCCGTTAAGAATTACACTTAAAATTGCTAAAATGTCTTTCCATAAATTCATGATTTATGTCTCCTTTCTTTTTGATTTACTCTCAAAAATAGAAGGAGATATTAAATTAAGGCATAATTTAATAATCCCCCATAGTAGAATAATTTACGGTTATCCTGTAGAAACTTCCAAACCATATTATCAGAATTATATGAGAGCAAATATTTAATTTTATTTCACATAAATAATACTATACATTACGACAATTATCAACATTATTTGCTTTATTTGTTCACGTTTTTCACTGACCATATTAAATTATATAGTAAAAACGTTTAAATTTTATTAAATTCAGGAAATATCCTTAGTTAAAAATAATAGCGATGAAATAAATTTCCACCGCCAATATTTTTTAGATAATATTTATCATTCCTTCTTCGGCAGGTATAACAAATACTATTCCTCTGCTGCTTGCTTCAAATTCAATCCTTTTATTATTGAAATATACCTGTTTTACATCTTTTAAATTATAAATTATTCTAAATGTTTTATAATTAAAATAATTACAAGATTTTTTTATATCTATTAATGTTTCTTTATTTGATTTTATTTTAAATTCATATATAGTAAACTTCCCGTTTTTATAATCAAAGCTTTCACCGTCATCAACATAATGAGTATATTTACCTTTGCCGGGGTAAATATCTAATATTAATTCATCTATTTTCTTTTCGCCTATATAATTTTGTTCAGGGTAATTTGGAATGACTGATCCAGCTTTAATATATATTGGGCAAACATCAAGGGGTGCCATCTTTATTATATATTGTTCACCTCTTATATATTCTCCTGTCCAGTAATCTGCCCATTCTCCCTTAGGCAGGTAGAGTCCTCTGTACCTTTTTCCCTGTTCAACTACAGGTGCCACAAGAATATTTTCTCCAAATAAAAATTCATCATTTATTTCATAGGTATTTTCATCATCAGTATAATGCAGAACTAAAGGTCTCATCACCGGAAGGCCTGTGTTTTCACACTGCCACATTAAATCATATAAATATGGTATCAGCTTATACCTTAATTTTATATACTTTCTTGTTATATTCAGTGTTTCTTCATCAAAGGCCCAAGGTTCCTGGTCTCTAGTCTGAGTACTGGAATGATTCCTAAATAACGGGCTGAAACAGCCCAGTTGCGTCCATCTGGATAAAAGCTCCGCTGTACAGTCAAAGCCAAAACCTCCCACATCTGTGCCGCAAAATGCAATTCCGGATAGTCCTAAATTTAAAAGCATGGGAACTGCCATTCTTAAATGTTCCCAAAAGCTTTGGTTATCACCTGTCCATA
This sequence comes from Bacillota bacterium, assembly GCA_032907345.1. Taxonomy (GTDB): domain Bacteria; phylum Bacillota; class Clostridia; order Clostridiales; family Clostridiaceae; genus JAJBWD01. Next base: position 374 of record JAJBWD010000245.1, on the reverse strand, counting down.
CCGTGCTGTACTTTTGAGTTCCTGCATAACAGGCTCTTGTAATTACAAAAGGCCTTTTCCCTGAGTATTTTTTAAGTCCTTCATAGGTTGCTTTGCTCATAAGGTGTCCATATACATTATGGATTTCGCTGTGATCTGCAGGGTTTCCATCATTTTTAAACTGGACGCTGTCTGGAATAGGTCCATTAAATCCTGCCGGTTCATTCATATCGTTCCATATGCCTGCTACGTTAACATCCAGTAAGACCTGATGGTTGTCCCCCCACCATAATCTGGTATCGATGCTTGAAAAATCCGGATAAACTGCATCTCCCGGCCATACTTTATTTACATAGGTTACTCCGTCCTTATCTGCGGCAAAATAATCATTTTTT
>JAJBWD010000244.1:0-17785 GCA_032907345.1 Bacillota bacterium | reverse complement strand
TTTTATTATAGGAAGGAGAAATGTAATATTTAAATTTAATTTTACCAATAGTTTTTATAATACTTTGTCGTGGACTTTTTATATATAGCTTTTTCCTACAAAAGAAATTTAAAAACATAAAACAATTAATTTTTACTCTTGAGAGTAAAAAAGAAACGCTTGATAAAGAAATTGATATTGAAAAATCGCGTTTAACCTCTCTTCAAAATGCTTAGAAAACTTCTGAAGATGAATATTATAAATTACAAGATAAACTTCTTGATATTGATAAACAGTTACAAGTTGCTACTTAGAGGGCGGCCGAGGCATAGGAAAGAACAGACCATATGTTGCTATCTGAACAGAAGCGCTTGGCCGCGGAAGTAGAGCTTAAAAAATAGATTGAAGAAGCAAAGTTAAAATAGAATCTTGAACAGCAACAGAATCAAATCTAGCTTCTTCTTTAGCATGAAACATAGAAATTTGAAAATGAAATAAATTTAATATAGAATAAAATTAAAAATAAAGAAGAAGAATTAAATTTAATTCAACTTACTTTAGATGAATGGAAAGCAAAACAAGATTCTATAAATCAACAAATAAAGCGTGAAGAAGAGCTTCAAAACACAATTGACTTTCATCGTATAAATCTTTCTGATTCAGCAAAGGCAGATATACATTATTTAATTTCAATAGAACCAAATATTCATAATAAAGAAATTCTTCATAAACTTATATGGACTGAATACATACAGCGCCCATTTAATCAAATGATAAATAATAATTTTGGCTCAAAAGTTCCAAAAAATGTAATATATTGTATTGAAAGAATTTCAGATAATAAAAAATATATAGGTAAAACTTCTGCTGAAGTATCTCGGCGCTGGACTGATCATATAAAAAATTCTCTTAGTATAGGTACAATAAAGCGTCAACCAGTACATGATGCATTATATAATGATTGGGACAATTTTACATTTTCTATTATAGAAGAAGTCAAAGATGATAAATTAAATGAAAGGGAAAAATTTTATATTAACTTCTTTGAAACAGATAAATATGGATTTAATATAAAAAGTGGTGGATAAATATGAATTTAACAGAACTTCAAAAAATAATACTTAATGCGCCGGAACCTCGAATTGGTGTTACAGCGTGTGCGGCCGCACTTAAAACTTCAACTCTTATTGAAAAGGTAAGATGTTTATTGAATGAGGGTATTGATCCAAGTTCTATCGCGGTAATCACTTTTACACGCATGGCTGCGCAAGAAATGATAGAACGGCTTGGAAAAGATTATAAAGACGGTCTTTTTATTGGTACTATTCATGCCTTGGCCGCACATTTTCTTTCAAAGAAGGGTCTTGGTGGGCATATAAATAAAATTGCAGAAGAAGAAAATTTTGATAAGTTGTTTGATCTTTGTAAAAATATTGATTTAACCCATGCTTATGAGTATGTATGCGTAGATGAGGCACAAGACTGTGGCGAAAAGGAACTTGAATTTATTTTTAATAAACTAGAGCCACCACATTATTTTTGTTGTTTCGATTTTAACCAAAGCATATATGGTTTTAGAGGCGCCCGACCCGATCTTTTAAAAAAGTATTTAGATAAAACTAATGCAACTCTTTATTCTTTAAATGAAAATTTCCGTAATGGTGCAGATATACTTAATTTTGCAAAAGGGCTTTTAAAGAAGGGTCATATGGCCGATAATTCAATTCCGATGCGGCCTACTCGAGGATTAGTTATTAAAGAGAAATATAGTTTAAAGCATCTACTTAATATGATACAAAGTAATGGCGAATTAAAAGATTGGGCTATACTTTGTAGAACCAATAATGAATGCGATTGGATTATGGAAGATTTAGAGGATAATGATATACCTTGTATTACTTTTAAACAAGGTGATTTAAATAAAAAGCAGTTAGAAGAAATAATGGAAGTAAATAAAGTTAAAGTTTTAACTGCTCATTCTAGTAAAGGACTTGCTTGGAAGTATGTAGTTAATTATAAACTATGGAATGGTAAGCCAGAAGAAATTAGATTGAAATATGTCGCGGCGACACGAGCAAGAGATATTTTGATTATATATAGTTAAAGCGTAGGCAAAATGCCTACGCTTTTTAAGTTAAAGCTAAATCTGAAAGTGTCATTGATATTTCAAAATTGAGAGTTACACCTTGTCCAGTCAAAATAGTAATTGGATTTTCAAGAAATTCATGATATAAAAGAATAGAACTTTGATCTATTGCCTAACTATAATATGTAAGATTGTCGTCATTAAGTCTTTTAAGTCTATGTACTATGCCCCATTCAGTTATTTGAGCAGATGAGTTGGTTATATTCTATGTATATATACTAACTATTCTAGTAAAAGTTAAATTATTTTTTAATATAGGTTGATTCATTATATTAAGATATTTAAAAGTAGTGGGGACTGAACCGCTACCACTATAATTTTTATATGGATCAATTAAATCATACATATTAAAGCCCTATAAGGTTGTATCAGTTCCTTTACCTAATCTAATAACTAAATGACTTGGTATAATTGTAGTTGTCCCAGTGTCATATTCGCCATAAATTCCTAGTGGTGTACATCCAGCCAAAGAATATTTGGTTGTATCAGCGGGATCTGAAATAGCATTCCCAAGAATATTTGTAAGCGGATTTATATCTGAATCTGTATATCCAAGCATATTTAATTTTTTTACTGATTCCCAATTTTGAGTCCATATTCCTGCCATTATGTTTCCTCCAAAGCATAACTAATAGATATTCCCATGGTGGGATTTTCTGTAGTAACTAATGTATTTGTTAAAAAAGTATAATTCGTTAAATTAATATTAACTGATGTATCCATTTGTATAGTTTCTATGTTATTATATATTATTTCTGGTATTCCTTTTACTGACCGTCCAACTGCAAATCCTTGAAGGAAACTAGTATTTACATATCCTACTCCCTTTACTCCAATTTTTTTAATATTAACACTAATTGGAGGATAAGATATATCTTCTGGTAGAGTATATTCCCCATTTTTTGTAATATATGTTAAAGAATCATATTCTGGTCCAGCTATAAAATCACCAGTTCCAGCATTTTCAAGAAAAGTATCATTTGTTATATCATAAAGACCAACGACATTATTTTCATCTTTTGCTCCAACAAAATAATGTATTAATTGATCATTTTCATTCCAAATTTTTATATAAGCAATATTAAAATATCCAAAATCTGCAGGTTCATTGGCAAAATTCCCAGCAAAAAAATATAGCTCATTTGGAAAAGGTTCACTATTCGTAGACGCTGCGAGGGTAGCTACTTTAACATTATTAATATATGCAATATTCTTAGCTAATTTATAAGTAATAAAAACATCTTTTATTGTGTTTTTATAAAAAAAAGAACTGTTAATATTAGTAAAATTATAAGCTGTAGTATTGTCTTTACTATGAAAAAAAGTTGGATAACCATTATTTCCATTACTAAATCTAATGGCTAACCGAACAGCACTAGAACCGGAAGCATTAGCCGCTCCAAAAATATTATCATAATTAGAAGTTGAACGGTTAATTGCGGCGCAAGCTTCAATGGTATAATTAGCATTTGGGTAAATTCCAGATTTTATATACTAAGTACCACTACTTCCAATATATTTTAATTTAGTTATCATATTGTATAGCCTCTAATTTTATATTTTTTATTTCAAAATTAGTATTATTTGTACCATCATTTACACAATAAAAAGAAATTATTGCGTATAAGAATTCTGAATCAGGAGCTGTAAATGTGCATTCATATAGATAGTCATTAATTTCAGCTCCGGTAAAGGCTTCAGTATGTGCTAGACAAATTCTATCTAATCGTCCATTTGGAATTTCTTCTGCAAGAATATAACCAGCATCATAACCATAATTTGACATAGTAGTATACTTTGAATGAGACATTTTAAAAGAAAATTTATATGCGTTACCGGGGATTGTTTTTTCTTTCAGATCAAATGATAATAATTCATATGAGTGTACCTTTGTGTCAACTGAAACATAGTTTGTAAAACCACTATTATTAATTCTAATAGCAGCCCCCTCGCTAACCTAAATGTCCCAATTAATTAAATCACTAAACTTAGGAGGATAATATTGTTTATTATTTTTGTATATAGCAATTATTTGGTCATCATTATTAAAAATCTATTCTCGTTTAATATTATTATAAAATATCATGTTTCCTCTATAAAATAAATAGTATCTGGATCTATCATATTATTATCAATTAATTCTTGATATTCACCAGTAGTTCCAAACCAATTTATTTCTATATTAGTTAATGTTGGTGGCCAAATAATATCTGTTTCAAATCCATCGCTCGTATTTGTAATTTTATTTATTCTTCCCTATTCATCTTTAGTAATATTATATCTAATAGTATGTTCATCTTCTAACTGTTCGATAAAATATCCATTAGTATCATCAATATGAGAAAAATCATAATTACTAGGCCGCGCACTATTAAAATTATTAGTAATATTATTTTGAATAACCTATGTTACTTCTTTATTTAAAAAACTACTTATATTTACAGCTTCCCAGTTTAAAAGATTAAATACTAAACCAGATATATGCTCAGTTTTACACTTATATAAAATCCCATCATATATTACAAGATCATTGACTGAATATTTAGTCTATTTCTAAAATTCGGGGGCTATATTATTATCCTAATATGTATAAATAGTCCCCCGAACCTAAAAGCCTTTAATAGCCACTATTCTTATACATTTCCTGTAAAATTTTTACTTCTTTTGCACAGTCAATATATTTTTCGTGTAGGTAATCATAAACAGCCATCATTGCCTCTGGAGGCTCCCCTTCTTTGGCTCTGTAATCTTGTATAATTTTTGTAACTAGTCCATGTAATGTTTGCATATGTTTCATTTCTTCATTTGAAATCATCCATAAAGCATCTGCTACTTCAGGCCAATCTTCTTTATATTTTAATGCTTTTTCAGCATAGCCTTCAGCATCACCTAATTCTTCTTCAATTCGTTCTGATAAATATTTAATAATTTTCATAATAATCCTCCTTAATATAAAAATTGGGCGGGTATATACCCGCCCATATTCTCACCTATTAAGTGGTAGATGTAGCTGCTGTGGTGGTGAGAGGAGGATAAGCCACGAAGCGGCCAAGAGCATTTAGCAGGTACTGGCTCTAGTTCGCATTGGAAATATCATTCTGTGCAGTACGATACAGATTTTCAAGATTCTCATACTTATCCTGGAGCATTTGAGTTTTAATAGAGCAGCAGCACTGATCCATCTAGTATCCAAGCTAAGAAATGGCTTGTGATAGAGCGTTAAATCCTTGAACAACGTTAATTTGATTAGCATAATTCTACTGTAATAAAGCATTAGTTTGACCGTTAATAAGCTGTGCGGTTTCATAATTATTGTTCGCACTTGAAAGTAATACATCCCGCAAACCCTATTGAGTTGACTAATTGTTTATGGCTTCTTGTACGGCATTATCGTAACCACGATTACCTCCGAACCAGTTGCCTCCGCCGCCGAATAATACAGCAATAATTAGGAAAGCACCAAGCCAATCACTACCGAAGAAAGAACTAATTCCACCATTTGGATTCATTATACTATACCTCTTTACTAAATATTTCAACCTATTGGTTGATTACTTGGTTAAAGGCCCGGCAATATTATCAATTTGTTTTATAACGTCATTCATATTAACGCCATTTTGTTGGCATACTTGTTGCGCGGTTTGAGGTAAATTTGAGAAGTCATACTGCTTTAATTGCGGATGCTGCTGAGCAAGATTCCGCATAAAATCCTATGGACTCTCCCCACGCATAGCGGCGCCGATTGCTTGTAAAAGTAATGATGGCATTGACTGTCCAGACTGCATCTAAGGAGTAGACGTTGCTGGCTACATTGAATTTAGAAGTTTATTTCCAAAGCCGCCTAGTAAACTGTTCATTCTGTTTTACCTCCTTTAGTTATGGCTGGAACTTGAGCGGTATTTTGTTGCTTCATTAACTGAATAATTTCTTCTTTAAAATCAACTAAATCTCTTTTTGTTAATAGAATAGGCTCTTCCTCTTCCTGTTGTTCATCAATTTGAAATGGACCGCATGGGATCTTTCTTGCAGGAGTACCATTTGCATCTTTTGACACAAAGTAAAAATAATCTTTATTTCTATCTAAAATTATTTCAGAAGAGTTTGCCATCATATTCTATTGATATATTCGCGCGCCTGCCATTCCCTCGACATATTGAACCTAACGCGGAACACTAGGAGGCTCTACTGATAAAGAAGAAAGCCCCTATGAAGGGGTTGGATTCACTTTAACAAGCTAATTATATTGCCGCTAAAGATTATTTAATTGTTCCTAGATTGTACTAAAATCATAAGGCATTTATATTACCTCTTTTTATATTGCCAGGTTTCTAATATAAAGTAAAGAAGTATTATTATTTCTTTATAAAATTAAAGAACCATATTTATATTTGTTATTATTTCATCAACCAATCCTTTCTTTTCTGCTTCTTCCATACGAACATACCAATCTTTTCCTATATGTTCTTCAACTTCTTGACGTGAATAATTTGAATGAGAGATAATTAAGTCTACCATTTTATTTACTTCTTTTTTATAATCATCAATAGAGTTCATTATATTATCAAAGTCTCCATTTAATGTCGCTGAACCTTTGTGCAAAATAAAATAACTAGACTTTAAGGCCAGCCGCAAATGGCAGGTGAGATAAATTAATGATGCTGCGCTTGCTACCATACCTATTGCTACACCAATTATAGGTGTTTTTGACAATTCTATTATACTACAAATTGAAGCATATGCATCTATATTGCCGCCAGGACTATCAAACATTAAATAAATTGGTTTTCTATCTATTGGGTCTATATCTTTATCTTCTCTATTAAATTTAATTATATAATGAGTAAGTTCATATACTAGATCACTATTAACTTCATCATTTAACCAAAAAGTTCGATTAGTTATATCTTCATAATATTTTAACATTGTTGGGTCTGGTAATCTAGTATCTAATAAAGTATCTGGAAGTAATGCAATAATTGGATCAAAATCCATGATTTGTTCCTCCTAATAATATTATCTTCTATTATAAGTATAGCAAATTTTTAAGAGAAAGTCAAATTTTTTTACTTATTTTTAGAATATTAAATAGGAGGAAATAAATATGGGACAATTTTCATATTGGATATAGGCCATTATTTCAATTTTAAGTGGTCTTTTAGTTCTAATTCCATTGAGTGTAGAATTAATAAAATATGTTCGCAAGAGCGTATAGGAAAAAAATTGGAATAATGTATTAAAATTAGTTATGAGCCTAATGGTTGAAGCTGAGTCAAATTTTGAAAATGGCGCAGACCGCAAAGAATGGGTTATGAATGAATTACAGGCTGTGCAAGGCACTTTAAATTATGAGATAGATTGGGAAGTTATTAGTAATTTAATTGATACAATGTGCAGTATGGCTAAAAAAGTAAATAATAAAACCGCTCCTTAATGGAGCGGTTCTTTTTATTCTTCCTCGGGTTCTAAATCAGGTTCTGGTTCAGGTTCGGGGTCCGGTAAATCAGCAATGCGGCCCATTGATTTTCTATCAATCTAGAAACCATCAGCAGATTCTAAGGTTACAGTTTGAAGCTATCTATCATCTCGTTTACACATTGCACCCCATGCCTCAGAAAAATCACCCTCAGCACGCTTTCTAGCTTTATCAATATCATCATCATAATGATGACTATCAAATAATTTTGGATATCCACTGACATGATTAAAAGTACCATTAGTATCTACTATAATTGCGTCTACGATAAAAATATTTCTTTGCATTGTTTATTATCCTCCTTCAGGATATAAAATTTATATAGGGGCTATTATAATCTATAAGTAATCTTTTCCCATTAGCCGAATATGTATTTTGTCCAATAAAAGAAACTGGATCATAAGATAGAATATTAGAATAGGTTTTTGGAGTAGAAAGAGTAATATAACAACTTACGGGAGTCCCATTAGCATACTGATTTGCTAAAAAAGTTTTCCAATCGGTTGAGGTTGGAATCTACGATAAATCAGGTCTAAACTAAATTCTTAATGGATCATTATATGCATAGAATCCAATATTTGTTGAACTAGTCGTAACACCAGCATTAGGATAATGTGAACTTGCTCTATCTAAACTAGCAGTTGAAGCTAATCCAGATATTTGATATCTATAAAAACGAGTAGTACCTGCAGTTCCATACTGACTCCAAGATTCAGTTCCGTCAAATATATAAGCCATTTTTGTTACATATAATTCTTGCGCACCGGTTAACCACTATGCTTCTGCTATTCCTCCCACTTCTGTCTTCCAAGAATAATTATCTATTACCGTACCATTTATAGTCAAATATAAAAAGTCTTCAGGCACGATTGTGGTATTTGTACTATTTCTAAAAACAAATCTTATATAAGCGGCTGTTGATGGGGCAGTAAAAGTATAAGGAGCAGTTACCCATCCAAATCCCGCGCCCGAAAGAAATGTTTTAGATGAGTCATAATAATATCCAACAATTTCATATAGATTTGTATTTAGTGTATATGTATTACCAGGAGTAATCTATATGTGAGTATTTGTTCTGAGTCGAATTGTTCTATTTGTAGTACTATTAGCACCAGAGGAAGACGAAATGTTACCCTGCTCTATAGGATTTTGAAGTTTATTATAAATATTTCCTGTTCTTGAAATATCCACTCCATATCGAACAGTGACAGGACGAATATTACTCAGGCTAGGGGTACCTGTTCCAGCCTATTCTGCTACAAAATTCATTTCAAGATTATTAATGGGACTTCCATTACTCATAAAGCTAATTGATAAATCATCAGAAGAGCCAGTAGCAGATACTTCTCTAGTTCCACTTTTGGCTCCTATTAAAAGAGGTTTTCCAATAATACTCATTATTGTTCCTCCACTACAGAACACTAAATAGTCATTGAAGTAGAATTATATGCTCCAAATGAATTAGCAGTTAAAGTCCCGTTATTATTTTCAATTATTATTGCAGTTACTCCGTCAGTTAATAACTGGCTAAATTGAGTAGCAGTAGGTTGTAAGCTAACAGAACTATTTGCTGTAATTGTTACTCCTGAAACTGTAACTGTTTGTGTATATGGATTTGAGCCACTCCAAGAAGTTGAAAAAGTTATTGTTCCTTTTTTTAATGTTGCTTTAGAAATAATATTTTCTATAGAGGTAGAAGATACATTAGTTCCTGAAGTTATAGTCTGACCTGAGCTAATTGCAGAAGTAACTTCATATAGTTGTCCTTCTAGAATTAGATAATCTCCAACAGAATAATTTGTAGAAGCTGTAGAACTACTTTCTACTGTTGCTATAGATTGTTCTAGATTGGTTAGATAAGTAGAAATATTTTTACCATTGTTATCCTCTATCGCATTTGCTGCTGTATTAGCTATAGAAGCTGTCGTTGCGGTAGCGGTTGTAGGTTCAGCACTTAATTTTTCTAGTGCAAAATATGGAGATATATCTAAATAGGAACCTGATATATTCTAACCTGATAATATATATACATTCATACTATAAGAAGCAGATATAGTTTTTTCTATGTATAAATATAATATACCATTAGAAAATTCCCATCTAACTCTATCTAGAGAATATAAACCATCAAGAGTTAACCAATTTAAACCTGAATAAGTTAATGTACCATTACTATTTGTCGTAAATCCTCCAGTTAAAATACCCGCACGGCCGGTACTTCCTGTAAATGTTATGGAAAGCATAAAAGAAATAGCTGTACCATTATCGAGTGGATATTCAAAAAACTTATACCAACCAGGACTACCAGTTATTCTTAAAGTTGGATTTTTAGTAACTGAGGGTTTATTCGTAGATACAATAGCAGTTGAAGGTAGTTCAGCTACACTAGTACTAGTCCAATAAGATGATAAATCAAATAATGTACCATCTCTATTAAAAGAAGATATAACTTGAATGTTTGCTAAACCATTGTCATTTGAATGTTTATTTAAGTAAAGTGAAAATACATTACCAGATAAGTTGTAATACAAATTATCATAAGTATAAGTAGACCCGCCATCTAGTAAATTTACGGTCGTGGTAAGCCCGGCGGTAGGTGAATTATTTAAATATATAGACCAAATTCCACTTCTATTGCTTTGATAAGTTTCTGTAATAAGAAGTCTAAATTTGCTAGACGACCCAACAGGAATGGTATATTCAAAAAATTTATACCATCCTGCACTTCCTGAAATGGAATGATCAGCTATAAGAGAAATTTTTTCATTGGAAATTTCTGTATTAGTTTCATCTATTATATCAGTTACGGTTTTTGCGACTACATTTGTTCCAGGAGTAATTGTTTCTCCAGATGCAATAGCGCTTGTGACTTCGTAAAGCACCCCGCCCTATACCAGATAACTGCCTTGCGCATGATTCGCGGAAGCGGTATTGCTTGCCTCCACAGGTGCGAGATCAGTAGAGAGAGCTTCAATGTTTGACTAAATATATTCTCTAAATGCTCCATCTTTATACCAATATAATTTATTATCTACCCATAGATCAATCTAATATCCACCAATATAACTGGCATTATAATAAGGATATCCTATAAACCAATAAACATAACCATCTTCTGTTGTAGGAATATCTTGTGTCCAAGCTCGTGGATAACTAGCGCTATTATATGTTACGGTTAATGGAGCCAAGTAAAATAATCCATCAGAACCTATAGTTCCTCTAAAGAAAACAGGTTTCCGAGCTTCTAAACTTAGAGTTGTTACGGTTGATGCATTAGCCACGCCATTATCTGTATAACGAAAATCTATATTAGACATAGAGAAATAAACATCGACATCTCTATTAGCACTTGCATTCGTAAATCCTGAGCCAGCATTATAATAAATTCCTTTGCTCCAATCAAAACCCGCAGAATTATAGACTCTTGAAGTTGTTATACTATTGGTAGAACTTGTAGTTGACGTTGAATAAATAGAAAAAGCCTCGGCTTCATCATTACGATTTTTGCCAAATAAAGTATAACCATTAAATTTTAAATTACTACCTATTTTATAATATGCTACTGCCGCACGCAGACGATCATATGTATCAGCATCGCCGGATTCCTAAAGCCCATTAGAGTAAGCGTTCTATTCAGAATATCCAGTATAATTAGTGCTTCCTGTTCCAGGTATTGAAGCATATTTTACCATATTATCAAAAAATGTAAATTCGCAATTTATACATTCTATAATATCGATAGTGATGGTTCTTGAATTTGCACTAGTAGTTGGATTCCAGGCAGACTAAAGTCTAACACCTAAAGTATGCCCATATCCATTTGTATATCCCGTGGATGTTAGTCTATAGAGTATATTATTATAAATAGATCTATAATTACTATTTAAAACTGCATTCCATGAATAATAAGAAATTAAAGAACTTTGATTACCATTAATGGAAACTAGAAAAGTACCTTTTGCTCTTGAATCTCCCGCTGCAATTGCCGTAACTTTATAAGTAATTGTCCACATATCCTAAAAAGTAGTAGGTCTAAAACTACCAAAATAAAAACTTGCATTACTGAAATCATTGGCGGTACCAATTACTCCAGTAAAGGTTTTACTTATGATGGGTTTTATGTCGGATTCATGTAAGTTATTTAATTTTTCTTGTATATCAGCTGTATCATTTAAAGTAGCTACTAAGCCACCTCTATATATTACTGAAATATTGCCAGAGTCTGCCCAGATGTTATTCTGCCCGAGAACCGCTTTAACGATGATAGGGTCGAGGGTGTAGATGATGGGGGTGGCGAGTTTGTAGACCAATTGTAGATTATTTGATGCAAGGCTTGCTTTGAATGCGTCTGCGGTCTAAAACCTTGTATCTTTAATAGCAAGACGTCGTATTTGCGTTTGACTTATTGTACCTATGGCAAATTCCCCGTTAGTCAATGCCCCAGCTGAACTGTACGCTTCCTACACATATGTATTGCACAAAGCGAATCCGCTTAATGTAGCATTAATATACGGGTCATCTAATGCCCCATCTATATAGAACCACGATGCTATGCTAGGATGTGCGGTCCAACCTTCGGAAGCATCTCCAGTAAACACTTTATATGCGTGTGTCACTACTAACTGCGCCGTCCCGCCCGTACCAACGTGGATATAGCCGCCGTAGACTGTACCAGCGGCAGACAGCAAAGTGATGTTCAAATTGATAATGTGTCCCGGGTAGTAGTTAAGTTCAGATGCAGGATAGTTCAGTCCTACGTCGTTACTGTAAGTTGCATAGAATGATTTATAGTTATACAGTGACAGTTTGAAGAATCGTGCATTGGTAGGAGCAGTTGGATAGACGTTATCAGCAACTCTGCTTATGAAGGTTTTGTTTTCATCGTACCAACACACAGAGAATCCTGTCATTCCTTGGGGCTTGAAATAGTAGTAACTCGCACCTGGAATGCATATATTGTAGTTTTTGCTTCGAATAGCATAGGCATACGGGGTAAGCACTCCAGAACTGTCAATGTACCCATCCTCCCATTGCTCATCCCAGATGTTTTGCCCAGTCCTTGCTAAATTCATCCCACTCCACCCTGAGATAGGGCAGATATTGGCATATGGTGCCCACGTTGTATTGGTTTCACCAGAGCGAACAAGCATAGGCTTGAAAACAAGATTCTGCGCATTAGCATTGGCTCTAAGGTGTAATAAAACAGTGTACGAGTGCCCCTCTTCAATTTTGCACTCAACGTATGTTGTCCCATATGACACGCTCCCAGCTGTGCCATTCCATTTCTTAGCGTATTGATTTGTCGTTGAATCCCACACACCTGCGTCCCATGTTGACGAACTTCCGGTAACGGCAAGCCCCGCTGTAAAATAATAATTTCCAGGTGCGATCTGTGACATTAAAGCGTTTGAGTTGTATCCGAAGGTTATCAGCGAGCTACCGGCAGTTCCATTTATGGTCGCGATACCAAAATCATCAATGATAAGGGATACTGTACTGATTGTAGTAGATATAGGCTCGAAAGGGAGAAGATTTTTCCCGCCACCCGCGGGCCATGGATTATCATACCCGTGCAAATCTTGCACAGGCTCGATATTAATGGTGAGATCTGTTAAAGTCTAAACAGATTTAGTTTCAAAGGAAGCTATATTCGTATTTGCTATAGTGGTTGTATTAGTAGATAATAAATCTCGTGTATAAGAATCTTTTAAATCATAAACTTCATTATTAGGCATTCTAACTGAGGAGATATCACTCATAATAATACCTCCTCATTAAGCAGAAACAATAGTAATATGCAATTGATTTCCAAAGAAACTTGGTGTACTAATGGTGCCGCTTGCTGTTGTTACACCATCAATTTGTACTGTAGTACCTGTAAAGGTTGGCTTACCAACACTACCGTTTGGTGTACCAGAAACAGAAATAGTAGCTGTTGTACCTGTAAAGGTAGGCTTACTGACAGTACCACTTGGAGTACCTTTCATTATAATTGTTTCAGTAGTACCAGTAAAGCTAGGTTCAGATATAGAACCACTAGGCGTACCAGAAACAGAAATTATAGCTGTTGTACCAGTAAAAGTGGCAGTAAATTTGGTTGGTACTGCTATATTACCAGTTACTAATCGTACAGGATCACCGCTAAATGTTGCAGAAGAAACTGTATAAACAATGTCTCCAGTTTTTACCTATTTAGAAGTGGTTGTTATGGAGACTGTTGGAGAAGCTACTAAGTAGCATAGATTTAAAGTTTCATCATTAACTGTACAGTATTGCACACTATTACTAGGTTCAGTAGATGTAGGCTATACACCAGAAACACTTCCAATTACATTTTTAGATGTTGGTTCATTTATGTATGCAGTAGATCCTGCGCTAGATGAAAGTGTAACTGTAACAGTGCCTGTAGGAGTATATGTTGCAGTCCCTGACGCTGAACTAACTGCAGCGGTTTTATTCTAGTTTGTTGGTGTAATACTTACACTACCAGCTGGCTAATAATTTGTACTTAATGTAAATTCATTACCGTAAAAAGTTGGGGAAGATACTGTACCTTTAGGCTAGTAATCTGTACTTAATGTAATTTCATTACCACTAAAATTTGGAGTAGAAATAGTACCAGCAGGCTAGTAACTACCAGTAAAAGTTGATGTGCTTCCTGTAAAGGTTGGCGTAGATATTGAACCTTTTGGCTAGTAGTTGCCACTAGAGTTATCAGTGACTGTAATTGTAACAGTAGAACTCGCGCCATAAAAAGTTGGCTATGAGATAGTACCACTTGGGGTAACAATTACATCAGTACTAAGTGCAGTTAAATCACCTAATTCTTCCCACGTTGAGCCTTCCCATAAATATTCTGTTGTTCCAAATAATACTATATCACCAGGGATAGCAGAAGTAGTTGTACTGCCGATTACTACAGTTGCACTAGTTGGAGCACTATTTACTGTACCAAGGAAATGCATTCCATTTGTAATTTTATTAATTATATCACGTATATCAGATTCATGGGCGCTTTCTAATGCTTCAATGGCTTCCCTGGCTTCTTCGTCTTTTAGGTAATATACATTAGAGGATGGCACTTTAATTTTTGATATATAAAGTCTGTCATTTTCTGCCATAATTAATCCTCCGTTTTAAAAAATAATTTTGAGAATACTAAAGTTTCATTATCTTCATCGTCCTCATAACAAGAAACCTTATTATTCCAAAAAATACGCTCTTCTTCAGTTATATGAGCGATTTTATCATTTATATGATTTCCTAATTGAATCATTAAATCATTATTCACAAAAGGCATATCAATTAAATATGAAGTTCCGTCACCTATTTTAATTGCGGGTACTGGAATTTGTTCACCTTCACCATTATCAATATATGACTAATTAGAATAAATATATATAGCTTTTCTTTCGGCTTTTAAACTAGGCTATGAGTTCCAATTTTCTTTAGTATCATAATATACAGAAGAATAGTTTTGTCTTATATTATTAACTATACTCATAATTTCAGTATAAAATGTCTACTAAGAGGTTGTACTATTTATTTCCTAATTCTAAGAAAAACTTGACTATAACTACTAATTTTTAGGACTAGAAAAAGTTGGCTTTATAGAATTTCCGTTGCCAAAATTTACCTATAACGGCTAATTCTAAGAGCCAAACGTTATATTAAACATATGAAATTAATCCATCTTTTAAAATTTTTGTAGCAGAAATAGTCATTATATTAGAAGCATCAGCAGTACCGTCTTGCTTTACATATCGTATTTGAACTTCAACATCGCCGACCGCAAACTATAAAGTGTCTTGCTATGTTAATGGTACTACGACGCTATCTTCAGTTATTATAATATCTGAATTAGTTTTTTCTATTATGACTTTACCTTTCTGTGAATATGTTACATAAACAGTAGCATCAGTTAAATCAAAATTTAAATTAAAAATATTAGTCGGAGTAGAACCTCTTCTCCATGAGTTCATTTCTAGTCCCCTCCTTTTATATATTAAACTCTCTAAGTAAACTCAAGTTTAATCCATTTTTCTTCATCTATTTTGCCCCAATCATCTTGTTCTTCTATAATACGACAAGTTTCGTTAGCTGGTATTAATCCAACCTATTCATAGTTTAGACCAGGCCCGCGCCGTATTCTTAATAAAGCAGTTATTTTTACTTTATAGTTTTTAAAGTAAGATTGAGGTAAAGTAACTTCTTCATGTGGCTATTTTGTTGTCACATCTATATTTGATTTAGAAGTCTCAGTTTTTACATTCGACTTTAGTGATTGCTAAGATTGCCCTTTATCAAGCCACATCTTATCCTTCTTCACATATATCACCTCAAACATAAGTAAAAAAGTAGAGACATTTCTTTAAAAATTTGCTTTTGTGTCAAAGTTGTGGTATACTTATTATAGAATAGAATAATAGGTGATTTTATGGATAAAATTGATTATAAAAAATTTGATACTGTTAATACCACTGCGTGCCGTTGGCTTATGTATAATCGTACAGCGCGCGGAGTAGAACTTGGTTTAAAATATGTAAATTTACGTGATAAATCACATTTATGGTTTATTAGGACATTTTGTAATTATTCAACCTTTTCTCAAAATTTGATTTTTACAAAAAATTTTATTATATACATTTATATAAAATATATACTTCATGTGCGCGCGATACGATTTAAATTAAGCGATTCTAATAGAATATGTTTTATAGAAGTACCTCAATTTATAAAAGAGGTTGAAGAATCTTTTGGAAAAGGAATAACAGAACAAATTTATAATACTTATTATAGGAGAAGTAAAAAATGATTGAAATAGGTATACCTGTATACCATTCAAGAGAGGTTTTACCAGACGCTTTAGATTCTTTAGTTTCCTAGACAAAGAAAAATTTTATTGTTTGCCTCTCTATTGATGGTGACGGGGAAGACTACTCAGATATAATTGAAGAATATCAAAGACGCGGTCTTCGTTTTCGAGTTATAAATGGTGAGCATGGCGGCCCAGGCGCGGCTTGTCAAAATATATTGGCTACAACACAAAGTGAATATTTGATTTTCTTAGACTCTGATGATATGTTAATGCCACAAGCTGTTTCGGTTTTGTTTAAAGCTATAAGATAGAGTTAGTTTGATATAGTTAGAAGTGGTTTTATAAGAGAAGAAGATTATAAAAGCGATATAGTTATACCCTATGATAGTAATACAGTTACTTGGCGTCATGGGAAAATTTATCGTACTAAATATCTAAAAGATAATGATATTAGATTTTTGCCAGAGCTTCAAACCGACGAGGATGCAAACTTTAATCTTATTGCTTGGAATTGTACCTAGAACCGCGCGCAAATATAGGATATTACATATTATTGGCGTAGTAATAAAAACTCACTTACTAGATCTGTTGATAGTGCAGAGTTCTTTAAGAAAACTCATACATATTATATTACTGGTTAGGTTAAAGCTCTAAAAAAAATTGGAGAATTAAAACCAGAAATAGTAGAGTCTGTAGCTGCATTAACTATACCAAATATATATAATTATTATATGAAAGCTAGATATTATAAAATGCCCGAAGAACCATTAGATAATATAATAAGTAGTTTAAGTAAATATGATTGGTTAAAGAGATTTTTATAGGACGGCCGCAATTGGATTAAAATGTTAGAACAGATTAAATCAGGCGAACTTGTAGAAGAAACAGTTTTGGTATTTTATTAGGAGGCTTTTAATAAATGGATAAATCGCTTACTTCAAAGCTAAAAGTTGTTATTGTGAATGGTATGCCCGAAAGCGGTAAGACTACTTTTGAGCATATGTGTGAAGATATAATTGGATCAGAGATGTGTCTTATTTACTCTACTATCGATCCAATTAAACAGATTGCAACTACTATTGGTTGGGATGGGACTAAGACCCCGCGCAATAGAAAATTTTTGAGCGATTTAAAAGATTTACTTACTGAATTTAATGATTATTCTCTCCACTCAGTCGAGAATCAAATAGAAAAGTTTGAGAATGGTATAAAGCTTTTTGATATACAGGGCTTTCCTCATGTGGCTTTTGTTGATTGTAGAGAGCCTGGCGAAATTGAAAAATTAAAAAAAGCACTTAATGCTGTAACTTTACTTATTCGGCGGCCAAATGTAAATATGGAATTTTCAAATCATGCGGACGCCAATGTA